>DATBSL010000230.1:0-14216 GCA_036559805.1 Vicinamibacteria bacterium
GCCACGAGCTGCTCCATGTCCGCCTTCACGAAGCGGTGGACGTTCTTCGGGACGCGCCCGACGACGTTCGACGTCCCCTCGGCGTCGGCCCAGCGCGTGACCGAGACGAGCCGCTGCGGCGGCAGGATCTCCACCAGCACCTCGTCCGCCGACAGGTTGATCGAGGCGACGCGCTGCGGCTTCGGCGCCTGGGCCCAGGCCGGGCCCACCCCAAGGAGTGCGGCCACCGCCAGCACGGCAGCCCGTCCCAGGCGCACGATCACGCGCTCCTCCGGAAGGGGTCAGGTCTTGAATCTTGACCCTGCCACGTCGCGCTCCAGGCGAGAAGCACGCGGGCGGGACGCGTCACGGGTGCCCGCCGCCGAGCCGCAGCCGCAGGCCGCCGCGCACGGAGCGACCGAGCGCGGGGTAGCCGAGCGCCTCCTGGTACTCCTCGTCCAGCAGGTTGTCGGCGACCACGAACGCCTCGAGCGGGCCGACGACGCGCACCCGCAGCCGCGCGTCGAGGCGCGCGTAGCCGGGATTCGACGTGAGGCCGATCGCGGCGAAGTCGCTGTCCGCGCGCTCGCCGACGAGGACGAGCGTCGCGCCCGCGCTAAAGCGCGGGAACGTCAGCTCGGCGCCGAGCGAGCCCTGGTTCTTCGGGCGGCGCAGCAGCGCCTCGCCGGCCGCGTAGATCGGGTCGAAGTCGCTCGGGCTCTCGAGGATCTCGCCGTCGAGGTAGGTGTACTGGCCGTAGAGCGCCAGCTCCGGCAGAGGCCGCGCCTCGAGCGCGAGCTCGAGCCCCTGCGCCCGCGTCTGCGCGAGGTTCACGTAGGTGCCCTCGAAGGTGTCGAAGTCCACGACCGAGTAGGCGATCTGGTCCTTGTAGTCGTGGTGGAAGAACGTGAGCGACGCGCGCAGCCGGCTCGCGAAGAGCCGCTGCTCGACGCCCACGTCGAAGGTCGTGCTGCGCTCGGGCTCGAGGTCCGGGTTGCCCTGGGCGAAGAAGGACTCGCCGTACGACTCGAAGAAGCTCGGCTCCTTGATGCCCATCCCGGCGCTGGCGCGCAAGGTCGTCGCGTCCTCGCCGTCGCGCGCGCGGACCGCGACCGCGGCGCGCGGCACGACCTGCGTCCCGAAGCTGTCATTGTGTTCGAGCCGCGCGCCGAGGGTCAGATAGAAACGGCTCCCGGCGACGAGGCGGTCCTGAAGGTACACGCCGAAGTTGGTGCGCGTCGGCTCGAGCAGGTCGCCGGGGCTGCCGAGGGCGCCCGTCTCGTGCTCGACCTCGGCGCCCGCCGTCAGCAGCTGGCGCGACCCGAGCGCGAGCTCCGCCTGGTAGCCGGCGGCCAGCCGGTCCGTCTGGTTCTGGAACCCTTCGGGGCTCGGGAAGTCGCAGTCGGGGAACGCGGCCTGCTGTCCCTCCCACTCGGGCACGTGGCAGCCGGAGTCGAGCGGGTTCAGCGACAGCTGGTCGGTCCGCGCGTAGCCGACGCTCAGCTGGTGCGAGACGCTCGCCTGGGCGCGGCGCAGCACACCGGAGACGACGAGGTCGTCGCGATCGAACGACGCGTCGAGGTCGGGCGGACCGAACGCCGTCTGGCCGGGCGTCCCCACGCTCGAGCCGTCGATGCGCGCCACGACGCGCGCGTTTGTGCGCTCGTCGAGCTTAACGCCCGCGGAGAGCGCCACCGACGTCTCGTCGAAGGCGCTGTTCGGTGCCTGGTTGTCGGTCTGCAGGTGCTGCACGCCCGCGTTCCAGTCGAACGCTCCGCTCGTCCCGGAGGTCGCGCCCACGAAGCGCAGCCAGTCGTCGCTGCCCGCCTCGCTCTCGGCGCGCAGCGACGGCGTCTCGCCCGGCCGTGCCCGGCGCGTCTCGAGTGCTATGACGCCCGCGAGCGCGTCGGTGCCATACAGGCTGCTCACGGCGCCGCGCACCAGCTCGATCCGCTCGAGCTCGAAGGGCAGCGCCGTGCCGAAGTCGTAGGCGCCGCCCGGCTGGTTCACGGCCACGCCGTCGACCATCACGCGCGCGAAGCGCGATTCGCCGCCGCGCACGAACACCGAGCCCTGCTGGCCGGCCTGGCCCGCGCGCGCCGTGGCGACGCCGGCCAGGTCCTGGAGCAGCGGCAGCAGCGAGGTCGCGGCCCGGTCGTCGATCCGCTGGCGGTCGAGCACGTCGGCCGACACGCCGAGCGAGGACAGCGTGGCCTCGCCGCGCGTCGCGCTCACGACCACGCGTTCCCGGACCGGCTCCGGGACGAGGACGAGGTCGTGACGCGTCTGGGAGGCTCCGACCGAGACGCCCGCCGCGTCGCGCAACGCAAGACCGGGCGCGTCGACGTGCAGCGTGTAGGAGTCGGGTGCGAGCGCCGTCGCGCGGTACGACCCGTCGGGACCGGTCGTCACGCGCCGCTCGCCGCCTTGGCCCGCGAGCACGACCGCGACGCCCGGCAGCGGGAGGCCGTCGCTCGTCCGCACGACACCGGCGAGCGACCCGGTGGGGGACTCCGCGGCGCGGGCCCGCGGAGCCGACAGCAGCAGTGATACGCAGAGAAGCGAAAGGATGCGCACGGTTCCTCCTTGCGGAGGCTTGCCCCGCCGGCGCGTCCGGCGGAACGGTTCGCAGCGAGCTGGCGTTTGGAAGCGGCCCGTCGAGCGCCGCTTTTCCAGGTGCTCCCTCACGCGAGAAGCCTCTAGCACGTCGGTCGGGGCAGGTTTCCTGGCTCCCGGGTCATCGCGTCGCTCCCGACCTTCCCCGGCGTCTCGTGCGAGAGACGGCCGAGTGGCGGCGCCCTTCAGGCGCCTGTGAGAGCGGGCTCGCCGGCTACAGTGGCGGGACCGCGCAGGTTTTCGACCTGCTTCCCTTTTACCCTCCCGAAGCGGGAGGCACCCTGACGTTAGGCTCCGGAGTCTGACAGCCGCGGGCGTGGAGTGTCAACGACCCCTTCCGTCAGGGCGCGCCCAGCACGAGCACGGCGTTCGTCCCGCCGAAGCCGAACGAGTTGCTGAGAGCCTTGCCGAGCCGCCGCGACTCGGGCCGCAGCACGGGCGGGTAGTCGGCGAGCTCCGGGTCGATCGGCTCGGCGTTCGGGCAGGGCGCGAGGAAACCGCCCCGCAGCATCGCGAGCGTGAAGATCGCCTCGATCGCTCCGGCCGCCGAGACGGGATGCCCGGTGTAGCCCTTGGTCGAGGAGTAGGCCGGGCGGTGCTCGCCGAAGACGCGGCGCATCGCGCGCACCTCCGAGATGTCGCCGAGCGGCGTCGAGGTGGCGTGCGTGTTGACGTAGTCGATCTCGTCGGGGCGCAGTCCCGCGTGCTGGAGCGCCCGCCGCATCGCGAGCTCGGCCCCCTCGGGCGACGGCGCGACCATGTTGCCGGTCCCGTCCGAGGACATGCCGTAGCCGAGCAGCCTGCCGAGGGGCGCTGCGCCGCGCGCTTCGGCGTGCGCGCGCGCCTCGAGTACCACGATCCCGGCTCCCTCCGAGAAGATGAAGCCCGCGCGGTCGGCCGCGTACGGGCGCGAGGCGCGCTCGGGCCGGTCGTTGTCGACCGCGGTGTACGCGCGCATCGCGTCGAAGCCGGCGTGGAAGTGGATATCGGCCACCTCGGCGCCGCCGGCGATCGCGGCGTCCACGTGGCCGTTCTCGATCAGCTGCGAGGCGAGCAGCAGGTTGTAGGCGCCGCCGGTGCACGCCGCGGAGGCGCTGAAGGACGGCCCGGTCGTCTCGAGCACCGTCGCCAGGTTGGCCGAGACGGTCGAGGCCATCAGGCGCGGGATCACGGTCGGGGACACACGGCGGGGCGGCTCGCTGCGCGCGAGGCGTGCCGCGATCTCGCGGTGGGTTTCGACGTCGCCGGTCCCGCTGCCCACGACCACGGCCAATTCCCGGGTGGCGATTCCCGCCTGCGCCACCGCGAGCCGCGCCGCTCGCAACGCCAGGAGCGCCACCCGGCTCATGAAGCGCGCCTGCGACTTGTCGAGCCCGAGCTCGTCGGCTTCCAGAGTGCCGGGGTAGAGGCCGATCACCTGGCACTGCATCCCCAGCTCCTGCGCCTTGGGCCAGCGCGTGAACGGGGTGTTGCGCCCCTCGCGCAGGGCCTTCTCGATCGCCGGCCAGTCGTGGCCCATGTGACAGGCGACCCCGGCGCCCGTCACCACCACTTCGCGCGCGCGATCCTTCGTTGGCTCCGCCATCGTCTCGTGAGTCCTTTTTGGGGGGCTTTTCGTCCCAATTCTATTCCGCTTCGCGGCGCGTGGAACGACCACGGCGGGGTTGCGGCGCGCCGCGCCTGGAATCAAGATGGCTCGCGCGTGACGAAAACCACGGTTGCGGTGATCGGCGGCGGCATCTCGGGCCTGGCGGCGGCCTGGGCGCTCCAGAAGCGGCGCGTCCCGTACGTGCTCCTCGAGGCGGGCGACCGTTTCGGCGGAGTGATCCGCACCGAGCACGAACGCGGCTTCCTGATCGAAGCCGGCCCCGACGCGATCCTGGCCCAGAAGCCGGAAGGCATGGCGCTCTGCCGCGAGCTGGGGCTCGGCGAGCGTCTCGTCCCGACCGACCCCGAGCGCCGCGCGGTGTTCGTGCTCCACAAGCGCAAGCTCCACCCGCTGCCCGAGGGGATGATGCTCGCGGTGCCGACGCGGATCCTGCCGCTCGCCGCGAGCGGGCTCTTCTCCTGGCCGGGCAAGCTCCGCATGGGCTTGGAGCTCGCGATACCCGGCCGCAACGGCGACGCGGACGAGTCGATCGCGTCGTTCCTGCGCCGACGCTTCGGGCAGGAGGTGGTCGAGCGGCTGGGCGAGCCGCTTCTCGCCGGAATCCACGCGGGCGACCCCGAGCGGCTCTCGATCCTCGCGACGTTCCCGCGCTTTCGCGAGCTCGAGCGCGCGCACGGCAGCCTGATCCGCGGCCTGCGCCGCGCGAAGCCGCCCGCGCCTTCGCCCGGCGCGCCGCCGCCTTCGGCTTTCCAATCGCTGCGCGGGGGGCTCGGCGAGCTGGTCGCGGCGCTCGTCGCCCGTCTCGACCCGGCTGCGCTGCGGCTGCGCGCGCGCGTCGCCCGCATCGATGCCACGTCCGGCGGCGGCTACACCCTCGCCGCGGACGGCGGGAATGTGGAGGCGGCCCGCGTGGTCGTGGCGGCGCCGGGTCCGCGAGTCGCCGACGCGCTTGCCGCCCTCGCGCCCGAGGCGGCCCAAGCACTCGCCGCGATCCCGTTCGCCTCGTCGGCCACGGTCGCGCTCGGCTACCGCCGCGACGACGTCGCGCACGCGCTCGACGGCTACGGCATGGTCGTGCCCGCGACCGAGGGCCTGCGCACGACCGCCCTCAGCTTCGTGTCGTCCAAGTTTCCGTACCGCGCTCCCGAGGGCCACGTGCTGCTCCGGGGCTTTCTCGGCGGCGTCCGCGACCCTGACGCGCTTTCCCTCCGCGACGATGAGATGATCGATGTCGTGACGACGGAGATGAAGCACGTGCTGGGACTCTCGGGCGAGCCGGTGCTGAGCCGGGTCTACCGGTGGCCCGCGGGCACGCCGCAGCTCGAGGTCGGCCACCTGGAGCGCATGCGCGCGGTCGAGCGCGTGCTGGCCGGGATTCCGGGGCTTTTCCTGACTGGCGCCGGAGTGCGCTTCACGGGCATTCCCGACTGCGTGGCCGACGGGACGCGGGCCGGCCTGCTCGCCGCGGAGAGTCCGAGATGAGACGCGCCGCACTGCTCGCCGCGTTCCTCTCGGCCGCGGCGGCCGGGGCGCAGGCGCCCACGGGGCAGGCGCCGCCCATCGAGAGGCAGCCACCCATCGGGCAGCCGCCCACGGGGCCGCCGACGGGGGTGCAGCCGCCTGTGCCGACGCCGGCGCCTCCCGCAGTCCCCGTGACGGCCGCGGTGCCGGCCGTCGGCAACGGAGTCGCCGCCGCGGTCGTGCACGTCCAGGTGTTCCGTTCGCCCTTCGACTGGTCGCAGCCGTGGCGCCAGGAGCCCGTGAGCGGCGCTTCCGGCAGCGGCTTCCTGATCGAGGGCGGGCGCATCGTCACGAACGGCCACGTCATCGCCGACGCCCGCCAGATCCTGGTGCGGCGTCCCGATCAGGCCGACCCGTACGTCGCGACGCTCGAGGCGGTGGGCGACGACTGCGACCTCGCCGTGCTGCGCGTCGCGGATCCCGCGTTCACGAAGGGCCTGCGCCCGCTCCGGCTGGGCGCGCTGCCGCGCACCGGCACGCGCGTCAACACCTACGGCTTTCCGCTCGGGGGCCAGGACGTCTCTTCGACCGCCGGGATCGTCTCGCGCATCGAGTCGCGCGGCTACGTCCACAGCGGCGCCGACCAGCACCTCGTGGTGCAGACCGACGCCGCGATCAACCCGGGCAACAGCGGCGGCCCGGTCGTGCAGAGCGGCCGCGTCGTCGGCGTCGCGTTCCAGGGCTTCCCGGGCGCCGACAACATGGGCTTCTTCATCCCGGTCCCGATCGTGCGCTACTTCCTCGAGAACCTCGAGGACGGCCGCTACGACGGCTTTCCCGATTCCGGGCTGCAGTCGGCCTCGCTCCTGTCCCCGGCCTACCGCCGCGAGCGGGGCCTGCCGAAGGGGCGCTCGGGCGTCGTGGTCGACCGCGTGGCTCCCGGCGGCACGGCCGAAGGCATCGTGCTCCCGGGCGACGTGCTGCTCACGGTTCAGGGGCACGCGGTCGCCGACGACGGCACGATCCGGCTCGGCGACGCGCGGGTGACCTTCGAGCACGCGATCGACATGCTGCAGGTGGGCGACGAGGTGCGCTTCGGCGTGTGGCGCGACGGCCAGCAGCTGCTGCTGAAGGCGCCCGCGCGCCGGATCGCGCGCTACGACAAGAACCGCAACCGCTACGGGATGCCGCCCGACTACGTGGTCTACGCCGGGCTCGTCTTCATGCGCCTCGAGGTGGAGCTGCTGAAGACGCTCGGACGCGGCTGGCCGCAGACGGCGAACCGCGACCTCGTGTGGCACCAGCTGTTCCGCGAGGCCGAGAAGCCCGAGGAGGCCGACCGCGACGTCGTGGTGCTGACGCGCGTGCTGCGCCACGCGGTCAACTCGCAGATGTCGCTCGGCGCGCCCGTGGGAGTGGAGGCCATCAACGGCCGCAAGGTCCGCTCGCTGGCGGACGTCTCGCTGGCGTTCGCCGAGAACACCGCGCGCTTCCACACGATCGAGCTCGAAGGCGACGGCGGCATCGAGGCACTCGACCGCGCGCGCGCCGAGGCCGCCCATCCGGAGATCCTGAAACAGTATGCGATTCAGAGCGCTCGCCGTCCCTAGCACCCTGGCGGCGGCGCTCGTCGCCGCCTGCGCGACGGCGCGGCCGCCGGCGCCCCCGCCCGCGCCCGCGGCGACGCCCGTCCCGGCGCCGCTCTCGGCCGAGCCGACCGTCGCCAGCGGCAACCTGCGCACCGGGGTCGTGAGCGTGCGCGTCACCGGCCAGGACTGGAACTGGCGGGCGCCCTGGGAGAAGCAGGCGCCGTGGACGCGGACCGTGACGGGCCTGGTGGTCGAGGGCCAGCGCATCCTGGTCGCCTCGACGGCGTTCGGCAACCCGCTCCTGGTCGAGGCACAGAAGCTCGGCGGCGACGCGCGCACGGTCGCCCGCGTGGATCTCGTGGACCACGAGGGCCCGCTCGCGCTCGTGGCGGTCGACGATCCCGCCTTCTGGGACGGCCTCGAGCCGCTGAAGCTGGAGGCGCGCGCCTCGAGCGAGGGCGTCGTGCAGGTGCTGCGCTGGCAGCGGACGGGCCTGCTCGACGCCTACCCGGCGACCGGGCGCCAGGTGCGCTCGGGCCGCCACGGCCTGTCGCAGACGAGCCTGCTGACGATCGACGTGGCCTCGAGCGCCGAGGGCCTCGGCGAGTCCGAGGTGGTGGTGAAGGACGGCAAGGTCGCGGGACTGGTCACCGGCCGCTCGGGGGACACGTACCAGGCGATCGCGGCGCCGGTGCTGAGCCACTTCCTGGCCGGCGCCGCCAAGGGCGACTGGCGCAGCTTCGCGCGCGCCGGGATCGGCTGGCAGGACCTCACCAACCCGGTGCTGCGCGAGTCGCTCGGGCTCGCCCCCGGGGAGACCGGGATCCGGCTGACGCGCGTGCTGCCGTACGGAAGCGCCGGCGGGGTGCTCAAGCCGGGCGACGTCGTGCTCGAGCTCGGAGGCGCCAAGCTCGACCCGACGGGCTACTACCAGCATCCTCTTTATGGGCGCATGCTGTTTGCGCTGCTGTTCTCCGACGGCCGGCGGCCTGGCGACAGCATGCCGGCCAAGGTGCTGCGCGACGGCCAGCGCCTCGAGCTCGAGCTGCCGCTGCGCGCGATGCGGCCGGAGCAGGACCGCGTGCCGCCCTACGTCTACGGCCGTGGGCCCGACTACGTGGTGAAGGGCGGGCTCGTGTTCCAGGAGCTGACGCGGCCCTACCTCGCCTCCTGGGGCGACTGGTCGCGGCGCGCCCCGCCGCGGCTGCTCGTCGCGATCGACCGCGACCAGGACGCCGCCGGGAGAGAGGCGCCGCGGATCATCCTGCTCTCGAGCGTCCTGCCCGACACGGTGAACCTCGGCTACCAGGAGCTGCGCGACCTGATCGTCGCGCGCGTCAACGGCAGGAGCGTCCCGAACCTGCAGGCGCTGCGCGAGGCGTTCGCCGCGGTGAAGGGCGGCTTCCACGTGGTCGAGTTCCTGTCCGGCCAACCCGCGCAGCGGATCGTGATCGACGCGACGGAAGCGGACGCAGCCTCCGAGCGGCTGCGGCGTGCCTACGGCGTCGAGCAGCTCGACTCCGAGACGCCGCGCCAGGCTTTGCCGAGTGAGGGCGGCGGCCAGAGCCGATGAAGCTTTCCGAGCGGCTGGCGCGGCTCGGGACCGAGACCGCGTTCGAGGTGCTGGTGCGCGCGCGCTCCCTCGAGGCGAAGGGCCGCAGCGTCATCCACCTCGAGATCGGCGAGCCCGACTTCGACACGCCGGCCCACGTGACCGAGGCCGGCATCGCCGCGCTCAAGGCCGGGGCGACCCACTACGGCCCGGCGGCGGGGCTGCCCGAGCTGCGCCAGGCGATCGCCGAGGACTCGTCGGCGCGCCGCGGGGTGAAGGCGACCTCCGAGATGGTCGTGGTGACGCCGGGCGGCAAGCCGATCATGTTCTACCTGATCCTCGCGCTCGTCGACCCCGGCGACGAGGTGCTGTACCCGAACCCCGGCTTCCCGATCTACGAGTCGATGATCCGCTTCATCGGCGGCGTGCCGGTGCCGGTGCGGCTGCTCGAGGAGAAGGGCCACGCGCTCGACGTCGACCAGCTGATCGGCAAGATCACGCCGAAGACCCGCCTGATCGTCCTCAACTACCCGCACAACCCGACGGGCGGTGTCATCCCCGAGGCGGGGCTGCGCGCGATCGCCGACGCGGCGGTGCGCGGCGGGATCCCGGTGCTCTCGGACGAGATCTACTCGCAGATCCTCTACGACGGCCAGCACGTCTCGATCGCCTCGATGCCGGGCATGGAGTCGTTCGCGATCGTGCTCGACGGCTTCTCCAAGACCTACGCGATGACCGGCTGGCGGCTCGGCTACGGCATCATGCCGGCTCCGCTCGCGCAGGTGGTCGCCAAGCTGCAGACGAACGCGGTTTCCTGCACCGCGAGCTTCACGCAGCTCGCGGGAGTGCAGGCGCTGAAAGGCGGCCTCACGGAGGTCCAGGCGATGGTGGCCGAGTTCCGCAAGCGCCGCGACGCGATCGTCGAGGGCTTGCGCCTGATTCACGGCGTGAAGTGCGCGCGGCCGCAGGGCGCCTTCTACGTGTTCCCGAACATCACGGCGACCGGCTACTCGTCGAAGGCGCTCGCCGACCGCCTGCTCGACGAGGCCGGCGTCGCCTGCCTCTCCGGCACGGCCTTCGGCGAGTGGGGCGAAGGCCACCTGCGCTTCAGCTACGCGGCGAGCCTCGAGAACATCCAGGAGGCGCTGCGCCGGATCAGGACCTGCCTCGCGAAGTGAGGGCCGCTCAGGAGCGTCCGACGGCTTTCGCCAGGATCCAGAGCTGGCCGATCGCCAGGTGCACGAAGTTCCGGAGGAAGGCCGGCGAGTTCTTCTCGTACACCCAGTGGCCCACGCCCTGCAGGATCCAGCCGAAGACGAAGAGGCCGAGCGCCATGGGCGGCGGCACGAAACGACCGAGGGCATCGAGCGCCGCGTAGGCGATGAGCATCAGCGCCGCGAGCGACGCGTCGAGGGTGAGGTAGTAGGCGACGAAGAGCACGATCACGACCTCGGCCAGCGTCACGTCGAACCCGGCGATGCCGAAGAGCGGCACGCGAGCCAAGAGCGACAGCGAGGCGAGCACGATGATCGGGATCCCGAACGAGTGGCAGGCCCTGTTCCCGGCGGTGGTGTGGAAGGCCGCGTAGTCGTCGAAGTGCGAGCGCAGTGCCTGGGTCATGGCGGCTACAGCTTCTTGACCAGGACCTTCGACTTACGCCCGCTCTGGTCGTAGCGCGCGCGGCGGGCGGGGGGCAGGTCGTCCGGCGTGCCCTCGACGAAGCCCCCCTTCGACTGGAAGAAGCTGAAGGCCTGCGTCGAGAGCGCGAGCAGCTGCACGAGCCCCGCCTCGCGCGCCTTGGCCTCGACGAACTGCACGAGCTTCCTGCCGATGCCGGTGTTCTCGTGCGAGGGCCGGACGTAGAGGCAGGCGAGCTCGCCCTTCTTCTCGGCCGGGTAGGGGTGGAGCGCCACGCAGGCGATCGGGTTGCCGTCGACCTCGAAGATCGAGTAGTCGGCGAGCTCCTTCTCGATCGAGGCGCGCGAGCGCGGCGCGAGCTCGTCCTTCTCGATCGAGCTCTTGATCAGCTGCTCGATCGCGCGTACGTCGCCGCGGCGCGCGCGGCGGATCTGCTGGTAGTCGTTGGCGTAGACCAGCGTGCCGATGCCCTCGTTGGAGAACACCTCGGCGAGCAGGCCGTCGTCGACGCTGCCGTTGATCACGTGCACGCGCGGGACGCCGGCCTCGCAAGCGGCGACGGCGTGGCGCGCCTTAGACGCGTGCGCCGGGTCGACGCTGCCGCGCTGGAGCGCGTCGGCCAGCTCGCGGACCGACAGCTGGCGCGCGACGCTCCCGTCCACGCGCAGGCCGTCGGCCATCGTGATGTAGACGAGCTTCACGGCCGCGAGCGCCTTCGCGACCTCGAGCGCCACGGCGTCCGAGTTGACGCGGAACGACCGCCCCTCGCCGTCGAGCCCGAGCGGCGGCACGACCGGCACGATCCCGCTCGCGAGCAGCGTCTGCAGGAAGCCGGTGTCCACGCGCTCGACCTTGCCGGTGAGCAGGTGGTCGACGCCCTTCAGGATCCCGAGCGGGTGAGCGGTCACGGCGTTCGTGGCCGCGGCGCGCAGGTCCGCGGCCGCGAGCCCCTCCAGGATCTCGTGCGTCACGCGGTTCGCGGCGTAGAGCGCGAGCTCGAGCGTCGCGGCGTCGGTGACGCCCGAGCCTTCGAGGTCGCTCGGCTCGACGCCGCGCTCGATCCCGAGCGCGCGGATCTGGACCGACGCTCCGTGGACGAGCACGGTGCGGATGCTGAGCGACCACAGCACCGCCACGTCCATCAGGATGTTGCCGAAGTTCTCGTGCGCGACGGCGGCGCCGTCGACGGCCACCACGAACGCCTTCTCGCGGAACTGCGGGACGTACTGCAGGATCCCGCGCAGGTCGGTCGGTCTCACGCCGGGGACGTTAGCAGGGCAGGAGTGGGCCTACAAGCCGCGCGCCCCCGTGGTGATATCCTTCGTCTCCCTCGCCGTCCAGCAACACCCGCGGACCCATGACCGAGCCCATTCGCGTCTTCGCCACCTGTGACATCGGCCAGCCTGCGCTCGACCGGCTGCGCGAGCGCGGCTACGCGGTGGAGGTGTATCCCGAGGTCGCCCCGCCGCCCAAGGCGCTCGTGCTCGAGAAGCTGGGCGCCGGAGTCCAGGCGTTGATCACGACGCTGCGCGACCGCGTGGACGAGGAGGTGTTCGCCGCCGGCAAGGCGAGCGGGCTCAAGGTCGTCTCGCAGATCGCCGTCGGCGTCGACAACATCGACCGCGCCGCCGCCAACCGGCACAAGATCCCCTTCACCCACACGCCCGACGTGCTGACGGACGCGACCGCCGAGTACGCGTTCTTCATGATGGGCGCCGTGGCGCGGCGCCTCTACCCGGCCGAGCGTCAGGTCCGCGACAAGCAGTGGACGACCTGGCATCCCTACTTGCCGTGGCTGGGCGACGAGGTGACCGGGCGCACGCTCGCGGTCGTTGGCATGGGCCGGATCGGCAAGAGCATGGTCGCGAAGGCGCTCGGCTTCGAAATGGACGTGCTGTGCCATGGCTCGCGCGGCCCCGAAGCACTCGCCGACTACGTCGCGAGCGTCCAGCGCGTGATGGACCTGCGCCACCGCGAGGGCCTCGCGTCGCGGCGCCAGACCGTCGAGGCCGTCTCGCTCGAGGAGGCGCTCCGGCGCGCCGACTACGTCTCGCTGCACGTGCCCCTCGTCATGCCGGGAAAGGCCGCGGAGCCGACCCATCACCTGATCGACGAGGCGCGTCTGCGGATGATGAAAAAGACCGCCTACCTCGTGAACACCGCGCGTGGGCCCGTCGTGGACGAGCAGGCGCTCGCGAAGGCGCTGCGCGAGGGCTGGATCGCGGGAGCCGCCCTCGACGTGTTCGAGACAGAGCCGCTGCCCGAAGACAGCCCGCTGCGCGACCCGGCGCTCGAGCCCGTGCTGCGGCTCTTCCCGCACGCCGCCTCGGCGGCGCGCGCGACGCGGCTCTCGCCCGACCCCGACGTCGGTATGGCCGGCCGCTGCGTGCAGGGCGCCATCGACGTGCTCGAGGGCCGCTACGGGGGAGACTTGAAGCAGATGCCGTTCGTCGTGAACAAGGAGGCGTTCTGATAGCATCGCGGCCCTTCGTGCAGCCTGGAGGCCACATCCATGATCGGCCGTGAGATCGCCCACTACCGGGTCGTCGCGAAGCTCGGCAGCGGCGGCATGGGCGTCGTCTACGAGGCCGAAGACAGGAAGCTCGGGCGCAAGGTCGCGCTCAAGTTCCTGCCGGCCGAGATGGCGCAGGACGCCCAGGCCCTCGAGCGCTTCCAGCGCGAGGCGCGCGCGGCCTCGGCGCTCAACCACCCCGGAATCTGCACCGTTCACGCGATCGATCAGCACGAGGGGCAGCACTTCATCGCGATGGAGCTCCTGGAAGGCGAGACGCTCGCGGACCGGATCCGCAAGGGAAAGGTCGAGCTCCCGCAGCTCATCGAGCTCGCGACCCAGATCGCGGACGCGCTCGAGTCGGCGCACGCCAAGGGGATCGTCCACCGCGACTTGAAGCCCGCCAACGTCTTCGTCACGGCGCGCGGCCAGGCGAAGGTGCTCGACTTCGGCCTCGCAAAGATCGAGCGCTCGCGGGCCGCCGGCGGGGAGCACTCCGAAGCGCCGACGGCGGTCCAGCCCAACGAGCTCACGAGCGCGGGGACGACGCTGGGCACGGTGTCCTACATGTCGCCCGAGCAGGCACGCGGGCAGGTGACGGACGCTCGCACCGACCTGTTCTCCCTGGGAGCGGTGCTCTACCAGGCGGCAACGGGGGTGCTGCCGTTCCAGGGCGAGACCTCGGCGGTCGTCTTCGACGCGATCCTCAACCGCGAGCCGACGTCGCCCGTCGCGCTCAACCTCGCGCTGCCGGCCGAGCTCGGGCGGATCCTGGGACGGGCGCTCGAGAAGGACAGGAACCTCCGCTACCAGAGCGCCACCGACCTCAAGACCGAGCTCTTGCGGCTGAGGCGCGACACCGACTCGGGCGGCCGGCGCGCGGCCGAGCTCCAGGACTCGCGGCCCGGCGTCTCCTCGAAACCGACCGAGAAGTCGGTGGCGGTGCTCTATTTCGAGAACCTCTCCGGCGTGAAGGACGACGAGTACTTTCGCGACGGGATCACCGAGGACATCATCACGGAGCTCTCGAAGATCCGGACGCTCAAGATCTTCCCGCGTCCCACGATTCTGCCCTACCGGGACAAGGCGGTGACGGCGCAGCAGGTGGGGCGTGAGCTGAATGCGGCATTCGTGCTCGGCGGCAGCCTGCGACGGGCCGGCAGCCGCTTGCGGATCAACACGCAGCTGATGGACGCGAAGACCGATTTCCCGCTCTGGTCGGAGCGCTACGACCGCGAGATGGCGGACGTGTTCGACATC
>DATBSL010000231.1:0-2474 GCA_036559805.1 Vicinamibacteria bacterium
GACGACCTCACCTGGACCCACTCGAACGCGGTCGTCGAGACCAAGACGGAATTCCTCGAGGCGATCCGCTCGGGCAAGTACAAGTACAAGGCGATGAGCTTCGACGAGCGGCGTGTGCGGGTTCACGGCGGCTCGACCGCGATCGTCTCGGGCACGTGCCGCGTCCAGGTCACGACTGGCGGGCGCGACGTCGACGTTCGGCTGCGCTTCACGGAGCTCTACGTCAAGCAGGCCGCCGGCTGGAAGATGGCGCTCTGGCAGTCGACGCGGGTGCCGGACCCGGCTCCCTGACTAGAGCCGCGACCCCATCCCGCCCCTCCGAGCCCCCCGGAGCAGCAGCAGGAAGACCGCGAGGTAGAAGGCGAGCGCGAGCGCGAGCAGGAAGCGGAAGCCCAGCACCAGCGACAGGTACTCGGCCGTGCCGCCGAGCACCGCCCCGAGCACGTTCGAGCCGTAGGCCTCGTAGAGCCGAGTCTCGCGCTCGATCAGGCGCGCGAACACGAGCCCGCCGAAGAAGACCGGACCCAGGAACACCGTCACGGCCGCGAGCGCGCGGGGCCCTGCCGGCAGCGCGAGCAGCGCCTCCGACGACACGAGCGCGGCGGCGAGGATCAGGAGCGCGACCAGGGCGAGGCACGCGCCGAGCGGCACGCGGAAGCGCGCCGCCGTCAGGTTGGCGAGCAGCACCAGCAGCAGGATCCCCGCGAACACTACAGTGTTGACCCACCAGGTCGAGCCGTAGAGCAGCGCCATGCGCACCACGTTGCTGGTCTCGAGCAGGAAGAACGCCGCGCCCAGGAAGAAGTACGGCAGGCGCAGCCGGCGCTCGCCGCTCGGCAGCAGCCAGAGTGCCGCGGCGCAGAGCGCCACGGCCACCGCCAGGAACAGCAGGTTGTGCCGCGGGACGGCGCGCTCGCGCAGGTAAAGGAACGGCCAGTCGTCGGTCGGCACGAGGGCGCGGCGGCGGGGCACGGGCTTCGCATCGCCCTTCTCGTTCAGGTACAGGATGCCGTTGGCGTAGCCGGCCTGGTCCACGAAGAACGCGCTCGGCCGCTCGAAGCCGCGGTCGAGGAGTGCCAGCAGGCGCTCGTGGATCCAGGGCTCGTTGCTCGCGAAGCTGAGCGCGGCCCGCCCGCCGGGCGCGAGCAGCCGCCGGACCTCCCGCATGCCCTCGAGCGTGTAGATGAAGTTGTCGAGCCGCACCGAGGAGAACGCGGACAGCAGCCGATGGCTGTCGAGGAAGCCGAAGACCACGAGCGCGTAGCCCCCGCTCGGCGCGCGCTGGAAGAACGAGCGCGCGTCGTCGATCACCAGCGTGACGCGGGGGTCGGCGTAGGGCTTTTCCGCGTGCAGGCGGCGTCCCAGCCCGGCGATGGCCGGGTCGATCTCGACCGCGGTCACGCGGCGGTCGGTGCGGCGCAGCGCCGCGGCGACGTCGTTGCCCGTGCCCGCCCCCACCACCAGCACGTCGCCCGGCGGCAGCGGCTCGAGCCCGTCGTAGCGGGCGTAGGGCGCGTCGTAGAAGCGGCGCCAGCCGGCAAGGAAAGCGTGCTCCGGCGCGCGCGCGCGCAGGTCGAGCATCATCTGGTGGTAGTCGTTGTTCACCGTCAGCACCCGGCCGACTGGCTCGCCGAACTCGGCGACGCGCCCGGTACTCGGCTCGGTGACCCGCAGCAAGGGCTCGACGGAGATCCGGTAGTAGGGCGACCAGACGTAGCGGCTCGACTCGGCGTGGGTGGCGGCCACGATCGCGACGCCTAAAAGGACGGCGAGCGCTCCGTCGGGCAGGAGCCGCGGCAGAAGCGCTACCAGCAGCAGCGTGCCGACCGCGAACCAGGTGGTGGGCGAGGTCTGCGCCCACGACACGAGCGCGAACAGCACGATCCCCAGGAGGCTGCCGGCGATCTCCAGGCTGTAGGCGCGCAGCGGCGGGTGGGTCCGGAACAGCCGGCCCATGTACTGCCCGAACGCGGCGAAGGCGGCCGCGGTCGCGCCGTAGACGAGCACCAGCACGACACCGGCCGACACGATCCGCGAGGCCTCGTCGCCCGGCGAAGCGATCCCGAGCGGCGCGCCGATCCAGATGAACTCGTCGCCGCCCGCCGGGTTCGTGTGCCACAGGCGGCCGAGCCACACGCCGAGCATCACCACGAGCGCCGTGAGCGGGGCGATCGCGCGCTCGAGCCGCACGCTGAAGCGCGTGGCGAGCGCTCCGATGCCGAGCCCGAAGAAGGCCGAGATCAGGACCAGGTTCGAGAAGTAGGCGACGATCCGGACCGACGCGCCCAGCCAGCGGATCAGGACGAGCTCCCAGTAGAGCGCCGCCAGGCCGCACAACAGGAGGCGGGCGGCGTTCGCGTCCCAGGCGCGAGGCGCCGCGACGCCCTGCGGCTCGTGGCTCAGGCGAACGCTCCCGGGAGGCCGCGCATGCGGCGCCTAGGATAAGCCGACTCGAGCTACTCCCCCACCTCGAA
>DATBSL010000232.1:0-12263 GCA_036559805.1 Vicinamibacteria bacterium
TCCACTCGCTGCCGTTCCAGCCGCGCTCCTCGACGAGCGAGCCGTAGCCCGCGTAGGCGACGGTGCCCGGCAGCAGCTCCCAGGACGCCAGGAAGTCCGTGAGCACCTGGCGGCGCGAGCTGTCGTACTGCACGATCAGGCGCAGCGCCAGCTCGCGGTTGATCTGGAACGTCGTGCGCGTGTTGAGCACGTCGACCGTGTAGACGTTGCTGCCGTCGTCGGCGCGGTCGAACACGACGCGGTTCCACGACGCCGACTGGTTGAAGCGGGCGCTCGGCTGGAGGCTCAGCTCGAAGATGAGGTTCTTCTCGTTTCCCGAGTACGGGTCCACCTCGTCGTAGTAGATCGACCGGGCGAAGCGCACGAGCGTGAAGACGTTCAGCCAGCGCAGCGCCTGCGCCTGGGCGATGAGGCGCACGTTGCGGACCGGGAACTCCTGGCCGGCCCAGGCCTCCTCGCCCCAGCCGGCGTCGAGGCGGAAGAATCCCTGGCGCGTCGTGTGGAAGCGGATGCCGGGCAGCACGAACCAGGTGTTGCCGCCCTGCACGCGGTCCTTGCCGTACTTCGAGAACACGAACGGGACGATGCGCTTGAGCCAGGCGTGCTTCTTCTGGTCGGGGTAGAAGCTCGGCGCGAGGAAGCTCCAGCCCTGCGTGACGCCGGTCTGGTTGAGGAACGCCGTGTCCATCTGGAAGCCGGTGTCGTAGTGCTCGCCCTGGGTGACGAACACGAACGGCTTCGTCTCGTAGGCGTAAGTGAGCTGGCCCGCGAGCCCGTCCGTGTCCGTGAGCCCGTCCGACGTCCGGCTCTTCGAGGCCAGGAACGTCGCGTTGCCCGCGTGATTCCCCTTCCGCAGCGACAGGTCCGTCCCCGCGACGCGGTTGTGTCCGGCGCCGAACTCGGTGTCGGTGAAGATCGCGCCCGCGTAGCTCGCGCGGCCCAGGCTCAACTGGCCGCGTCCGATGAAGTACTTCTTGCGCTCGTCGAGGAACGGGTTCGGCGCCTCGCCCGTGATCTGCTGCCCGGGCGCCTCGTCGCTCGCCGAGAGCATCGCGAAGGTGGCCTTGCCCGCGGTGCCGGAGGCCTTGCCGCCCCAGAGCGGGTCCTCGATCACGCGCGTGTGGACGGCCGTGCGCATGTTCGAGTCGCCTCCCGCCCCCGCCAGCTCGAAGGTTCCCATGCCCTCCATGAAGAACGGCCGCTTCTCGGAGTAGAAGACCGGGAAGCGCTGGTTGACCGTCACCTGGAACGCGTCGCTCTCGACATGGCTGAAGTCGGGGTTGACGGTGCCCTCGACCGTGATCGCGGACGTGATCCCGTACTTCGCCGAGACTCCGGCGGACGGCTCCGAGTCCATGTCGTCGAAGCCGTCGGGCGTCGCGCGCTCCTGCTGCAGCGACCAGGTGGCGCTCGGAATGACCTCGAGCATCAGCGGCTGCTTCAGGTTCTCGAGCTTCATCAGCGCCTGGCGCTCGATGAAGCTCTTACCCGCCGGCACCTCGGGCCACGAGGCCGACATGCCGAGACGGCTCACGCGCCGCCAGAAGAGCACGCCCATGTTCACGACGGAGCCGCTCTTGAAGCGGAAGCTCGTGAGCGGCAGCCGCAGCTCGACGTCGTAGCCCTGGGCCGTGCGGCGCCCGGCGCTGTCCCACACGAAATCGGGCGCGCTGTTCTCTCCCGCACTCGGGGTCGTGAGGACGTCGGCCTGGACGCCGGCCGGGTTGACGAACAGGTCGTAGGCGCTCTGGCCGTTGCCGATGGAGTCGAGGCTCAGCCCCACCCAGTCGTCGTTCCACATGTTGTCGCGGCGGCTGAAGGTGCTGCGGACTCTTTCGGGCTCGGGGTCGACGCAGTGAAACGCGAAATAGATGTGGGCGTCGTCGTAGGCCGCGAGCACGTGGGTGACCTGGGCCATCCGCTCGCCGTTCATCGGGTTGTACGTGAGCCACTCGCCGAGAGCGAGCTCGGCTCCCTTCCAGGCTTCGTCCTCGAGCACCCCGTCGATGACGGGCGGCGTGCTCACGCGGACGGGAGCGATCTCGGGCCGAGTCGGCGGAGCCTGGGCTGGCTGCGAGGCGGCGGCCGCAGCCAGCAGGGATAGCAGCAGACCGGTGGCCATTCGCAGGTGAGACGCGCGGCAGAACCAAAGGGTTCTTCGTCCAATGAATTGGACGGAAGGACGGCGCTAAGCGGTCTGGATGACGCGCAGCACGCGCATGTTCTGGATCGAAACCTGCGCCGCGACCTGGCTCGCGACGCCCTCGAAGGCGAGGGCCGCGGGAGCGTCGGGGACTGCCGACACGATCGGCTGGCCCTCGTCGCCGCCGGCGCGCACGCGCGTGTCGATCGGCACCTCGCCGAGGAACGGGATCTGCATCTCGTCCGCCATGCGCCGCCCGCCGCCGCTGCCGAAGATCTCGGTGCGCTCCTGGCAGTGGCCGCACTCGAAGTAGCTCATGTTCTCGATCACGCCGAGCACCGGGACGTTCAGCATGCGGAACATCCCGACCGCCTTGCGCACGTCGGAGACCGAGACGCCCTGAGGCGTCGTGACGACCACCGCCCCGGCCATCGGCACGCTCTGCGCCATCGAGAGCGCCACGTCGCCCGTGCCCGGCGGCAGGTCCACGACCAGGTAGTCGAGCTCGCCCCACAGCACGTCGCGCATGAACTGCTGCACCGCGCCGTGGAGCATCGGCCCGCGCCAGACGATCGGCTGGTCGGGAGGCACCATCATTCCGATCGAGATCACCTTCACGCCGTGCGCGACGGGCGGGACGATGCGCTTGTCGGCGTCCACCTCGGGGCTGGCCGTCGTGCCGAGCATCTGCGGGATGTTCGGGCCGTAGACGTCGCCGTCGAGCAGGCCGACGCGCGCGCCCTTGCGCGCCAGCGAGACCGCGAGGTTGACCGAGGTGGTCGACTTGCCGACCCCGCCCTTGCCCGCGCCCACGGCGACGATGTTCCGGATCCCCGTCACCTGCTGGCGGCCGAAGCCGCCGCGCGTGCTGACGTTCGCCGTCATCTTCGCGCGCGCGGCCGTGACCCCGGGCAGCGCCGCGACGAGCGCCTCGGCCTCGGCCTTCATCTGGTCCTTCACCGGGCAGGCCGGCGTCGTGAGCTCGACCGTGAAGTCGACCTCGCCGCCCCGGATCTCGACCTCCTTGACGAAGCCGAGCGTCACGATGTCCTTGTGGAGGTCCGGGTCCTGCACCGCGCGCAGCGCGTCCAGCACCGCGTCCTTCGTCACGCTCACGGAGGGCTCCTCTGGGACGGCATCAGGACCGGACGGCCTTGTCGACCTCGGCCTGCAGCACTTCGAACTTGGTGGGCGGGCTGCCCAGCATCTTGCGCCGGATCCGGCCCTCGGCGTCGATCACGAACGTGGTCGGGTAGCCCTGGTTCACGCCGAAGGCGTCGCCCGTCTTCTCGTCGCCCAGCAGCTGCCGGTAGGGGATCTGGTGCTCGCGGACGAACTCGTCGATCTCCTGGGGCGAGCCCGAGTCCATCACGACACCGATCACCTCGATGCCGCGCGAGCGGTTCTTCTTGTAGAACGCGGCGTAGTCGGGGATCTCCTTGATGCACGGCCCGCACCAGGTGGCCCAGAAATCCACGATCACGACCTTGCCCTTGAGCGAATCCAGGCTCACACGCCCCCCGCTCAAGTCCGGCAGATCGAAGGGCGGCGCGGGTAGCGCGTTGAGCTTCTGGGGAGCCGGGCCGCAAGCTGCAGCAAAAACCCCGGCCCCCACGACGACCCAGTCTCGCAACCGCATTCAGCAAGTATACCGACAGCAGCTACCCCGGGGGGTCTGGGGGGTGCCCCGCACCCCCCAGTTCAAAGAAGGAAGAAACAGCCTCGTGGCCGTTCTCTCCCCTAGCACCATCCCTGTTGAGGAGTGACTGACCCCAGGTCACTGGACCCTAGCACCATCCCTGTTGGAGAGTCACGGGACAGGAGCAAGAAGCAACGGACAACCAAGACGGACAAGGCACAACGAACAACCTGGGGGGCTCCTAAGCCGCCCCCCAGACCCCCTGCTTATCCTATCCTCGCCAGCGCCGGGAAGGCCCGCGTGAACCACTGAGCGATCAGCGTCAGGCGGTCGGTCACCAGCAGCAGCCCGACGCCGATCAGCAGGGCGCCCGACGCCACCTCGACCACACGCATCGAGCGGCGCAGCCCGCCCGACGCCTTGAAGAACCAGTTGACCGCGAGCGCCGCCAGCAGGAACGGGATGCCGAGGCCGGCGGAATAGAAGGACAGCAGCACGACACCTTGCGTCACCGTTTCCTGCTGCGAGGCGTAGAGCAGGATCGCGCCGAGGATCGGCCCGATGCAGGGTGTCCAGCCGAAGGCGAACGCGAGGCCCACGACGTAGGCGCCGACGAGGCCGAGCGGGCGGGACTCGACGCTCGCGCGCTTCTCGCCGAGCAGCCACTGGATCTTGAAGACGCCCATCGTGTGCAGCCCGAGCACGATGATCACCGCGCCCCCGATCATGCCGAGCGTGCGCTTGTGCTCCTGGAGCAGGGCGCCGATGAGGGTCGCCGCCGCGCCGAGCGCGACGAACACCGTCGAGAAGCCGAGCACGAACGCGAGGCTCGCCAGCACGACGCGCCTGACGAGGTCCGTGGGGGCGCCGCCGCCCTTGAACTGGGCGACGTTCACGCCGCTGATGAAGGAGAGGTAGCCGGGCACGATCGGCAGGACGCACGGCGAGACGAAAGAAACGAGGCCCGCCAGAAAGGCGGCCGCCAGGGAAACCGACATGCCCTTCATTCTAGGCCCCGCCCGGGCCCCGCGGGCCGTGGCGGGAACCGCGGCGCTCGTGCCCTGTGGTCTACTTGAGAGCCTCGCCGGCCACCATGATCCTCCACGTCCCCCTGACGCGACTCGCGCTCTTCGGGTTCGTGGCGTGCCTGGCGTCGGCCCTGGCGGGGCAGGACGCGCCGCGGCAGCCGGCGCCGGACTGGACCGCCTTCCTGGATCGGGTGGAGGCCGCGTGGCAGACGCGCGACCTCGCCGCGTGGCTGGCGCTGCGCGAGTTCTCGACTCCCGAGGAGCGCACCGTCGAGGTGGCGACGCTCTCGGCCGCCTTCGCCTCGGACGAGGTCGTGTTCACGTTCCTGCGCCGCCCCACGCCGAGCCCGGGCGAGAGCCAGGTGGTGGCCGAGGTGCAGGTGTTCACCGCCAACGAGCCCAAGGCGCGCGTGCTGTTCTGGACGCTCGTCGCCGAGCGGCGCTCCGCCGGCTTTCGGGTCGTCGCGCGCCAGGAAGTCGGACAGATGGACGGCCTCGTCCACCTGTCGCTCGGGCCGCAGGCGTTCCGCGTGCGCGGCTTCGAGCTGCGCATCAGCGACCTGCAGCTCGACCTGGAGGACGGGACGCTGTTCTCCTCGCCCGACTCGGTCGGGCCCACGCTCCTCGTCTTCGTGGGCCGCGCGCGGGTGCGCTTCGCGCCCGGGCCCGCCGCCGAGCGCGAGCAGCTGCGCCAGTTCGGAGGAAGCGTCGCGATCGATCGCGAGGTGGACTGGCTGTTCCTGCGCGGCCACCCGGTGGACTTCCTGCGCGCGAAGGGCGAGCGCGTCTTCGAGCCCGACGCGAACCCCGGCGGGCGCCGGGCCCGGGCCGAGAAGCTGTTCCGCGAGCGCTCCGAGCGCAGCTTCATCGTCGACGCGCCGCTGCCGCGCTCGCCGTGGTGGCTGATGCCGGGGATCGGCGACGCGGTCGTCGACTTCCCCTGGGGGCGCAAGCGCGTGCTGACGTTCGCGCTCACCTCGAACGAGGTCGAGGACGTGAACCTGTTCGACCGCGACCGGCGGCTGCAGATCTGCACCTACCCCTCGAGCGGCGAGGTGCCGCGCTACAGCGAGGACGACGACCGCGCGATCGACGTGCTCGAGCACGGCGTGACGGCGCGCTTCGAGCCGGACCGCTTCGAGGTGAG
Organism: Vicinamibacteria bacterium; assembly: GCA_036559805.1. Lineage (GTDB taxonomy): Bacteria > Acidobacteriota > Vicinamibacteria > Fen-336 > Fen-336 > DATBSL01. The sequence continues at coordinate 5,958 of DATBSL010000232.1, forward strand.
CGCCGTCCACCGCATGAAGATTCGGCTCGTGGCGCCCACCGCGACGCTGCGCCTGCGGCTCGCCGACGACCTCCACGTGAGCTCGGTGCAGTCGGAGAACGGGGGGAACCTGCTGTTCTTCCGCGTGCGCGAGCAGGGCATGCTCGTGGTCTCGCTCGGGCCGCTCGCGAGCCACGAGGGTCCCTTCACGCTCGTGACCCGTTACGCGGGCCGCCACGACCCCGCGCCGGTGGACCAGGAGCTCGTCCAGGCGGGCCCGGAAGGGTTCGAGGACGTGTTCGTGGAGCGCCCGCCGATCATCTATGCCAACCGCACGGCGTGGTACCCGCATCCGCCGAACGAGGACTTCGCCACCGCGCGCATGGACTTCGAGACGCCCGAGGGCTGGCTGGCGGTGACGGGTGGCGAGCTCGTGTCGTCGCGGACCGCCGCCGGCCGCACCCGCAGCGAGTATCGGCTCGTGGAGCCGGGCAAGTACCTGACCGTCGTCGTGGGCCGGCTGGCGGAGGTCGGGCTGCGCCAGGAAGGCCCGCAGTCCGTGCGGAGCTTCTCCGCTGCGCGCACGCGCCGAGAGACTCTCGAGGCGACGGCCGAGATCCAGGAGCTGCTGGCCTTCTACGCGAAGCTGTTCGGGCCGTCGCCCTACCCGACGCTGGGCCTGGTGGTGGCCGAGGGCGAGACGCCGGCCGGCCACAGCCCGCCCGGGCTGCTCTACCTCCAGACGCGGCCTCCGATCCTGCGCTCGCGTCCGCTGGCCGAGGACCCCGCGAACTTCTCCGACCTGCCGGGCTTCTTCCTGGCGCACGAGGCGGCGCACCAGTGGTGGGGCCAGGGCCTGGCCCCGGCCAACTACCGCGAGCGCTGGCTGTCCGAGGCCTGGGCGCAGTACGCGGCGGCGCTCTGGCTGCGCGAGCGGCTCGGCGAGCGAACCTTCCACACGATGATGGACCGCATGGGGATGTGGGCGTTGCGCCACGACGCCACCGGCACGATCCACCTCGGCCAGCGGCTCGGCCACCTCAGGGGAGAGCCGCGCTACTTTCGAGCGGTGGTCTACGACAAGGGCGCCTGGGTGTTGCACATGCTGCGCGGGCTGATGGGCGACCAGGCGTTCTTCGCGGGCGCGCGCGCGTTCCTCGAAAAGTATCGCTACGCGAAGGCGGGCACCGAAGACCTGCGCGCCGTCCTCGAAACCGCGAGCGGGCAGGACTTGAAGCCCTACTTCGACCGCTGGGTCTACGACACCGGCCTGCCGAGCCTCGCCTGGACCGCCAGCACCGCCTCTGCCAGCGCGGGTTTCCGCACGACCTTCTCGGTGAGCGCGCAGGGCCTGCCCGGCCCGCTGCCGCTACGGCTCAGCCTGGCGACGAGCGGCGGAATGGAGTCGCGCGTGGTCCGGATCGGGCCCGAAGGAGGGGCCTTCACGATCGACACGCCGGAGCCGCCGCGACGCGTCGCGATCAACGAGGACCGCGGGTTGCTCGCGCGCGTCGCGCGCTCGGCTCAGCGATAGTTGTTGCGGCGGCCCTCGTCTTCGATCGCGGCGATGCGCCCCTGCACCTCGGCGAGCTTCTGCTTGTTCTCGTCCTGGAAGGCGATCTTCGCGGCGCGGGCGGGGCTGTAGAAGCCGCCGCTCGTGTCGTTCAGCTCGAGCTGGAGCTTGTCGATGACGTCCCTGTAGACCGCCTCTTCCTTGCGCGCGGTGTCGAGGCGCTTGCGCCAGTCGGCCTCCGCCTTGGCGCGCGCCTCGTCGGCCGCCTTGTCGGCGTCGGTCGGCGCTCCTTCCGCGGGGGCGGCGCCACCTTCACCCGCCGGCTTCGCCGCGGCGTCGGCCGCGCTCACCGGCAGGTCCGTGGTCGCCGAGACCGGCGCCATCGAGCGACCGATGTCGCCCTCGGTATAGACCTTCGCCTTCGCAGACGTGGTCTTTCTCTTCTCCTTCTCCCGGGCCGCGGCATCGCCGAGACCCTGGGCGGACGCGACTGAGGCCAGCAGCAACGCGGCGACCGTAGGCGCCACGCCGTCGACTAAGCGCATCGTGCCTCCTTCCCGTATCCTGGACTCGATTATAGGCCGAACCTCAGCCGCAGGCGAGGCTTAGCCCAGAACACGCAGAATCTTCAGCAGCTCGATCGCCCGCCGGTTCCCGGGGTCGAGCTCCAGGGCCCGCTCGACGACCGCCTTCGCCTTGACGTGGTCGTCCTTCAGGAAGTGGTGCAGCGCCGCCGCGCTCAGGGTGACCGCTTCGGCCAGGCGGGGATCCTGCGGCTTCGCCCGGGCGGCTTGCGCCACTGCGGGTGGCGCGGCCGCGGGCGGTTCCACCTCGATTGCGGCCGACGGCCCGGCGGTCTCGACCGCCCGAGCAGGCTCTTCGGGCTCGGCGGGAGCGGGTTCGGGCGGCGCGGAGACGACCGCGGTCTGCACGGCCTCGGACGCCGCGGGCGGCTCGGCATGGGCTGCCACCACGGCTACCGCCAACTCGACTGCCGCCAACTCGACTGCCGGCATCTCGGCCGTCGGCATCTCGGTGGGGTCGGGCGGCGCGGGTTCGGGCACGGGCGCCGCCGCAGGCACGGGGACCGGTGCGGGTGCCGAGCCGAGCTCGTCGACCAGCCGCTGCGCCTGCGGGTGACCGGGCATCACGAGTGTCGCCTCGTTCGCGTGATCGCGGGCGTCCTGGACCCGGCCGGCGGCCAGGTGCTCTCTCGCACGCGCGACGAGCGTGTCCGCCTGGCGGCGGGCGGCTTCCTCGTCGAGGTACACCTGGAGCTGCAGGTAGCGCGGGCTCCAGGGCGCCAGGCGCTCGACCTTCTCGGCGATGCCCGTCGCGAGTGCGATGTCGCCGTCCGCGGCAGACGCGAGCGCCATCCCCACGAGCGCGTCCACCTCGCGCTCGACGAGCACGGCCTCGATCTCCGACATCGCGCGCCGGGCCGCCTCGTCCTCCGAGTCGCGATCGAGCAGCAGCCGGCAGCCCTCGAGCGCGTCCTCGAGCCGGTCCTCCGCGCGCGCGCGGGTCACGTTCGCCAGCAGCTCCTCGCGCTCCGGCGGGCCCGCCTCGCCCGAGTCGGACGGGGGCCGCAGCCGCGGCGCCGTCTCGCGCACGAGCTGCACGAGGTCGGCGTGCACCTCCTCGAAAGCGCTGTGCCGCGCCTCGGGCGAGCGAGCCAGGCTCGCCGCGAGCACGCGCTCGAAGCCGGGCGTGAACGGGCTGCGCGGCAGGCAGGCGAGGTCCGGCTCGCAGCGCGAGAGCAGCCGCACCACGTCGGTCGTGCTTTCGCCCGGGAACGCCTTGCGGTACGCGACGAGCTCGTAGACGATCGCGGCGACCGAGAACACGTCCGCGCGGCGGTCCGGCCGACGGCCGATGAGCAGCTCCGGCGCGCGATAGTGGAGCCCGCCGTCGATGCGGCCGGGGACGCCGGGCTCGAGCGCCTTGACGTGCCAGGATCCGAAGTCGAGCAGCTTCACCTCGCCGCTCGGCGCGAGCCGCACGTCGGAGGGCTTCAGGTCGAGGTGCAGCACGCCTTCGCGGTGCGCGTGGGCCAGGCCCTCGCACATCTGGCGCCACACGTCGAGCACGCGCTCGATCGGCAAGAGCGCGCGGCCACGCATCACCTGCGCCAGGCTCACGCCCGGCACGAACTCGGTCGCGACCCAGGGGCAGCCGTCGTGCTCCCCCACTCCGAGAACCGCCGCGATGTTCGGGTGGCCCAGGGCGCCGGCCGCCTGGGCGTCGCGCTTCACGCGCCCGATCGTCCCGGTCGCGTCGCGGGGGGCCGTGCTGTAGAGCTTGACCGCCACCGTGCGGTCGTCATCGGGGTGCCACGCCATGTAGGCGACGCCGCCCGAGCCGCGGCCGAGCTCGCCGCGCACCTCGAACGGCCCGAACGCCGTCGGCGTCTCCAATCGGCCTCCAGAAGTGCCGATTCTATTCCGCTTCGCGCCGGGAGCCCTCGCAAGCGCGCGTGCTATCGTGGCGGCTCGGCGCGGCGATTGCGCCGGAGGCGCCTCGCGGATGGTGATCGGCATCGGCCTCGACCTCGTGGAGACTGGGCGCGTCGAGCGCGCGCTCGCCCGCTTCGGCGAGCGCTTCGTGGCAAAGCTGATGGACCCCGAGGAAGCGGGAGCGCTTCCCGCGGGGCATCCCGAGCGCGCGCTGGCGCTGGCGCTCGCCGTTGCGGGCAAGGAGGCCGCCAGCAAGGCGCTCGGCACCGGCTGGAGCCGGGGCGTCCGCTGGCGCGACGTGGTCGTCACCGCCGTGCCGCGGCCGGGCGTGAGCTTGCGCGGGCGCGCCGCCGCGGTGGCGCGTGAGCTCGGGTCGAGCGGACGCGGCCGCCTACGGCTCTCCGTCGCGGGCGAGCTCGCCATCGGCGAGTTCTGGCTGCTCTCCTGACGTGACGAGCGCGCCCTCCGCCCCGGCCGCGCGGCGCAACCTGTACGTGACGGTGGCCGTCGTGTTCGCGGTCTTCACCGGCTTCGCGTTCGTGCTGCCCTTCCTGCCGCTGTTCGTGCGCGAGCTGGGCGTGGCCGAGCCCGAGCGGGCCGCGCTCTGGGCCGGCGTGCTGATCGGCGTGGCGCCGCTCCTGGCCGGGCTGCTCGCGCCTTCGTGGGGGCGGCTCGCCGACCGCCACGGACAGAAGAGCATCGCGGTGAAGGCGCTCGTGGCGTACGTCGTCCTGCTCGCGCTTTCGGCCGCGGTCACGAGCGTGGGACAGCTCTTCGCGCTCCGCGTCGGCGTGGGGCTGTTCGGAGGCATCGGCCCGCTCGGGCTGGCGATGGCGACGGCACAGGCGCCGCGCGAGGAGACCGGCCGCGCGGTGGGGCTCGTCCAGGCGGCGCAGATCCTCTCGGCGGCGATCGGCCCCGTCGCGGGCGGGCTGCTCGCGGACACGATCGGGATCCGGCGCACCTTCCTGGTGACGGCCGCGTTCTGCGGGATAGCACTCGTGCTGCTCGTCGCCTTCTACCAGGAGAAGCGCCCCGAGCGGCGCGCGGCGGCGGCCCCGCGCCCGGGCCTGCGCGCCGTCGTCTCTCTGCCCGGAGTGGCCGCGCTGCTGGTGGTGCTGTTCGTCGTCAACTTCATCGGACGCTCGTTCACGCCCATCCTGCCGCTCCACCTCGGCTCGCTCGGCCTCCACGAGGACCGGCTCGCGTCGGCCACGGGCGCTTTGATCTCCGCCTACTCGATCGCGGCGGCCGCTTCGGCGTGGGGCCTCGGCCGCCTGAGCCGCAGCCGGCCACCTCACGCGCTGCTTGTCGCGTCGCTCGTCGGCGGCGCGTTGCTGGTCGCGCCGATGGCGCTCGTGCCGCGCTTCGAGCAGGTGCTGGCGCTCGCGGTGCTGCTCGGCCTCGTGGCCGGCGGCTCGCTCACGCTCTGCTACACGATCGGCGGACTGATGGTGCCCGAGGCCGTCCGCACCACCGCATTCGGCTTCTTCTCCGCGGCGGCGCTTTTCGGCGGCGCGCTCGCGCCGAGCGTCGCCGGCCTGGTGGCCCACCTCTCGCTGCTCGGGATCTATTTCGTGGACGCGGCGCTCTACCTGCTGCTGGCCGCGGCGCTCGTGCTGCGCGGCCGCGCGCTCGGCGGTAGAGTCTCGGCATGAGGATCTGCCACCACTGCGGCCGCGAGCTGCAGCTGTCTTCGGCGAAGGTGGAGCGCACCGCCGGCTGTCCCTTCTGCCACTCCGACCTCAAGTGCTGCCTGAATTGCCGGCTGCACGACCCCGGCGCGAACAACCAGTGCCGCGAGCCGCAGGCCGAGTGGCAGTCGGACAAGGACAAGGCGAACTTCTGCGAGTTCTTCGAGTACCGCGAGATCTCGGTGCTCACGCAGCCGGGCCTCGCCCGCGGGCAGACGAGCGAGACGCGCGCGCGCGACGCCTTCGACGCGCTCTTCGGAAAGAAGAAGTAGTCGCGGGGTGGCCGCGGGCGCGGGCCGGCTTCGCGTCGCAGACGGCGAGGAAGGGCGCCTCACGCCGGGCGCCGCCGCGGATGCCGAGGTTTGGAGCCGCGGCTTCTTGCCGCTGCGCCTGCGCTCCGAGGGCTCCTACCGCCTGCGCCCCGCATTCCCCGGGACAGCAGTCGTGCTGGGCGAGGCGACCTATGAAGTGCTCACCGAGACCGAGCTGCCCGAGGACGGGCTCGTCGTCTACCGCATGCGAGCCTGGCCGGACGGCGAGGTGGTGCGCGACCGCGTCGTGTACGGAGCGGCCTTCGTTCGCGCCGTCCAGGCGGAGCGCGAGCGCGCCGCGGTGCGCGAGCGTGCGCGGCCGTTCCGCTTCCTGCTGTATCCGATCGTGGGCC
>DATBSL010000233.1:0-7818 GCA_036559805.1 Vicinamibacteria bacterium
GCGCATGCCCCGCTACCAGGCGCTCGCCGATCGGCTGCTCAGCCGTTACACCGACGGTGCGATCGCCGTGAGCGGCTCGACCCGCGATTTCCTGATCCGTGAGCGGTCGGTTCCCCCCGAGCGCGTGCGCGTGATCTGGAACGGCGCCCCGCTCGACGAGTTTGCGCCGGTACCGGCCGAGAAGTCGCTCGCGCTGCGCGCGGCGCTCGGCATCGCTCCCGGGGCGCTCGTGTTCGGCACGATCGGGCGCCTCAGCGCTCAGAAAGGGCACGTCCACCTGATCGACGCCGCGGCGCGCATCCTGCCGCTTCGGCCCGAAGCGCGCCTCCTGATCGTGGGAGACGGCGACATGGCTTCCGAGCTGCGCACGCAGGCCGCGACTCTCGGAATCTCCGGCCAGACGATCTTCGCGGGACACCGCACGGACGTCCGGGAGCTGCTGGGGGTCCTCGACGTGTTCTGCATCTCGTCGCTCTACGAGGGAACGCCGCTCGCGCTCTTCGAGGCGATGGCCGCCGGCAAGCCCATCGTCTCGACGGCGGTCGACGGCTGTCGCGAGGTCCTGACCGAGGGCGAGACGGGCCTGCTGGTGCCCGCGGCCGACGCCGCGTCCCTCGCCAGAGCACTCGAGCGCGTGCTCTCAGACCCGGCGCTCCGCGCGGCCCTCGCCGCGGCGGCGCGGGCGGCGTCGCGCCGCTACGACGTCGCCGCGTGCGTGGACGCGATGCAGGCGTTCTACGACGACCTGCTCGCGGAGGATTGAGCGTGCCGCTCGCCAGCCTCGGCCGCCGCGCCCTCGACGCCTGGGAGGTGCCGCGCGACCTGCTGCTCGGCCGCTACCCCGCGTTCGTGACCGGCGGCGCGCTCGAGCCCGGCGATATCCCGGTCTTCGTCTTCCACGGCGCCGAGCCCGAGCCCTTCGGCCGCGCGCTCGCCCACCTCGCGCGCAACCGCTACGAGACGCTCTCGATCGACGAGTACCTTGACGTCCTGCGCGGCCGCGCGAAGGCCCCCCCGCGCGCCGTGCTGCTCACCTTCGACGACGGGCGCGGCTCGGTGTGGAGTGTCGCGGCCCCGCTGCTCCGGCGTCGCGGCATGCGCGCCGCATGCTTCCTCGTCCCGGGACGCGTCCCCACGCACGCTCCCGGAACGACGTGGGACGACGTGGAGGCGGGCAGGGCCGCCCGCGACACCGTGCTGTCGCGCGAGGCGCAGGGGTTCCCGCTGCTGTCCTGGGAAGAGATCGACGCGCTCGTCCAGTCGGGAACGTTCACGTTCGACAGCCACACGTTGAGCCATGCGCGCGTGCACACCGGCCCGCACCTCGCCGGCTTCGTCACACCGCGCTCGAGGCTCGGCTACGACGCCTTCGACCTGCCGCTCGTCCGCGCGGGGGATCGCGATCTCGTGGGCGCCGAGGTCCCGCTCGGCACGCCGATCTTCCGCTCGGCGCCGCGCACCTCGGACGCGCGGCGCTTTTTCGAGGACGAAGCGGTGCGCAGCGCCTGCGTCGCGCGCGTTGAGCAAGAGGGCGCCCTACGGTTCTTCGAGCGCGCCGACTGGAGCGCCCGGCTCGAGCGCGCGTTCGCCGGCACGCGCGTGAGCGGGCGGCTCGAGACCCCCGACGAGCAGGCGGCGCACATCCGGCACGAGCTCGTCGACGCCCGGCGCCTGATCGAGCAGCGCACCGGACGGCCGACGCTCCACCTCTGCTACCCGTGGCACGCCGCGGGCGAGCTGGCGCGCCGCCTCGCGGCGGAAGCCGGCTACGAGAGCGCGTTCTGCGGCAAGGTCGCGGGCGTCCCGATCACGCGCCGCGGCGGCGACCTGCACCGCATCGCGCGGCTCGGCGAGGACTGGGTCGAGCTTCTGCCCGGCGAGGGGCGCGCGAGCCTGGCGCAGGTGCTGCGACGCAAGTGGAGCCGTCGCTTCCCCGGCGCGCGGGGTTAAGATGGCGCCACCGTCGATGAACCCGAAAGCGGCGTTCGACGCCGGAGCCGGCTCGCGCCTCCTGCCCGTGCTCCCGCTCGACGACGTCTGCCTGCTGCCGGGGGCCTCGCTGTCGCTCGTGATCGACCGGCCCGCGAGCGTCGCGGCGGTCCAGCTCGCGACGCGCAGCGGCGACCAGCTGCTGGCGCTCGCGCGCCGCGACACCAACGGCGGCCCGCGCGAGCTGCACACGATTGGCACGCTGGCCGTCGTGCGCGGCTTCCACGCGTTCTCGCCGCTCGAGCAGCGCGTCGAGCTCGACGGCCTCGCGCGCGCCCACGCCTCGATGCTCTTCGGCACCGACCTGCTCGTCGCCGAGACGACCCAGCTCGCCGAGGGAGACGCCGGCGACGAGTGGGGCGCCGCCGTCGAGGCACTCGCCCGCTACCTGCACGCGCACGCCGACCTGCGCTCGTTCCTCGAGGCCCAGCGCCGCTCTCCCGACGCGATGTCCTGGGTCAACCTCGCCTGCCAGCACCTCCCGATCGCCGGCTCCGCCCGCCAGAAGCTCCTGGAAGCCAACGCCGCGGAGCGCTGCTTGAAGATCAGCCGGGGGCTCGACAAGTTGCTCAAGAAGGAACAAGGCTGATCCGTCAGCGTCGGCCACGGCCCGTGACTCTCCAGCCCGTAACTCTCCAGCCCGTAACTCTTCAGCCCGTAACTCTTCAAGGGGGATCATGGAAGGGGAGGGTCCACGCTTGCGTTCTTGGTCTAGGGGGGCTTCGCCCCGCTAGGACCCCCCCGGTGGTTGCACTTCGATCACCACGAATGATCCGAGGTGCCTCTTGTCCGTTTCTGTGGCCCCGCCGAAGCGTGAGCCCAGCTTCAGCAGGTAGAGGCTCGTCCCGTAGTAGCCGAGCTCCGCGCGCGGTGCGTCGAAGACGAGCTCGGCGCTGCGCAGCGGCTGCAGAACGACGCGCTGGCGGTCGCGTCCGATCCTCGCCGTGACGATGTCGCCCCCGGGACCGGCCGTGACGCGAAGCCGCAGGCGGCCCGCGGGCGACAGCGACTGCAGGACGACCTGCGCCGGCTGGCCGCCGCGCAGCCAGAAGCCCTCGACGTCGAAGGAGGTCTCCTGGCCGAAGGTGCCGTCGTCGGGGAACCACAGGAAGTATCCGGGGTACGGCCGGCGCTTGCGCCAGACGTCGGTGAAGACTGAGAGGTCCGAAAGCATGCTGAGCTCCGCGGGCAGCACCCGGAGGGCTGGTTGCGCCGCGTGCTCGCCGGGCCGCAGCGAGTGGTGGATCGGCGCGAGCAGGACCGGGATGAGCGCGAGAGCCGTCACGAGCACGGCGAGCGCCGCGGCCAGCCAGCCGCGGCCTCGCGGGAGCAGCAGCAGCCCGAGCGGCGCGAAGCCGAGCCAGTAGCGGTTCCCGATCGTTCCCGCGCCGCCGTACCAGTTGTCGGGGATCAGCAGGATCGTGCCGAGCCAGGCGGCGCCCACGGCGAGGAGCGCCAGCCAGCCGTCCCGGTCGCGCGGACCCAGAAGCAGGAAGAGCAGCACAGCCGCGACGAATCCCGGGAAGTACGGCAGCGCGCCCGCGAACCGGCCGATCCAGAAGTAGCCGAGATTGAGCCGGAACGAACGCCGCAGCTCTTCGGTCTGCCGCGGCGGCGCGACGCGATCGGGCTGGTGGTGCTCGTCGCGGCCCGCGACCAGCGGGCCCAGGTGGTCGGTGGTCATCCACACGCCCGCCGAGTCGAAGCTGACGCCGGCGTCGAACGGATAGCGATCGTAGAAGGTCTTGCGCTCGCCGCCCTGGTAGTTGAGCTCGCCCGTGAGCAGCCAGCCGAAGCCGAAGCCCAGCGCCACGACTGCGGCCAGGACGGCGCCGCGGCGCGCGGCCTCGGCGACACGGCGGCCCCGGGCCAGGGTCGCGTCGAGGAGCGGTGCGGCCAAAAGCGGTAGCGCCAGCGCCAGGTGCGTGGGCTTCGAGTACACGGCGAGCCCGACGAGCGCCGCCGAGACGAGGACGCGCTGCCTGCGGAAGGCCACGAGTCCCGCCGTGGCGAGCCCCAGGTTGACGAGCTCGGGCGTTTCCCAGAACAGGTAGACGGGTATCACGCCCAGCGCCACGATCGCGAGCGCACCCGCCGCGGCCGCTCCCGAAGCGTCGCGGCGCCGCAGCTCTCCGTAGCCCAGCCAGAGAGCCGCGACGAGGGCGAGGGCGTTCAGCGCCAGGAGGCCCCGATCGACGCCCAGGACGCGCACGAGCGGCGACGCGCTCGCCGGGTAGAGCGCCGCCTTCGCGTAGACGAGCCGGCTGGATCCCGCCGAGTCGGACACGCGCTTCAGGAAGACTCCCTGCGGCCCGCCCGCGTAGGCCTGCCGGACACGGGCGAGGTCCGTCGCCGTGAACTCGAGGTCGTGGTCGAAGGCGAGGCTGCCCGCCATCGCGTGGTAGGTCGCCGCGTCGCTCCAGAAGCGGCCGTCCGACGCCGCCGGGACGTCGACGACCGCGGCCGCGAGAAGCACGAGACCCGAGACGACTCCGAGGGCGAGGCGCGCCCCCCGCTCGCTCACGGGCGGACCTCGGCCGCGTCCCGCGCCAGCTCCAGCCTCAGGTCCACGAAGGCGCCGACGGAGCGCCCGTCGGCGAGCGGCGCGCCACGCCGCGACTCGAAGCGCAGCACGTACAGGTAGGTGTCGTAGTAGCGCACGCCGCGCCCCAGGGCGACCTCGAGCTCGCGCTCCTCGCCCGGCCCCACGCTGACGCGGCTCGTGCGGAACCCGTGGCGCACGCTCACCTGGTCGCCGCGCGGGCCGCCGCGAACCCGCACGGCGATGCGCTCGACGCGAGCGATGTCGAAGGCGCGCACCACCACTTCCGCCGCGGCGTCGCCGCGCAGCCAGAATCCGGTGCGCGATGCCCACTCCTCGCGGCCCCAGGTCCCGTCGTCGAGGAAGTAGAGAAAGTACGCGTCGGCATCGGCGTGGCGCGACGCATCGCCAGTGAAGCCCACCGGCCGCTTCTTGCGCCAGGGCTCGGTGAAGACCGAAAGGTCGTTGAGCATCGTGAGCTCGGCGGGCAGCGGCTGGAACGCGGGCCGCATCGCGTGCCGCCCCGGCGCGAGCGAATGGCGGACGGGCGAGGCCAGCATCGGCGCGAGGAACACGAAAGCACCCGCGAGCGCCGAGGCAAACACGACGAGCCCCCGCCCCGGCGGCACCAGGAACAGGAACGCCGGCAGGATCGCCAGGAAGTAACGGTTGCCGACGGTGCCGCCGCCGCCGTACCAGTTGTCGGGAATGATCCACAGGTACGCGAGCCACGACGCCGCGATCGCCGCGAGGGCGAGCCAGCCTGCGCGGTCTCGAGCGCCCGCGAGCAGGAACAGGGCGAGTGCGACGAGCGCCGGAAGGAAATACGCGAGGACGCCTCCGAAGCGTCCCAGCCAGAAGTAGCCGAGGTTCAGGAGGAACGATTCGCGGACCTCCCCGGAATCGCGCGCCGGGCCGCTCGCCTCGGTCACCTGCCCCTCGTCGCGCCCGGCCACGAGCGGCCCCACCTGGTTCGTCGTCATCCAGATTCCCGCGTCGTCGAAGGTCGTGCCCTGCGCGTCGAACGGAAAGCGGCCGTAGAAGGTTTTTCGCTCGCCGCCCTGGTAGTTGAGCTCACCCGTGAGCGCGGCGTTCGCGGCGTAGAAGCTCGCGGCCGTGAGGCCGAGCACGAGGCCACGCCGCAGCGACTCGCCGAGCCCGCGCCAGAGGCGGCCGTCGCTCGCAGCCGAGACGAGCGGGGCGAGCCCCAAAGGCGCCGCCAGCAGCACGTTCGGCGGCTTCACGTACCCGGCGATGCCGAAGAGGACCGCGGACAGCAGCGGCCGTTCGGCCGCCCACGCCGCGAAAGCGGCGGTGACGAGCGCGAGCGCGAAGAGCTCCGGCGTCGGCCAGACGAGATAGAGCGGCGTCACCGTGAGCAGGAACAGGCCGAGGGCGGCGGCGAGGGCCCCCGCCGCGCCGTGGCCGCGACGCCGCAGCAGGCCGAACGAGAGCCACAGCACGCCCGCGAGCAGCAGGCCGTTCAGCAACAGCAGCCCGCGCGTTCCCAGGAGCGCCACGAGCGGCGCGGCGGCCAACGGGTGCGCGAATGCCTTCGCGAAGTAGAGCCGTCCCTCGTCGGCCCGCACCTTTCGCAGCCACGGGAAGCCGTGCGCCCCGTCGAGCGTGACGCCGCCGCTCGCCCGCTTCAGGAAGACACCCTGCGGGCCGCCGGGGTACTCGCGCCGGATGCGCTCGAGGTCGCGCGCCTCGAAGCGCAGATCGAAATCGCGGGCGAGGCTCCAGGCCATCGCGTGGTAGGTGGCGCCGTCCCCCCACACCTCGCCGCGCGCGGCGCGCGGCAGGTCGAGCGCGAGCGTCCCCAAGGCGAGCGCGGCGGAGAGGGCGCCCAGCACGAGCCGCGCCTGGCGATCGCCGATGCGCGCGAGGACGCTCACAGCCAGCCGGCCTGGCGGTACCACGCGGCCGTCAGCGCGATCCCCTGGTCGAGGCCCGTCCGCGGGTCGTAGCCGAGCAGCCGCCTCGCCTTCGCGATCGTGAAGGCGCGGCTCTTCGTCCAGAAGTCCACGCGCCGCCGGTGCAGAGGCGGCTCGACCCCGAGCGGGATGCAGATCGCCTCGACGAGGTCGCCCGCCCACTGGATCGGGCGCGCCGGGATCCGGAACGGCAGCACGCGCCCGCCTGTGTGCTTCGCGACGAGTGCGGCGAGCTCGTTTTGCGAGACGTAGCTCGGCCCGCAGATCAGGAACGCCTCGCCCACGGCCTCGCGGCGCTCGAGCGCGAGCAGGTAGCCGGCCACGAGATCGTCGATGAAGACCGGGTGGTAGAAGGTGCGGCCGCTTCCGACGATCGCGTAGCGGCCGCGCGCGATCGCGCGGAAGAGCTTGAGCAAGCGCGTCTCGCCCGGGCCGTAGATCGCGCCCGGCCGCACCACCGTTACCGGCACGCCCCGCGCGCGGTGATACCCGAGCACCAGGGTCTCGGCCTCGACCTTCGTCTGCTGGTAGATGTCTCCCGGAGCCAGCGGGGCGGTCTCGTCCGCGGGCGGATGCTCAACGTGCCCGTGCACGCCGACCGTGGAGGTGTGCACGAAGCGGCTCACGCCGTGTCGTGCCGCCGCCTCGAGCAGCCGCTCGGTTCCGCGTACGTTGACCTCGCGGTAGTAGTCGTCGGAGTGGCCGGCGGTTCGATAGACGGCGGCCACGTGGACGACGGCGTCTCGGCCCGCGACTAGGCGGTCGACCGCCGCCGTGTCGGCGAGGTCACCCTCCACGACCTGGGACGCGCGCGACGCGACCCCGGAAGAGAGCGACCTCGGGCGGACCAGCACGGCGACCTCGTCGCCCCGGTCCCGCAGCGCCTGAAGCAGGCGGCCGCCGGTGTAGCCGGATGCGCCCGTCAATGCCACTCGCAAGAGCAGAAGTCTATAGGCTCGCCTCGTTCGGCAGTGAACGCGCCGCTGCCGCCCCCGCGACGGCCCGCCTCACCCGCGCGAGGAGATCACCTCGCGGAACAGCGCCCGATAGCCCTCGAGCACGTCCCGCTCGTCGAAGCGGTCGAGCGCCACGTCACGGGCTCGCTCGCCCATCGCCTCGCGCCGGCCGGCGTCCCGCGCGAGAGCCGCGAGCCCCCGAGCCAGAGAGGATGCGTCGCCGGGTGGCACGAGGATGCCGGAGCCTCCGTCTTCGACCACGTCCACGATCCCACCGGTGCGCGAGGCGACCGCGGGCAGGCCGCAGGCCGCGGCCTCGACCAGCGCGATGCCGAGCGCCTCGAAGATCGACGGGAACACGAACAGGTCCGCGGCGCGCAGGTAGTCCTCGACG
>DATBSL010000234.1:0-13530 GCA_036559805.1 Vicinamibacteria bacterium
TGACACGCAGCGTTTCGGGGATCCGGCGCAGCGCGTCGCCCTCGAGCGGCACGAGGCTGCCACCCTGCACGCGCAGCCGCAGCGTCCACAGGTTGCGCTCTCCCTCGAGCGTCCACCACCCGGCGCCCGCCGCGTCGCCGCCGCTCATCCGCGTGCGGATCGGTGTCAGGTACTTCTGCAGGAACGCCGCGTAGCGCGGGGCGCTCGGACGCAGGCCGTCGGGCGTCAGCCGGACGCCGAGCTGGAGGCGCGTGGCGCCGTGCGCGTCGCGCGCGAGCACGAGCGTGTCGAGGCTCAGCAGCAGCCCCAGCTTCGCCGCCGCGCGCGGAAAGGCCTCGGCGATCGACGCACGAGCCTGAGCTTCGCTCGCGACCTCGGCGCCGTGCAGCAGCGCGTCGAGCGTCGCGGCCAGCTCGGCCGGCCGCACGCTTCCGACGGCCAGCTCCTCGCGCATCGTCCACTCGTAGCGGCCCGAGCTCATCCTCTCGAGCCGGAGCTGTCCGCGATACTGGCCGGCGGCGCTCGGCTCGGGTGCTACCGGGCGCACGCCGACCGCATAGCCGACGTCGGTCCGGTAGCCGGCGAAGTCGACGGCGCGCCAGGAATCGCCCTGGCGCGGCCAGGCGGAAGCGTCGTCGAACACGCGCGACGGCACGAGCGCGGCGCTCGCGAGCTTCGGCCGCAGGGCGTCGAACGCTGGCTCGCGCGCGCTCTCGCCGAAGCGAAGCGCGAGGGCGTCGACGAGCGCGCGCGCCGCATCCGCGCCTGCCGGGCCCGAGCCGAGCTTCCGGGCGGGCTCGCGGCAGGCGGCGCACACGAGGACAGCCGCGAGCGCCGCACAGAGGAGCCGGGTCAAGCGAGCACGAAGAGCCACTCCCCTACTACTAGCACGCGCCGTGCTCCTGAAGCCCGGGATGCTACCATCGGCGCTGCGACGCATGCCCGAACCCGATCCCGACGACCTACCAGAGCTCACCGTCACCCAGTCGGCCGACCTCCCGGGCAACGAGACGCTCGGCAGGCTGCTCGGCGAGCGCTTCAAGATCGTCGCACGGCTCGGCGCGGGCGCCTTCGGCGAGGTGTTCCGCGCCCACGACAGCGTGCTGGGCCGCGACGTCGCGGTGAAGCGCATCAAGCTCGACTCGTTCGTCGAGCCCGCACAGCTCGAGGACGTCAAGCAGCGCTTCCTGCGCGAGGCGCAGGTCGCCGCGCGGCTGCGCCACCCGAACATCGTTACGACGCACGACATCGCCTCGACCCCTGCCACCTTCATCGTGATGGAGCTGGTGGAAGGCCGGACGCTGCAGGCGCTCCTCGCGGAGCGGGGCCGGCTGCCGCTCGCCGAGACGATCGAGCTCGTGGCGCAAGCAGCCGCGGCGCTCGACCACGCGCACGCGAACCAGGTGGTCCACCGCGACGTGAAGCCGGCCAACATCATGATCGAGCCCGGCGGCCACGTTAAGGTCATGGACTTCGGCATCGCGAAGCTCGAGACCGGCGCGAACCTCACCGCGACGGGCTCGATCATGGGCACGCCGAACTACATGTCGCCGGAGCAAGCCAGGGGCCAGAAGGTGGACGCGCGCTCCGACCTCTTCTCGTTGGGCTGCGTGCTGTACGAATGCCTGACCGGTCAGAAGCCGTTCCAGGGCACGAGCGTTTCCGTGATCCTGGTGAAGATCCTGACCGAGGAGCCGCCGCCTGTCGACTTCGCGGCCACGGGCCTGCCGGTCGAGGCCGGCGCCGTGCTGAAGCGCGCGATGGCGAAGGATCCGGAGGCGCGCTACCCCTCGGGAGCCGCGCTGATCGCGGCGCTGCGCAACGCCGGCCACACGGCGCTCGTCTCGACGGTGACGGTGGGGCGCGCGACGCCCGCCGCGTCGCCGGGTCCTGGGCGCGACGCGCGCTCGGGCAAGGCGCTCCGGCTCGGCCTCGCGACCGCCCTGCTGCTGGGGCTCGCGGTTCTCGCGTCCGGCGCGCTCGGCAGCATCGGGCGCAAGACGCGCGTCGCCGGCGAGGGAGGCGGGCTGGTCGTCGAGCACACGCCCAGCCTGATCGGCCGCGCGCTGGGCCGCGAATCGCGTCTGGTGGTGACCGTTCCGCCGGGCACGCGCCTGCGCCTGGCGCTCGAGCAGCCGCTCAGCTCCGAAACCGCGCGCGCGGGCGACGCGTTCTCCGCAGAGTCCACGAGCCCGATCCGCATCGAGGGCGTCGAGGCCGTCCCGTCGGGAGCCCGATTCCACGGGAGCATCAGCGAAGCCGCGCCGGCCGAGGACTCGGAGGGGCGTGGCCGCATGACGCTCGTGTTCGAGTCGGTGCAGATCCCCGACGGCGAGCGCGTTGCGTTCAGCACCCGGCCGCTCATCCTGCGCGCGCCCAGCACGAAGAAGAAGGACGCGGGCATCGTCGGTGGACTGGCCGCGGCAGGAGCGGTCGTCGGAGGGCTGCTCGCCGGCAAGGGCGGCGCCATGGGCGGCGCCGTGGTGGGCGGGGCGGCAGGCGTCGCGGTCGTGACGACGGACAAAGGCCGGGAGATCACGCTCGGCTCGCGCGCGCCGGTGTCCGTCGAGGTGGACGAGAGCTTCACGGTCTCCCGTCCCAAGGCTCCCTGACGGCCTAGAGCAGCGTGCTGGCGAGCTCGGCCAGGTGGCTGCGCTCGCCCTTCATCAGGTTGACGTGGGCGAACAGCTCCTGGTGCTTCATCCGGTCGACCAGGAACGTGAGCCCGTTCGACTGGCTGTCGAGGTAGGGCGTGTCGATCTGGTGGATGTCGCCGGTGAAGACCACCTTCGAGCCCTCGCCGGCGCGCGTGATGATCGTCTTCACCTCGTGCGGCGTCAGGTTCTGCGCCTCGTCCACGATGAAGAACACGTGGTCGAGCGAGCGGCCGCGGATGTAGGCGAGCGGCGCGACCAGGATCTTCTCGTGCTCGATCATCTCGGCGAGCGCCTTGTGCTCGCGGCTCTCGGGCGAGAGCCGGTGCCGGATCACCGAGATGTTGTCCCACAGCGGCTGCATGTAGGGGTCGAGCTTGCTCTTGACGTCGCCCGGCAGGAAGCCGATGTCGCGGTTGCCGAGCGGCACCATCGGGCGCGCGAGGTAGATCTGGTGGTAGAGCCGCCGCTGCTCGAGCGCGGCGGCGAGCGCGAGCAGCGTCTTGCCGGTGCCGGCGCGGCCGGTCATCGTCAGCAGCTGCACCTCGGGCCGCAGCAGCGCGTCGAGCGCGAAGATCTGCTCGGCGTTCCTGGGCTCGACCCCGTAGGCGCAGCGCTTCGTGACGCGCTCCAGCATCCCGGCCGCGCGGTTGTGGTGGGCGAGCGCGCTCAGGCTGCCGTTGCGCATCACCAGGTACTGGTTCGGCAGCAGCGGCTCGCGGTCCTTGAACTCCGCGAGCGGCACGCCGTGCGGCTCGTTGTGGACCCGCGTGATCACCTCGCCGGACAGGCCTTCCCAGCAGGCCGTGCCCGGGTAGAGCCGGTCGACGTTCGGCACCTTGCCGGTCGTGTAATCCTCGGCGGCGAGCTCGAGCGACTTCGCCTTAATCCGCAGGTTGACGTCCTTGCTGACCAGGATCACGTGGCGGTCGCGCCGGCGCAGCCGCAGCTCCTCGGCGAGCGCCAGGATGCGGTGGTCGGGCTTGCCCAGCGCGAACGCCTGGCTGACGCGCGACGAGACGGGCTCGCCCGTTTCGATGAACAGCCGGCCACGGCCCTCGCCTAGCGGCAGGCCGTCCTTGAGCGGGCCCGCGTCGAACAGGCCGTCCAGCTCGCGAATGAACTGGCGCGCCTCGAGGTTGATGAGGTCGTTACCGCGCTTGAAGCGGTCGAGCTCCTCCAGCACCACTGCCGAGAGCGCGACGTCGTGCTCCTGGAAGTTGTAGATGCAGGTGTGATCGAAGAGGACGACGTTCGTGTCGATCACGAAGAGCTTCTTCATCTTTCCTCGCTGGACGGCGCGCGGCGGACGCACGTGGTCCTCCACGGAAAGCGGGCGTGGGACAGGCGACAGGGTGTTGTCGAAGGGGGCGGGACCGAGCTTCTCGCGACGAGGCGCGTGCGCTCAATTCGATTCCTAGGGTAACGCTTCAGGACTACGGTAGCAAGTCCCTTTTACGGCGACGTTTTCTGGATATCGCCGTGACGAAGACCGCTGCAGAACTGGCCCTTCGGGGCCGGCGCTCCGGGAGCGGCTTCCGGTGGCTCGGCGCGCCGCCCGCGCAGCGGACTCGAGCGGAGCCCGATTCACTCGGGCGTAGCGAGGGGGGGTCTGGGGGGTGCGACGCAGCGCCCCCCAGAAAACTAAAAAATCTCGAGGTTGATGTACTTCTTCGGATGGGCCTGGAAATCGGCGAGCAGCTTGTTGAGCTCGACCGTCGCCTTGTTCAGGTTGGCGGTGGCCTCGGAGGCGTTGCGGTAGAGAGTGTCGTCGGTGCTCAGCTTGCCGAGCGTGCCTTCCCCCCGGTCCATCCGCGCGAGGATCGACTGCAGCGACTTCGAGGAGCGGTCGAGCGCCTGCTGCGTGCCGTCGAGCCGCCCCACAAGCTCGTCGAGGCGCTTCGTCGTACGCTCGAGCTCGGGGCCGGTCGTCACGCGCTCGAGGCCCTCGGCCGAGCGCTTGAGGCTCGCCGAGAGGCCGCGCAGCTCGCCGCGCTGCTCGTTCAGGATCGCCTGCAGGCTCTCGAGCGAGGCGCGCGCCCCGGAGGCTCCGCCTTGCAGGTCCTTGATCATCTGGTCCGAGAGCAGCCCCTGCACCCGGATCGCCACCTTGTCGGCTTCGCCGGCCAGCTCGTCCATCTTGTCGAAGAGCCCCACGCCGGTGCTGCCGGCGATGCGGTCGCCCCACTTGGCGGGCTCGGACGAGCTGCCCGGGATCACCTCCGCGACCATGCCGCCCAAGAGCCCGCTCGCCTTGATCTCGATGCGCGAGTCCTTCGGGATCGGGTACTCGCCCTCGATCTCGAGCCGCAGGTCGACGCCCTGGCTGCCGATCGTGAAGCCCAGGATCCGGCCGATGTTGACGCCGCGCATCTGCACCGGGTCGCTCTTGCGGATGCCCGAGGCGTTCGGCACGTTGCTGGTGATGATGTAGCGCCCCCGGAACAGAGCCGCGTCGGTCATCACCCCGAGTGTCGCGACCGTGGCGAGCAGCCCCGCGACCACGAACAGGCCGACCCAGATCTCGCGGTGCTTGCCTCGCGGCGGCGGCGGTGGCGGAAGCGGCTTGTCGGTGCTCACGACTCCTCCTGGCTCAGTTGTCGTCATCGCCGCGCTCGACGAGCTGGAGCGCGGCCTCGGCGGCGGCCTGCCGGTCGGCGAAGGCGCGCACCACGGGATCGCTGCTGGCGCGGAAGGCTTCGGGCTTGCCGACGAAGCGCAGCTTGCCGTGGGTGAGCAGCGCCACGCGGTCGGAGATCTCCAGCGCCTGCTCGATGTCGTGGGTCACCACGATCGACGTGACGTGGGTCCTCTCGCGGATCTCCAGGATCAGGCGCGAGATCGCGGCGCTGTTGATCGGGTCGAGCCCGGTGACGGGCTCGTCGTACAGCAGGATCTCCGGGCGCGCGACGATCGCGCGCGCCACGCCGACGCGCTTGCGCATGCCGCCCGAGAGCTCCGAGGGCTGCTTGTGCAGCACCAGCGCCGGATCGAGGTTCACGTCCTCGAGCGAGTCGCACACCTTGCGCAGCACCTCCGGCGTGCGCGCGCGCCGCGCCTCGCCGTCGGAAAGGCCCATGCACACGTTCTCGAACACGGTCATCGAGTCGAAGAGCGCCGAGTACTGGAACACGTAGCCCACCTTGCGCCGGATCGCGGCGAGCTGCTCGCGCTCGGCGTGGTACACCGAGACGCCGTCGATGCGCACGTCGCCCCGGTCGGGCACGAGCAGGCCGTTCGTGGTCTTCAGCAGTACGCTCTTGCCGGTGCCCGAAGGGCCGACGATCGAGAGCGTCTCGCCCGTCTCGACGCTGAGGCTCACCCCCGTGAGCACCGGCACGTCGAAGGCCTTGTGGACGTCGATGTACTCGATCAAGTCAGTTCAGGAACAGCGGCGGGAAGATGGCGTCGAGCACCAGCACGGTGATGATCATCGTCACGACGGCGCTGGTCGTGGCGCGGCCGACGCCCTCGGCGCCGCCGCCCGTCTTGAAGCCCATGTGGACCGAGACGAGCGGGATGACGAAGCCGAATACGAAGCCCTTGGTGATCGAGTAGAGCAGGTCCCAACTGTGCCAGAAGAGCCGCGCGCCGTAGAGGAACGAATCCGCCCCGAGGCCCACCGCGAAGCGCGCCGCGACCAGGCCCGCGAAGACCCCGATGAAGTTGGCGAGGCCCACGAGCAGCGGCATCGCGAGCATGCCGGCGATGATGCGCGGCGCGGCGAGCACCGCCACCGGATCCCGGCCCAGCGAGTGGAGCGCGTCGATCTGCTCCGACACCTTCATCGTGCCGATCTCGGCCGTGATGCGCGCGCCGACGCGGCCGATCACCACGATCGCCGTCATCACCGGGCCGAGCTCGAGAATCACGCCCGCGGTGACGACGCTGCCGAGCACGTAGAGCGGTATCGAGTTCGTGAACTGGTAGCCGCCCTGCTGCGAGGTCACGATGCCCGACAGCGCGGCGGTGACCGCCACCAGCGGGATGCTGCCGACGCCCACGGACATGAGCTGGGTCAACACGTCGCGCAGCGCCACCTGGCCCGTCGCCGTCGCGCGGACCACCCTGGCCACGAGGATCGCCATCTGGCCGGCGTCGCGCGCGACGCTCTCCGCCGTGCGCCCGATGCGCGCGAGCACGCTCGACACGGTGTTCACCAGCAGCTCTGTCATGGGAGTCGCGTACGCCGGCCCCGAGGGCGGCGCCCCGCACAAAGACCTATCTTACGACAGCTTACGGGCCTCTGCGGTAGAATCGCCGCTGCCAAGGCATGCCCACCGAGAGGCGCAAGAATCCCAGGCTGGGTCTCGCGATCCCCGCGCGCATCCAGGGGTTTCTGGCGGACGGCTCGATCTGGGACGAGATGACGACCACGATCGACGTCTCGTCCGGGGGCGCCTGCTTTCCGTTGTCCCACGCCGCCGAGCTGGGCCAGGTGCTGCTGCTGACGCTGGCGCTGCCGAAGCGGCTCCGGCAGTTCGACCTGGTGGAAGCGAGCTATCGCGTCTACACGCTGGTCCGCGGCGTGCGCCGGCGCGGCGAGCAGCCGCGCGTGGGCGTGATGTTCTTCGGCAAGCAGCCGCCGCGCGGGTTCCACGAGCGGCCGGCCGCGCGCTTCCTGCTGCCTTCGGACTCGATCATCAACGCCCCGGCGCCGCAGGGGCTGCGCTCGGGCGACACGCCATTCGCGGGCGTGCCCACGGCGGGGAGCGCCGGCCACGAGCTCGAGACCATGGTCGGGGCGAACCCGGCGACCGGCGCGTGGCCGCCGCTCGTGGCGCCGCCCGAGGACTCGGGCTCGCGCTTCACGCCGCCGCCGATGACCGCGGCCTCCACCCACCCGAAATCGCGGGTGATGGTGCCCCATCCCGGCAACGGGCCCGCGTTCCAGCCCACGAGCGACGTACCCGACGACCGGCGCGACGGACCGCGCGCGGAGAAGTTCGTCAACTTCACGATCCAGCTCGTCGACGAGTGGGGCGTCGTGCTGCAGGAAGAGCTGACCGTGGCCGACAACGTCGGCAGCGGCGGCGCACGCGTGATGACGACGCTCAGCTTCCAGGTGGGCGACATCGTGCTGCTGCAGGAGGCCGGCGGCGGCTTCGCCACGCGCGCCGAGGTGCGCGGCATCTCGCGCGCGCAGCCGACGATCGAGCGCCTGCACCTGCGCTTCATCGACCGCCAGGCGCCGGAGCGGCTGCTGCGCCAGTAGGCCAGCGGGGGGCTCAGCGCCCGCAAGGTCAGTCGCTCGTCGACTCCTCAAGGGGGATCATGGGAGGGGGGCGTTCACGCTTGCGTTCCTGGTCTAGGGGGGCTCCGCCCCCCTAGGACCCCCCGGGTTGCTTGTCGCTACACCATTGCTGCCGTCCGCACCTCGTCCTTGTGCGCGCGGTAGAAGTCGATGAGCCGCGGCAGGTAGTCCGCGAGGCGCGGGCAGGCGATGCCGAGCGCCCCGAGGTCGCGGCTCGCCTGGGCCGTGTCGTGGCGAACCGGGTCGTCGAAGTAGTCGAGGGCCTGCGGCGGCAGGCCAAAGTAGCGCTGCACGGGAGGCGGCGCGAAGCACGCGCGCGCCAGCCGCAGCGGCACGGGCAGGAACACGAAGCGGCGGCCCGTGGCCCGCGCGAACATCGCCACGAGCTCGGCCGGCGAGTGCGGCTGCGGGTCGCACAGGTGGTAGGTGCGGCCGCGGCTCTCTCTCGCAGCCGCGAGCGCCGTGAGCGCGTCGACCACGAAGTCCACCGGCACGATGTTGACGGTGCCGGAGCCACCGCCGATCCGGAAGAACACTCCGGGCGACGGCAGCCGGTCCATCATGCGCAGCACCAGGTACGGCCCGTCGAACTTCGCGGTCTCGCCCGACCGCGAGTCGCCGACCACGACACCCGGCCGATAGATAGTGACCGGCACCCGCGAGCGCTGGACCTCGACCTCGGCCAGGAACTTGGTCTCCTCGTAGTGGTTCTTGAAGCCCTGGCCGACGTCGAGATCGGTCTCGCGGAAGACGCCGCGCGTCGTGCCCGAAACGTAGGCGGTCGATACGTACTGAAGCCGGTCGAAGCCCGGCGCCGAGGCCGCGAGCTCGAGCAGGTGGCGCGTGCCCTCCACGTTCACACGCTGGCCCAGCTCGCGCGAGACGGCGAGGTCGTAGGCTGCGGCCAGGTGATACGCCTGCCACAGCGATCGTCGCAGCCCGGCCGCGGCCGCGGCCTCGAGGCCCAGGCCCGGCCGCGTGATGTCGCCGGCGACGAGCTCGATGCGGCCGCGAGCGTGGGCGTGCGCCGCCTCTAGCGCGGCCGCGGCGGACCGCGCCTGGTCCATGAACTTCTCCTGCACGAGGCAGGCGACGCGCGTCCCGGGCGTGAGCTCGAGGATGCGCGGCAAGAGGCGCATCCCGATGAAGCCCGGGAAGCCGGTGAACAGGATCGTCTTCAAGCCTCGCTCCGCGCGACGAGGCAACACCCGGGTGGGCACACGTCGGGCGCCAGCCCGCGCGAGCCGAGGACACGCCGCGGGCCGTCCGCGACGCGCTCGAGGACGAGCTCGCGGACCATCGCGACGAAGCGCGGGTCGGTCCCGACGGTCGCGGCGCGCACCATCTCGAGGCCCAGCTCGCTGGCGCGCGCGCGGGCCAGCACGTCGAGATCGTAGACGACCTCCATGTGGTCGGACAGGAAGCCGATCGGCGCGACCACGACGTCGCGCGCGCCCTCCGCGGCGAGTGCCGTCAGGTGCTCGAGGATGTCGGGCTCGAGCCAGGGCTGGCCGGGCCGGCCGCTGCGGCTCTGGTACGCGAGCGAGTGCCGCGCGCGCCCGAGCGGTCCCGCCACGAGCGCCGCCGTCTCGCGCAGCTCGGCGGCGTAGTCGCTGCGGGTGGCCATCGCGAGCGGCAGGCTGTGGGCCGTGAACACGAGCCGTGCGTCCGCGCGGCGCGCCTCCGGGACCGCCGCGAAGGCCGCCGCCACGCGCTCCACCAGCGGCTCCACGAAGCCAGGGTGGTTGTAGAACGCGCGCAGCTTGTCGACCTGTGGGGCGTGCGCGCCGACCTCGAGCCGCGCGCGCTCGACGTCCTCGAGATACTGGCGGCAGCCCGGGTACGAGCCGTACGCCGACGTGAAGAGCGCGAGCGCGCGGGTCACTCCGTCCTCGGCCATCCGCCGCAGCGTGTCGGCGAGAAACGGGTGCCAGTTGCGGTTGCCCCAGTAGACCGGCAGCCGCGGGCCGTGCCGCTCGAGCTCCTGCGAGATCGCCGCCATGAGGGCGCGGCACTGCTCCGGCAGCGGGCTCTTGCCGCCGAACTGCTCGTAGTTGCGCGCCACGGCGCGCACGCGCTCCTCCGGGACGTCCTTGCCGCGGACGACGTTCGCCAGGAACGGCAGCACGTCGTCGATCCCTTCCGGCCCGCCGAAGGAAACCAGCAGGATCGCGTCGTAACGGACCGGCATCGGCGGCATCGTATCCCGGCCCGCTCGACTAGGTGCGCTTGCCGTGGCGCAGCGACTTGTAGATCGACTTCCACCTGCCGCGCTCCGCGCGGCGCTTCAGCGGGTCCTCGCGGATCTCGAGGGCGCGCAGCTCGGCCTGCAGCTTCTGGTAGCTCGCGAGCCGCGCCGGGTCGAGGCGCTCCTCCGCGACGGCCGCGCGTACCGCGCAGCCCGGCTCGCCGCCGTGGCCGCAGTCGGTGAAGCGGCACGCGGCCGCGAGCGTCGTCACGTCCTCGAACACCGCGTCGAGGCCGGCGCCGTCCGACCAGAGCTGCAGCTCGCGCAGGCCCGGCGTGTCGAGCAGCAGCGCCCCGCCAGGCAGCTCGATGAGCTCGCGGTGCGTCGTGGTGTGGCGTCCGCGCTGGTCGGACTCACGCACCTCGAGCGTCTTCTGCTTCTCGCGTCCGAGCAGCCGGTTCACCAGCGTCGACTTGCCGACACCGGACGACCCGAGCAGGGCCACGGTGCGGCCCGCCACGAGCCAGGGCGCGAGCGCGTCGAGCCCCTCGCCGTGCTTGGCCGACAGCGCGCACACCGGGACGCCGACGGCCACGCGCTCGATCTCGGCGCGCCTCGCCGCGAGGTCGTCGGCCAGGTCCGTCTTGTTGAGCAGCACCACCGGGAGAGCACCGCTCTCCCACGCGAGCACGAGCGCCCGCTCGAGCCGGCGCGGGTTGAAGTCGCCGTCGAGCCCCATCACCAGGAAGACGGTGTCGACGTTGGCGGCCAGCACCTGTGCAACGGTGCCCTTGCCGGCCGCGCGGCGCACGAACGCCGTGCGGCGCGGCAGCACCGCCCGGACGACTGCGCTGCCCTCGCCTGCGGGGAGCCGCAGAGCCACCCAGTCGCCGACCGCAGGCAGGTCTTCGGCCCCCGCCGCGGCGTGCTTCAGGGCGCCCGCGACCTCGGCGAGCGTCTCGCCCGCGTCCCACAAGACGCGCAGATAGCGCGTGTGACCGGCCACCACGCGCGCCGGGACCAGGCCCGGCTCGTCGAGCGCTGCGAGGGCCCGGGCGTCGTCTTCTCGGAAGCCCAGCTCGAGGAGCCGCTCGCCCGGCAATCGCCCTCTAGCCGCGGCGGCGGCGGAACTCGTCCATGAAGCCGGCGAGCGCCGCCACCGACTCCTCGGGAACGGCGTTGTAGATCGAAGCGCGCACGCCCCCGACCGAGCGGTGCCCCTTCAGGCCGGAGAAGCCCTCAGCCTCGGCCTGCTGCAGGAACGCCTTCTCGGCCGCCTCGTCGCGCAGGCGGAACGTGACGTTCATCAGCGAGCGGCTGCCGGGCTGCGCGTGCCCGCGGTAGAAGCCGTCGCTGCGGTCGATGGCGCCGTACACGTGTGCGGCCTTCGTCCGGTTGCGCTCGCCCACCGCCGCGAGGCCGCCCTGCGCGAGCAGCCACTCCAGCACCAGCCCGACCACGTAGATCGCGAAGGTCGGCGGCGTGTTGTAGAGCGACTTGTTCTCCGCGAGCAGCTTGTAGTCGAGCAGCGCCGGCAGTCCGCGCGGCACGCGCTCGAGCAGGTCGCGGCGCACGACCACGATCGTCACCCCGGACGGCCCCAGGTTCTTCTGCGCGCCGGCATACAGCACCGCCGTGCCCGCGGCGTCGAACGGGCGGCTGAGCGCGTCGGAGGACGCGTCGCAGACGAGCGGAACGCCCTTCGGGGGCTCGGGGGCGGCGCTCCACTGCGTGCCGTAGATCGTGTTGTTCGAGGTGTAGTGCAGGTAGGCGGCCGTGGCATCGAGGTCGAGCTCCGCCTGTCCGGGGACGCGGTCGAAGCTCGTCGGCTCGCTCGAGCCGGCCGCGCGCGCCCGGCCCTGCTTCTGGGCCTCGGCGAGCGCGGCTTTCGACCAGTGGCCCGAGAGCACGTAGTCGGCGGAGGCGCTTTCCGGCCGCAGGTTCTGGGGCAGCATCGCGAACTGCAGCGACGCGCCGCCCTGCAGGAACAGCACCGCGTGCTCCGCACCGAATCCGGTCAGGGAGCGCAGGTCGGCCTCGGCCTTCCGCGCGATTCCCTCGAAGGCCGCCGAGCGGTGGCTCAGCTCCATGACGGACATCCCGCTGCCCGCGTAGTCGAGGAGCTCGGCCTGGACACGCTCCAGGACGCGGAGCGGCAGGGCCGCCGGGCCAGCGCCGAAGTTGTGCACCCGCTTCGTCAAAGTCGTCGTCGTCGTGCTCATGACCAATGCTACAGCAGCTCCGGCGCCCCCACGTTTTCACGAAACCTTTTGCCCGCCTTGGGCGTCTCTTGCTTCAAGGATCCGACCAGGAGGCCGGCCCGATGGAGCTGCACGCAGGGGGACGCATGAGTCTCAGGGACCTTATGGACGCCTACGAGCGGCGCCTGATCGAGGAGGCGCTGCGAGCCACGGGCGGGAACCAGCGCCGGGCCGCGCAGGCGCTGGGCGTGCTCCCCACCACGCTGCACGAGAAGATGAAGCGGCTGGGGCTGGTGCGCCGCGCGAAGCCGGTCGCGATGGCCCTCGCCGGCTGACTGATCAGCCGGCCAGCTCGAACAGCAGCAGCAGCGTCCGCTGTACGCCGTGGCGGGCCGCCCCCTTGAGCTTCGCGCAGTTGTTGTCGTCCGACATCACGTAGACGAGCGTTCGTCCGCGCGCGTCCTGCCTCACGTCGATGCCCTCGAAGTTGTCGAGCGTGAGCGGCGGCTCGATGCGCGCGAGCTCGAGCGGGGCGAGGGCGCCGTGGCCTTCGAGTGTCGCGCGCTCGAGGCGCACCAGGCGCGCGGCGAGCGGCGGGAAGCGCCGCTCGACGACCAGCAGGTCGCCGTTCGGGAGCCGCGCCCCGCCCGTGGGCCGGAAGGGCTGCGCGGTCCAGCCGCCGTCGAACGTGAGCGGATACGTCCGCTCCTCCCACGCGTCCCGGAAGCCGATCCACGCGGGAACGGTGCTCGAGGCCCCGCGCCGTTCCTCGCACACGAGCAGGCGCTTTCCGCCGCCCGCGTCCGCCATCAGCTCGAGGCCGCCGTTGCTGCCGCACTCGGCGAGCGCGACAGGCGACACTTCACGGCGGGCCGGGCCCTCGAAGGCGGGTCCGTAGGTGTGAATCCGGCTGCGGCCCTCGAACCCGACCTCGAGCGCGCCACCGGGGATGGCGACGAGGCTCTCGGCGTCGATGTCGTTCAGGGCCAACGGCCGTCCGTCCGGGTCGGTCAGCCCGACGATGCGCGCCTCACCCAGACCCACGAGCCGGCCCGAGGCGTCGTAGCGCAGTCGCGCCATGAAGCCGTTGCCACAGTCCGACACCGCGAAGAGCCGCTCCCCGTCCGCGCTCACGCGCAGATCCGAGAGCCCGCCGAAGCGCGGGTCGTCGCCCCGCAGCCACAGCCCGCCCAGGTATTCGAGCGGCCCGATCGAGTGGCGCGACGCGTCGGC
>DATBSL010000235.1:0-15379 GCA_036559805.1 Vicinamibacteria bacterium
ATCGACACACACGGCGTCCACCTGCGCTCCGACGCGGCGCTTCGGATTGCCGCGCGGCTTCGCCAGCCGTGGCCGCTGCTGGCGGCCTTCAGGATCCTGCCGCGAGCGCTGCGCGACGTCGTGTACGACTTCGTGGCGCGCCGCCGCTACGGCTGGTTCGGCAAGCGGGAGTCGTGCCTCGTACCCAGCCCCAACCTGCGAGCGAGGTTCCTGGACGCGGACGAGCTCAGTGCCTCCGCACGAGCCACGCCGCGCCCCAGCCCAGGAGCGTGAGCGCGCCGAGCATCGCCCAGGCGTGGTCGTGCGCGAACGTCAGCGTCGGGAAGTGGCTGCTCAGCATGATCATGACGAGCGGCACGACGATGAAGGTGTTGTGCTTCGAGCGCTCCTTGGCGCGGGCGCCGAGCGTGAGGTCCGGCGGGCGTCCAGCGCGGATCGCCTCGACCATCGCGCGCTGGGCGGGGATGATCCGCTCCCAGACGTTGGCCGCCATGATCGTGCCGAGCGCCGCGCCCACGTGCATGTAGGCGGCGCGCGCCGAGAACACGTGGCCGAGCGCCCAGGCGAGCCCGACGATGAGAGCGAAGGAGATCGGCGTGGCCGCACGTGTCGGGACGAAGCGCCACAGCGTGTCGTAGAGCTTCCACGCCACCGGCAGCAGCGCGAGGCCGATCGCGATCGCCGCGGTCTGCGACAGCTCCGCGTCCGGCTCTTGCAGCAGGCCGCCCATGTAGTAGACGACCACCAGCAGCGCGATGCCCGTCGCCCAGGTGAGCGCCGCTTCCCACTTGAACCAGTGGAGCGTCTTCGGCATCGCCGCTAGGCCGGGCCGCTTCTCGACCACGTAGAACCCGCCGCTGTGGACCATGTAGAGCTGGCCGCCGGGGTTCTCGAGCGCGTCCTCGAGGTGGCGGTCCATCCACATGAAGAGCCAGGTCTGGCCGATCCAGAGGATGCCGGCGAAGAGGTGCAGCCAGCGCAGCAGCAGGTTCGCCCAGTCGCTCCAGCTCACGCCTAACTCCCGCGGTAGGTGCTGTAGCCGAACGGGCTCAGCAAGAGCGGCACGTGGTAGTGCTGCGAGGGCTCGCGCACGTCGAAGACGATGCTGACGAACGGGTAGAAGCCCGCTATGCCGCGGCCCTGGAAGTAACCGCCGGAGTCGAAGCTGAGCCGATAGCTGGCTATCTGGAGCGTGACGCCCACCGGCAGCAGGTCCTGGCAGCGGCCGTCCGCGTCGGTGCGGCCGCGGCCGACCTGGATCCAGCCGTCGGACTCGCGGCGCTCGAGCGTGACGCCGACGCCTGCGGCGGGCCGACCGAGCGAGGTGTCGAGAACGTGAGTCGTGAGCGCGCTCACCTCAGAGACCCTCCAGCAGCTTCGTGAGACGAATCGCCGTGATCTTACGCTGCTCCGCGGCGGCGATCTCGAGCTCGGCGCCCGCGTCGTTCGGCAGGCGTTCGCGCAGCAGCGCGAGCATCTCCGGAGCGGACTTGCCCGTGGCGCACACGATGAAGATGTGCCCGAAGCGCGCCTCGTACTCGCGGTTGCCGCGCAACAGTCCGTCGAGCACGTCCTCCGCCGCCCCGGACACGCCGCCTTGCTCCGCCTCCGACCAGCCGGACGTGGTTGGGAAGCGGGCGGCGAGCGAGGCGCGGTCGCCGATGCGCGGGTGGTGGGAAAACGCCTCGAGCCAGTCGGCGCGCGCGAGCGGCGCGAACGCGCGCTCGGCCGCGGCCCTGAGCGCCGGCTCGCCGGCGTAGGGCCGGCCGCGCGCCATCGCCTCGGCCCAGCGCCGCGAGCCGCAGCAGCCCAGGAACGCCGCGATCGCTTCCGGCTGCGACAATGCGTCGAGACGGCCCGTCACGGCGGGTCCAGGCGTCCGTGGATGCGCAGGCGGCTCACACCGCCGTCGGGGTAGATGAGCAGCCGGACGTGCGAGAACGGGCCGTGGGCGATCAGCTGCTTCGCGAAGTCGTGCCGCGCATGCGCGCGCAACGCCGTGCGCGGCAAGAGCTCCTGCCACGAAGCACTCGCGAGCGCGGCGAGCGAGGCGCCCGGCGCCAGACAGCCCTCGAGCGCGGCGCTCTCCGGGAAGTTGCCCTTGAAGTGGGCCGTGTCGATCTCGACCTTCTCGACGCGCCCGGGGGCGCCGAGCCTCACGAGCGCCCAGTCGTGGCCGGGGCCGCGCCGGCGCCGCGTCTCCCAGCCCTCGGCCATGCTCGACGCACGCCCGGGCAAGTTGAGGTGCTCCTTCGCCCCGAAGTGCATGTCGCTCGCGCCGAGCACGAGACCGCCGTTCTCGATCGCAGCGAGGTCTACGAGCCGGCCCCGCAGCCGATCGAGGTCGACGGCCACCTCGCCCCGCAGCCGCAACCGCGCGACGCCGCCGTCCGGGAAGATGTTCAGCCTCACGTGCGTGAACGGGCCCTCGCCTTTCAGCCGCAGGGGGTTGCTCGCTCCCGGCGCGAGCCGCGACGGTGGGAGCACCAGCGTCCAGGGCGCGACCTCGAGTGCCGCGCGGGTCGAAGGGCCGCGATGGTCGCACGCCTCGAGCGAGGCCTGCTCCGGCTGATTGCCGACGAAGTGGCTCGTGTCCACGTCCGCCACGTAGAGTCGGCCGCGCAGGCCGAGCTCCAGCACGCACCAGTCGTGGCCGGGCGTTCGACGCCGCCGCGTCTCCCAGCCATCCATCCACTTGCCGCGATTCGTGTACTTGCCGGGGATGAAGACGGCCGGCTCTGGCTTGACGAGACAGCTTCGAGGAGCGAAGAACTCGTCGCTCGCGTAGAGCGCGCGTCCCCCGACGCGCGCCGAAACGAGGTCGGGCAGCTCAAGCGTGTCCATCGGTCACCGAGAGCAGCGCGCCCGCGGGCGCGCCCTCAAAAGATCCGTCGGAAAAGATCGGGCGTCCCCGCAGCCAGGTGCGGCGGACGACGCCGAAGAGCGAGCGGCCGAGGTAGGGCGTGAGCTTGTGGCGGTGGTGGAGGCTCTCGCCGCTCACCTCGAAGGCCGCGTCGGGATCGAAGGCGACGAGATCCGCGTCGTAGCCGGGAGCGATCCGCCCCTTGCGCGTCGCGAGGCCGGCGAGACGCGCGGGCGCCTCGGCCATCCACTGCGCGAGCCGGCCGAGCCCGATCCCCCGCCGGCGCGCCTCCGTCCACACGACGGGCAGCGCGAGCTGCAGCGACGCGATCCCGCCCCAGGCGGCCATGAAGTCGCCCTGCTCGCGCCGCTTCAGCGCGGGCGGACACGGCGAGTGATCGGAGACCACCAGGCCGATCGTACCGTCCAGGAGCGCGTCCCAGAGCGCGTCGCGATTCGCGCGCTCGCGCACGGGCGGCGCGCACTTGAACTCGGTCTGCCCGTCGCCGATCTCCTCGGCCGCGAGCGCGAGGTAGTGGGGGCAGGTCTCCGCGCTCAGGGGCAGCCCCTCGCGGCGGGCCTCGGCTACGAGCGAGGCCGCGCCCGCGGCCGAGAGATGCACGACGTGGATCGGCGCCCGCAGCTCGCGGCACAGCCGGAGCAGCAGCGCCACGGCCTCTCGCTCCCACGAGGGGGGACGCGACTCGAGGTAGGTCGCGTAGCGGCGAGGGTCGCCGGCCGGCGGCGCCGCGTCGTGCGCCAGCTCCGCGTGGACCAGCAGCGGCTTGCCGCGCTCGGCCAGGATCGGCAGCGCGGCGCGCAGGTCGGCTTCGCCCGCCGCGGGAAAGTCGTCGATCCCGGAGTGGACCAGGAACGCCTTCACGCCACACGCGCCCGCGTCGAGCAGCCTCCCGACCTCCGCGGCGTTGCCGGGAACGAGCCCGCCCCAGAACGCACAGTCGACGCTCCCGCGCCCTCCCGCCGCCTCGCGCTTGCGCTCGAGCGCGTCGCGCGAGGTGGTGACCGGGCTGCTGTTGAGCGGCATGTCCACGAGCGTCGTGACGCCGCCCGCGGCCGCCGCGTGCGTCGCGCTCTCGAAACCCTCCCACTCGGTGCGGCCCGGCTCGTTGACGTGGACGTGGCTGTCCACGAGACCGGGCATCAGGACGAGGTCTCCCACGTCCTCGGTCGGAGTCCCCGGGAGCACGGCGCCTTTGTCCACTACCGCCACGATCCGCTCCCCGCGCACGAGCACGCAGCCCGCGCGCTCTCCTTCCGGCGTGACGACACGCCGGCTGCGAACGGCGAAGTCCACGGGTGCGCTGGCGGGCAGAGTCATCGGACGGCTCAATCCTGACACGCCTTCTGCTCGCCGGCGTCGCGCGCGGCCGTGCGCGTCTCGGGCTAGACTGCGGGCCGTCGTCCTCGGTCAGCATTCCCAGGAGCCGGATGTCGATACTGAAAGTCGCCCGCATCGCCCACCCCGTCCTGCGCGCGCCGGCGACGCCGGTCCCGAAGTCGGCGTTCAAGGACGCGCTCTTCCAGAAGCTCGTCGACGACATGCGCGAGACGATGTACGAGCACGAGGGTGTCGGGCTAGCGGGGCCGCAGGTCCACGAAGGCCTGCGCCTTGCGGTGATCGAGGTGCCGAGCGACGACGAGCGCTCGCAAGCCGAGGTGCCGTTCATGGTGCTCGTCAACCCCGAGATCAC
The DNA here is from genome assembly GCA_036559805.1 of Vicinamibacteria bacterium. Taxonomy (GTDB): domain Bacteria; phylum Acidobacteriota; class Vicinamibacteria; order Fen-336; family Fen-336; genus DATBSL01. The sequence goes on from DATBSL010000235.1 coordinate 4,575, forward strand.
GCCGATCGGCGACGAGACGCTGAAAGGCTGGGAAGGCTGCCTCTCGATCCCGGACCTGCGCGGCGTGGTGCCGCGCTTCAAGAGCATCAAGCTCGAAGCCCTCGACCGCTACGGCAAGCCCTACCTGCTCGAGGCCCACGATTTCTTCGCGCGCGTGATCCAGCACGAGTGCGACCACCTCGACGGCGGCGTCTACCTCGACCGCATGCAGGACATGCGCAGCCTGACCTTCATCAAGGAGTTCGAGGACCACGTGCACAAGCAGGAGGAGTAGGCGCCCTTGCGCCGGGCCTATTTTTTCGGCAGGAGCGTCCGAATGTAGTTGACGATGCTCCACGTGTCGTCGTCCGAGATGACGCCGTCGAACCCCGGCATCATCGTCGACGGGACGCCCCGCTCCGTGACGGCGTAGATCTCGCCGTCTGTGGAGCCGTGGTCCCACTGATCGTCGGTGAGGTCGGGCGGCTGCTTCGCGCCCTGCTCCTCGATGATCGAGATTGCAATCTTCGCCTTCACCGCGCCCTGCGCCCGGTCGCCGTGACAGGCGGCGCACGTCGCGTCGTAGAGCGCCTTGCCGGCGGCGATCGAGGCGGGCGTGGCCGGCACCGGGTTCTTCAGGGCCGCGGCCTGCTGGCGAGTGAGGTCCGGGCCGCGACCGCCCGCCGGCGCAATCGGCGCGGGCGCCGACGCGGGCGCCGCGGCCGCCGCCTCTTCCTCGGCGCCCACAACCTTTCGGATCATGCCGTCGGCCTTCGTCAGCACGTACAGCTCCCCGGAGTCGTCCTCGGCGAACCGCAGGTCCACGCGCCCGCGACCTGAAATCTGGGCGGCGCCGGGGAGCTCCGCGCCTTTCCCCCCCCGCGCGCGGTAGGCGTCGGTCACGACAGCGCGCAGCCCCGTGTCGACCTCGTGAATCGGTGCCAGCGTCGCCGGGGCGCCATCGTCCGCGGCGAGGACGTCTTTCCGCTCGGCGTACCACACGCGGCCAGTCGTGATGTCGCCGAACACCAGCTTGCCTCGCAACGCCGGGACCTGGCTGCCGCGATAGACGAAGCCGTTGGCGATGGCGTCTCCGCCGCCCGGCCGGTGTGGGTACTGCAGCACCGGATACACCGGCTTGACCGCACCGCTCTCGACAGTGTCCGAGATCTGCATCGGAATCGTGTCGTCCGACGGAATCGGGCCCATCCCTTCCAGAGACCTCGCCTGCGTGCCTTCGCGCACCGGCCAGCCGTAGTTGGCGCCCTTGCGGACGACGACGACCGTCTCCCAGGACACGAGCCCGATGTGGAAGGCAAGGAGCCGCGGCTCTTTCGGCCGCGCAGGATCGACGTCCCAGGTCAGCCGATGCGGATTGCGCAGGCCATAGGCCCAGATCTCCTTGCGCGCGCCGGCGAGTGTCGCGAAGGGATTGTCGTTTGGGACTCGGTAGCGCCCGTTCTCGCTGACCGTGCTGGTCGCCGTGTGCTCGCGCAGGTCGGGCACGATGCGCAGGATCTTGCCGACGAGCGTGTCGAGCCGCTGCGGGTTGATCCGGCGGCTGTCGCTCTGATCGCCCGAACCCGAGTCGCCCGAACCCAGGTACATCAGCCGCCAGTCGGGATCGCCTTTCCGAGCGACGGGATTGAACGTCATGTCGCCCAGCGGGTGCTGCGGCAGCGGTTGCTGCAGCCGCATCAACTCGCGCGCGGTGCCCTCGAAAGTGGCGTTGGCGGGATCGCGATCCCTCCATTCGATCAGCACGACCTCGCGGCCGATCCGGCCGTCGACCGTGGGCGTGAGAATCGCCGGCGTCGTCGAATAGCCGGCCAGGTCGAGGCCTGCGACCGCACCGGGCTTCGGTGCGTGCGAACCCACAACAGCCGGGTCCTCCATGTGCATGGTGTAGAAGACGCCGCTGCGCGCGTAATCCGGATCGAACAGGAAATTGATGAGCCCGGTCGCGAAGTTGCGCTCGAAAGTGAACTTCGGGAAGAGGCCGGGCCGTCCGCCAGCCCCGTTGAAGTCCAGGTAGACAGCGAACTTCTTCGTCTGCTTGTCGAGGATGTAGAGCGGGCCGTTGAGGTCGTTGACGAAGAAGCGCCGGCCACCCGGCTCGTCGCGCAGGAAGTTGACCCGCGCTAGCAGCCCTCTCGTGTTCTGGCCGTCGAGCTCGCCGGTGATCGGCAGCTTCGCGTAGTCCTGCAGCTGGAGGCGCAGCCCGCGTGCGGGCTCAGTCGCGAGCGCTTGAACGACCGCGAGGGTCGCGGCCCAAACGATAGTGGGGTTCACTGGCTCCCAGCGCGTCTCTTGCTCACGTGCTCGTCGATCCACTGCAGGATCACATCCGCGATCTGCAGATGGTTCTTGTCCTGCATGATCATGTGACTGTTGCCCTTGATGCCGCGGTCGGGCGGGTTGAGCATTTGGGCCTGGCCGCCCGCCGCCTTGAGGCGGCCGATCAGCTCCTGACAGCCATCGAACGAAAGCTGCCACGAGGGCCGCGACCCGATGCCCGTCGGTGTGTCACGGTGATCGCCGAAAACAACGAGAACCGGCACCTTCGCCAGCGTCTTGACCTGCTCGTCCGTGTACCTGCTGGGAAAGACACCCGGCTCGACCAGCACCAGAGCCTTGGCGGCCGTCGGATCGAGTAGCGCCGCTTCCAGCGGAAACCGACCGGATTGCGAGTGCCCCATGAGCACCGCGCCGCCCAGCTGACCGGCGAGATCCGACAACGCCTTGAACGTCGGGTTGGGCGCGGGCAGGCCGCCAAAGCTGACGTCGGGCACGCCTTGCTTCGAGAGCTCGTCCACGGCGGCCACCGGAAACTGAGCGTCCGCGAAGGGTTCGCCCGGCTTCGAGCCGAAGCGGAAATTCGGCCAGACGACCTCGTCGCTGAATCGCAGCCAGGGGGGAAGCTTTTCCGCGGGCGCCGAGCCGGCGCGGACGTTGTTGAAGAGCGCCTGATTGAAGCCCGAGCGGCCGCGCCCCACCTGGTCCGGCACGTACACCGGATGGCCCTTTCGCACGAAGTACTCGTCCCAGCCCATCCGGCCGTCCGGTGTCGTCTCCCACGACTTGCCGGTCAGGGTCGCGCCGTGGACCATCACCACCGGGACGTTGCCGTCGCCTCCCTGCGGCACCATGTAGCGCACGTACATCTGGTTGACGGTGATGTTCCCGCCCGGGCCGAGACCGCCCAGCTCCACCTGCGTCTGCTCAGCCTTGTCGCCGCCGACGAAGAAGCTGCCTTGCGCCTTGAGGACCAACGGTGTGTCAGGCGTCTGGAGATCCTTGAGTGCCTGCGCCGTCACGCCGCTGGACGCGCCGAGGACCCCGGCAGCCGCGGCAGCGACCAGGATGGCCGAATGGCATGACGTCGAGAATCGCTGACTTCCCACCTGGCATCTCCTCCCAGCATTCTCGGCGAAGCTGGCCCAATCGGCTCCGAGCGACGTTCGAGAGTGGCTAGCGTGTGAGCAGCCTGGTGAACGACAGCGAGCCCAGCTTCCAGGCGCCGCCCTGCTGCGCGTACACCTCCGTGACGACGAAGGGGTTGGTGACCTCGTTGCCGCCGACCACGGCGACGAGCTGGATCCGGTTCAGCAGGATCGCCGTCGTGCCGATGATCTTCACCGACACGTCCTGGATATCCACCTCCTTGTAGTGAATCCCGCCGCCCTTGATGACGTCGAGCTCGCGGCTCTTCGACATGGTTCCCCCCATGTGGACGAAGACGGCGTCATCATGGAAGAGATCGGCCAGCGCATCCACCTTGCGCTCGGACATCCAGTCCCACTTTTGCTTGGAGAGGCTGATCAGCTCCTGCTCCGCCTTCGTGGGGGCCGTCGCAGGCGGACCTGGCGGTGCTTGTGGTGCGCCGGACGCTTGCAGGGTCGCCGTCACGAGCCACAGCCCGAGAATCGATGCGTTCATTTCGCTCCTCCGTTCGCAAGGTGCTGAGAGAAGAAGGCCGCCAGCTTCGTCACCGCCGGCCCCACGAACCGTGGCCTGCTCACTGCGCGACCTGCAGCACCTTCAGCTCCTTCTGTCCGCGCACGAGCAGCTTGCCGTCGACGAGCGCGAGTGGAGCCCAGTTGTCGCCCGCCTCGAGGATCACGGCGCTCGCGAGCGGCTTGAATCCAGCGGGGCTCGGCTCGACGAGATACAGCTTTGTGTTGCCGTCCGTCGTCAGCATCAAGCCTTCTGCGAGAATCGAGCCGCCGCGGACGAACGGCGGCTGCTGGTCGGTCTTCCACTTGATCTGGCCGTCCATGCCCATCGCGACGAGCCCGTCGCTCCGCTCGTTGATCGTGTAGTGGGCGTAGAAGTGGCCCTCGTGCAGGACGGGCGGCTGGGTGTGGGCGCCGAAGTCCGGGTTCTTGTAGAGCTCGGACACGGCGAAGGTAGAGTCGCCCTTCTTCTCCACCTTGATCATCGCCGAGCCCGCGCCGTAGGCGCCCGTGATCAGCACGCGGCCCTCGCCGGCGTCGACGGCCTGCGGGACCGGGATGATGCACTGCCAGTTGGCATAGCTCCACAGCACTTTGCCGCTGCGTGGATCCAGACCATTCACGCTCCCGTCCCTGGCGTTGCGGCCGCGACCGACGGCAGCCGTCACCATGACGAGCTGATCCTCTCCGGCGACCTTGACGATCGAGGGGGTCACGTAGCCCGGAATGCCGGACAGGGCGGCGGACTTCCACTTCAGCTCGCCGGTCCGCTTGTCGTAGGCCACGACGCCGGCCTCGGCGGTCTGAGTCGCGACGATCAGCAGATCGCCGTAGATGAGCGGATTCTGCACGATCCCCCAGCGTGGCAGCTCGGCGGCGCCGCCGAAGTCCTTCCAGATGTTCTTGCGCCACGCGGGCGTCCGTGTCTTCGTGCCGATCGCGTGCAGATCCCCCATCGGCCCGACGGTGTAGACGAGCTCGCCGTCCACGGTCGGCGTCGTACGCGAGCCGGCGAACATGAAGCTGCCGGGGGCCTCGTAGGCGAACGTCCACTCTTCCTTGCCGCTCGCCAGATCGAGCACGCGCAGCGTGTCGCCAACCTTCTCGTCGCGGTCCAACAAATACACGTTCTTGCCGACGACAGCCGGTCCGCCAAAACCGGCGCCCACCGGGACTGTCCAGAGCACCTTCGGCCCTTCCTGCGGCCATGTCCGCAGGAGTTTCTTCTGCTCCGAGGTGTGGTCTCTCCGCGGTCCATATTGCGACGGCCAGTCGGCCGCGAAGACGGAGCCGCACGACAACGAAATCACGATCGTGACGAGCTTCACCATGTTCTTCATCGGTACACGTCCGCCTCTCGATCGTCAGGAATGGATGAGAACTTGTTATGCGAGCGACGTCGGGCAGTGCCCTTCGTCCGGCAATCAGAGTACCGGGCAGCTGCCCGGCTTTCTTGCCCATTCCTACAAGAATCGATCGGTTACGGCGCAGCTCGAGTGCAGGTTTGGGCAAGCGGCAGCCCAGCGCCGGCTGTACGATTGCCCATGCCCCCTACTCCTCTCCCGGCACGCGAGCGCACGCGACGGCGTGCCGGATACACGCCCGGGCTCCTGTCTTTCCGCGGCGGCGACGGCGGCCGTTCCGGAGCATCGCCAGCCGAGACGGCGCCCGCCGACATCAGCCTTGCCGCCCCAGGTGCCGTGGCACTCCGAAGGCTGGCAAACCTGGTCGCGCGATACGCACCGAACGACGGCGTGTTTCCGCTGCGGCTCCCCGGGGTCTATGCGCTGCGCCGTGCGCGGATGACGTCCGTGCCCGTCCACCTGACGATGAGCCCGTCGCTTTGCATCGTGGCGCAGGGCGCCAAGGTCGTGATGCTCGGCAGTGAAGTGCTCGAATACGATCCCGCGCGCATGCTCGTCTTCGCGGTCGATCTGCCGGTCGCCGGCCAGGTGACTCGAGCCAGCCAGAGGGACCCGTTTCTCGGCTTCAGGCTGGACCTGGATCCGTCGCGCGTGGCGGAGCTCGCCGCGCGGGTATTCCCCAATGGCGTCCCCAAGCCGCCGGACGATCGCGGGCTGTATGTCGGACGCGCGACCGACGCCATCATTGAGGCCGTGACGCGCCTGCTGGATCTGATGGGCCGGGCGGAGGATGCCGACCTGCTTGGACCGCTGGTGGTCGACGAGATCCTGATTCGCTTGCTACGCACTCCGATCGGGACTCGGGTCGCCCAGATCGGCGCGCCCAAGTCCGGGGTGCAGCGGGTTGCCGACGCCGTGTCCTTCATCCGCACGCACTTCGCGCAACCCGTCACGGTCGAGGAGATGGCCGCCTCGGTCCACATGAGCGCGTCGTCCTTCCATCAGCGGTTCAAGGCCGTGACCTCGATGAGCCCGCTTCAATTCCAGAAGGTCCTGCGGTTGAACGAGGCCCGGCGGCTGATGCTGTTCCAGAGAATGGACGCGAGCGACGCGTGCCAGCGCGTCGGCTACTTGAGCGCATCGCAGTTCACCAGGGAATACGGGCGCTTCTTCGGGAGCGCCCCGACCAGGGATGTCGCCCGGCTGCGTGAGGAAGGGTTCGCGCCCAGCGAGGCCGACCGCTAGCTCGTCGACTCGTTCCACCTGGGCGCTGACACGCGCAAGTCGGTGCTCTCGCCCGGCCGCCGGTTGTTGCCGGTGGCGTTACCGGTCTCATCGGTGAAGCGGTACCCTAACGAGCTTTCTCGGAGGGTGTGATGACGAATCGAGCCCGATGCGCGTGCGCCGCTGTGCTGACGTTGCTCGCTTGCGCTGTCCAGGCCGAGGACCTGTTCGAGCTGAAGCCGGTCGCGGACGGAGTCTACGCGGCGCTCGCTCGCCCGGCGACGCCCATCAACTGCAATGCGGCGGTCGTCGTCTACGACGAGGGTGTGCTGGTGGTGGACACGCACTCGCGTCCCTCGAGCGCGCGCGCGCTCATCCAGCAGATCCGCGGCGTGACGGACAAGCCCGTGCGCTACGCCGTCAACACGCACTTCCACTGGGACCACGCGCAGGGGAACCACGCCTATCCCGTGGCCTTCCCGAAGCAGGTGGCGATCGTCGCCTCCGAGGCGACGCGCGAGAACCTGAAAGAGCTCGGCATGCAGCGGGTGAAGGACCAGCTCGACGCCGGTCCGCGTCAGATCGCCGTGCTCAAGGAGCGCATCGCCGCCGCGACCGATGCCACCGCGCGCAAGGCGATTGAGGGCGAGCTCGCGCAGCAGGAGGCCTACTTCGCCGAGATCCGCAGCCTCGAGCTGACGCTACCGGACCTGACCTTCGACAAGTCGCTGATCCTGCACCGGCAGGACCGCGACATCGTCCTGCTGTTCCTGGGGCGCGGCCACACGAGCGGCGACGTGGTCGCGTACATGCCGAAGCAGCGCGTCGTGGCGACCGGCGACCTGCTGCACGGCTGGATGCCGTTCATGGGTGACTCGTACCCGCCGGAGTGGGTGGCGACGCTCGACGCGCTCGACAAGCTGGACTTCGACCACATCGTCGGCGGCCACGGCGGCGTCAAGCCGAAGTCCCACCTGCGCTTCTTCCGCGACTACCTCGCCGACCTGATCGAGGCCGTGCGCGCGTCGCGCGTCCGCGGCGAGACGCTCGAGCAGGCGAAGGCCGGCGTCGCGGCGGCGTTGAAGCCCAAATACGATGCCGGAATGGACGGACGCTTCGAAGGCTCCGTCGGCGCCAACGTCGAGAAGGTGTACCGGGACCTCGAGGCGAAGCGGTACTAGACACTCGAGGTTGACAGCGTTGGACTCCACTCGGGGCGCCCCGAGTTGAGTGTCAGGCGCTTCGAACCGTGACCACGACCGCGTAGACGCCCGCCACGGTCATCACTGCGGTCGCGAGCCAGAGCGCGAGCGTCACCGCTCGAACCGGACGCAGCTCGGCCGGCAGGTGCCGGTGGTGCAGGTAGAGCGTGCCGCCGGCAGCGAGCGGCAGGAGCAGCGCCTGCACGATCCCGCCCGCGACCACCATCTTCACGGGCGAGGCGAAGAACAGGTACGTCGCCGCCGGGTAGACGGTCAGCAGCACCAGGAATCCGCGGCGGTACGCGACGCGCGTCGCGTAGTCGTCCCGGTCGAAGAAACCCAGCAGGCGGCAGAAGTCGGCGTAGACGCGGGAGTGCGCGGCGGTGGCCGCGAAGATCGTGCCGTAGAGCGTCACCGTGGCGCCCAGGTAGAAGAGCGGCAGCGCCCAGCCGCCGAGCGTGCTCGTGTAGAGCGTCGACAGCGTCAGGATCATGTCGGTCGCTGCCGGCACGCGGCCGGTGCCGTGAAGCACGCCGGCGCCGAGGAAGTAGAACGCCACGGTGGCGACCGTGTAGACCACGAGCGAGAGCAGGATGTCCGCGTGCATCAGGCGGATCCAGCCGCGGGCGCGCGCGACCCACGCGCCGCCCGCCTCGCGGCGGCCGACGAAGCGAGCGTAGCCTTTCTCGACGCACCAGTACGGATACATGAACAGCTCCGTGCCGCCGACGCCGGTGATCCCGAAGACGGCTACGGCCGTCGCGAGACCGGCCCCGGGCAGCGTCGGCCGCAGCCCTTCGGCGGCCCGCGCCCACGAGAAATCGGCCATGCGCGTGAGGACGACGGCCGCGAGGACGGTCAGCAGCGTGAAGAAGCCGACCTTGACGAGCGCGAGCCGCTCGATGCGCTCGTAGCCTCCGCCGAGAAGCAATGCAAGCGTCAGCGCCACGAACACCGCGACCCAGGCCGTCACCGACACGGACGGCACCAGCAGGTTCATGAGCTGCGCCAGCCCGCCGAACATCCCGCCCACCTGGACGAGACTCGTCAGCACCATGATCGCCCACGCCCAGACGAGCCAGCTCACGCGGAAGCGCGGGCCCGGCACGCGGTTCAGGCCCTCGAGCCCGGTCTCGCCAGAGGCCACCGTGTAGCGGCCCAGCTCCGCCTGGACCACCGGCTTCACGGCGCAGCTCAGCAGCACGATCCACAGCGCCGCGTACCCGACCTGCGCGCCGAGCGTGGTCGTGGCGATCAGCTCGCCCGAGCCCACGATCGCGGCGGCCAGCACCATTCCGGGTCCGAGGCGCGACAACGCCCGGCGCAGCGACGACGGTGGCTCTTCGACGTCCTCGGGCCTGAGCCGGTAGGGATCCGGCTCGGCGCCGGCCATTACACGAGCGCGACTGGATTCGAGAGCTCGCCGAGCTCCGGGCACGACAGCGTCACCACGTCTCCCACCTCGAGGCCGGACCCGAGCGGCTGGATGATGCCGGTTCCGGTCGACAGCACGGTGCCGGTGCGGATGTCGTTCGAACGCAGCAGCCAGAACACGATCTCCTCGAAGCGGCGCTTGAGCTGCTCGGTGCTGGCCTCGCCCGCGAAAACCTCGCGGCCGCCCCGCGTCACGCGGCAGCGCAGAGAGAGCGCGTACGGGTCCTGGATCTCGTCGGGCGTCACGATCACCGGCCCGAAGGCGAAGCAGCCGTTGTAGACCTTGGACTGCGGCAGGTAGAGCGGGTTGTCGCGCTCGATGTCCCAGGCCGAGACGTCGTTCGCGAGCGTGAAGCCCAGGATCCGCCCGGCGCGGTCGAGGACGATCGCGATCTCGGGCTCCGCGGCCGTGAAGGCCGAATCGGCGCGGCGGCCGATGGCGCCGCCCGGGCCGGCGCAGCGCCAGGCCGAGGCCTTGAAGAAGAGCTCGGGCCGCTCGGCGGTATACACGCGGTCGTAGAAGCCCGTGCCTTCCTCGCGGAAGTCGGCGCTGCGGCGGTACGTCACGCCTGCGCCCCACACCTCGGGCGGGTCCAGCGGAACGGCGAGCCGCGGCCGCAGCTCGTCCCATGTCGCGCTCGCGAAGGCGCCCTCGCGCTCCGCATCCGCGAGCCACTTCGCCGCGTCGAGATCGCGCTCGGCCTGGGCGACGAAGAGGTCGAGCGTCGTCTGGATCCCCGCGGCGGGCCGTTCGAGCACGAGCGCTTGCGCGCCGCGCCGAACCCCGAGGCGCCTCGCGCCGCTTGCGTCCGTCACCTGGAATAGCTGCATGGTTGGACCGAGCCCGGATTCTGGTGGACGCGCGCCGCGAGCGCAACCCGGTGGCGTCCCCTCACCTCCTTGCCGCGCGGGCTCGGCCTCGGCTAGTCTGGCCTCCCCATGCCCGTGCTCACCGGCGCCCCGCGCGTGACGCTGCGTCACGCGGCGGCAAGGCCCTACGACGCCGCGATCGCGGCGGCCCGCACCTGCTACTCGCCGCGCGTGATCGGCTCCGAGGAAGTCACGCCCCAGCAGCGCGAGACGATCGGGCCGCTGACCTTCGAGGGCGGGCACCACACCGTCTTCCAGCACGCGCACTTCGAGTTCGGGCTCGAGAACGTCAGCCGGCAGTTCGTGTGGTCGTTCCTGCACTCGCACCCGTTCTACAACTCCGAGCAGTCCTCGCAGCGTTTCGTGCGCCTCGACGAGGTCCGCGCGCTCGTCCCCGAGAGCCTGACCGGCGAAGCGCGCTCCGTCTACGAAGCGGCGATCGAGTCGGCCTGGGAGAGCTACCGCCGGCTGACGGCGCTCCTGCGCGCCGACACGCTGCGCATCGTCGGCAAGCTGCGCCACCTGACTCCCACCGCCTCCGAAAAGCGCCGCAAGAAGATCGAGCGCGAGGCCGAGAAGAAGGCGATCGAGACTGCCCGCTACGTGATCCCGGTCGCGGCGTTCACCTCGATGGTGCACACGCTCTCGGGCATCGTCCTGCACCGGCTCTACCGCATGATGCGCACCGGCGACGCGCCCACGGAGACGCGCGCCGTCGTGGAAGCGATGGTCGGTCTCGTGAAGGAGCTCGACCCCGCCTTCTTCGACCGCATCGG
>DATBSL010000236.1:0-1532 GCA_036559805.1 Vicinamibacteria bacterium
TCGTCGAAGCCGGGAAGCAGCTCGCGCAGCGGCACGCGCGTCGGCCGGTTCACGATCAGCCCCATCGAGCCGCCCGCGCCGTGCTCGACCAGCAGCACCACCGACTCCGCGAAGTTGGGATCCCGCATCGCGGGGGCGGCGTACAGGAAGAGTCCCGCCTTCAGCTTCGAGGGATCGCGGTCCGGCTCGCCGGCCGAGACGCCGAGGGCGAGCGCCGCGAGCAGCCACCGCGTCATCGTCCGTGGGCCTTTCGAGTCTCGGCGACGCCACGCAGGTGCCCCTCGGCGTGCTCGACCTCCTGCACCAGCACGCCCTCGACGGAGCGCGCGTAGAGCGCAGCACCCGGAGCGTCCAGCAGCCGAACCTCCTGCTGCAAGGCGTCCGGCCGCCGCTCGATCAGGCCCCCTATGTGCTCACAGAGCGCGCTCAGCGTCTGCAGCGCGGGCCCGATCGGCGCCGCGGCGTAGCCCATGCGCTCGTTCCACGCCGCGTTGGGGTAGACCCAGGACCAGTCGAATACGGTGCCGCCGCCGCGTGCGAGGGCTGCCAGGATGATGTTGGACGCGATCAGGCCGGCCTCGGCGAGGTGGTGCACGGTCTCCCGGATCGACAGCCCGTCGGACCCGCCGCGCAGCTCGAGGTCATTCTCCGCAAGGCCCGCGATGGCCTTCTCGATGCTCGCTGGAATCGCGCGCCACGCGAGGAGCGCGCCTTCAGGCATTGCGGATCCGGACATGAGCTTCCCCTTCGAATGCTACCTCGGAGTCGGGAAACGTGACGGTGAGCGATCCCTTCGGCAGCAGGGAGCGCCAGCGGCTCGACAGCTCGCGCAGCGTGGACCGGATGCGCTCGGCCTGGGTCGGCGAGAGGTCGGGCGGTGCCGCGCCGAGGCTCCGGCACTGCGTGACCAGCGACTCGCGGATCTCCGCTTCGGTCGCGCCGTCTCTCGTCCAGCCCGCGTTCGCGAGCGCCTCGGCGACGTCGAGCTCTTGCCGATCGGGCCCGTAGCCGGCGTACTTGTCGCTGCCCCCGGCCCGATTCGCCTCCGCGTTCACGACCGCGGGGTCTGCCCCCGCGTCCACGCGACCCCAGAACGCGTTTTTCAGCCCGCAGCAGCTCTCGACGACCCAGTGCACGAGATCGTGAGGCAGCCCGTCTCCGTAGCTCGGAAAGGACCAGCTCGCCTCGCTCCCGTCGGAGCGAGTCACGTAGATCCGGTCGCGCTCGCCCGCGGCGCGCACGAACGTGGCCTTCAGCATGGGGCCAGTCTAGCGGCTCTTCCGGGCGCGCTTCTTTCTCACCGGCGTTCGGTCGCCCCGCGAAAGCCTCGTCCACTGCCAGATCCCCGCCGTGACGCTCAGCGGGAGCCTCTGTCCGAGCTGGCGAGCGATCATGCAGAGCTGACCGCGGTGGTGGCCTTCGTGGGCGGCGAAGTAGCTCAGGAAGTGTTCCATGTCGGTCGGAAAGTTCTGCCATTTCGCTCGAGGCACGCGGCCGCCATTCGCGACGCCCAGCTCGATCAGCCGGATCAT
>DATBSL010000237.1:0-2370 GCA_036559805.1 Vicinamibacteria bacterium
GCGTGCGGAACGAGAACGGTCGCGGCTTGCGTCTCGAGCAGCAGCTCGCGGTACACGATCAGGGCCGGCACGAGGGTCTCGACGTCCGCGAGCGGCAGGCGGTACGCCTCGACCAGCTGCTCGTCGTCGAGCGCGACCGTCTCCTCGCAGAACGACAGGAAGCGCTCGCGCGGGATCGCGCGCGCGCCGTGCCCGCCGTCCTGGCTGCTGCCGATCGGCTCGGCGGCGATCTGGTCGGCGGCAAAGCGCGCGTCGCCGCCGGTCGCCAGGAAATGGCGGGCCTCGCGCAGCGGGAACTCGCGCCGGATGTCCTCGACGATGTTGCGCACGGTGCGGTGGAAGAGCCGCGCCCGCTGCTCGTGGCCGCCGTGGAAAGCGGCCAGGTTCTGGCGCATACGGATCGCGCCGAGCGCGTAGGTCCCGGAGTAGACCGGCTCGCCCCGCCGCAGGTACGAGAGGTCGGCGCTGCCGCCTCCGACCTCGACCAGCAACGCGTCGCCGTCGGTCATCGACTCGTGGCCCTTGAGCGCCTCGCGCACCGCCAGGTAGCTGAGGCGGTTCTCCTCCGAGCCGTCGATCACCTCGACGTCGATCCCGGCGCGCAGCCGGACCCGGTCGAGGAAGGTGTCGCGGTTGATCGCCTCCCGGACCGCGCTCGTCGCCACGGCCCGGTAGCGGACGACGCCGTAGCCGTCCATGATGCGGCGGAAGCCCTCGAGCGCCCGCAGTGTCGCCTCGATCGTGGCCGACCCGAGCCGGCCGCTGGTGAACGCGTCCTTGCCCAGCAGCACCGCCCGCGACGCTTCCTCCAGGATGCGAGGGGCCTCGCCCGGCGGCAGCTCCGCGACCAGCATGCGGATGGCAGTCGCTCCCATGTCGAGCACCGCCACCGGCCTGAGCTCGGAGGCTCGCAGTGGCGCGGCCTTCGTGTCGCCGTCGGGGATGATCACAGGAATGTCTCCAGGCCGAACCTCCATTCTAACGGCGCTCCGGCCGTCGCGGCTCTGGGCCCCGAGCCGCGCGGCGCGCAGGGCTCCCGACCGGGCACGACGGGTGTGTGTCGGTCGTGAATTCATGATGGCAACTGGCAGCGTGGTAGCGTACGGAGCCGCGGTGACGAGCCCATGACGACGACGACACCCGCATCCCGCAACGACCAGCCGGCTCGCCTGCTCGAGGACCGCGTCACCCGCGTCTTCCGCGAGCTTCCGGGCGCGGTCGCCGGCTACGACGAGGCGGTTCACCAGAGCCGGGTGGCGGGCCGGCGGCTGCGCGTCGCGCTCCCGCTCTTGTCCCGCAAGGGCGACAGCCGCGCCGTGCGGCAGGCGATCAAGGTGCTGCGTAGCCTGACCCGCACGATCGGCGCCGGCCGGGACATGGACGTCGCGCTGGGCCTCTACCAGGACCGCTTCGACTCCCTGCGCGGCACGTCCGCCGAGCAGCGCGCGCTGCTCAGCCGGCTGCGGGCCGCCCGGGCGCGCAGCCGCGGCCACGTCGCCGAAGGCATCTTCGACCTGGACATCGACGGGCTGCGCCGCAACCTGCGCCGGCTGCTGCGCGAGGGCGCGGCGGAGGCCGAGACGGTGCTGGCGCGGACGCGGACGATCCGCGAGAGCCAGGGCGCTTCGCTCTTGCGCGGATTCAGCCTGGTCGGTGAGCGCTACCGGCCCGAGGCGCTCCACGCGCTGCGGCGCCGCATCCGGCGGCTGCGCTACGCGGCCGAGATCGAGGACGCCGTGCGCGGCGAGGACACGCGGGCGTCTTCGCTCTTCAAGCGGCTGCAGGACTCGATCGGGACGCTGCACGACCACCACGTGCTCGCGGCCTGGCTCGAGGAGCAGGCCCACGCCGCGGCGGCGCGCGACAACTCGATATTGACGCGGGCCGCTCGGCGCGAGGCGCGCGCTTTCGTGGGCATGGCGCGTCTGCTGCACCGGGCCCTGCTGGAGACGAAGCCCGCCGACCTGGCGCTGCGGGCGCTGCAGGCGATGGCGCGCAGCCGCTCCATACTCTCGAAGCGAGGAGACGCCGCATGAAACTGCTGATCGTGCGCCACGCGATCGCCGTACCCCACGGCACCCCGGGAGTGGCCGAGAACGACCGGCCGCTCACGCCCGAAGGCGAGCTGAAGTTCCGCGAGGCCGCGAAGGGCCTGGCGCGAATCCTGGACCGGCCGGACGCCCTGCTCACGAGCCCGTGGCTGAGGGCGCGGCAAACGGCGGCGATCGCCGCCGAAGCCTGGGGCGGAATCGAGCCGAAGCCGGAAGACGCGCTGGCGAGCGGCTCGTTCGAGGCCCAGGCCAAGGCGCTCGACAGGTTCCCCGAGGACGCAACCGTCGCGATCTTCGGCCACGAGCCGTGGGTCTCGGA
>DATBSL010000238.1:0-2014 GCA_036559805.1 Vicinamibacteria bacterium
GGGGCGACATGAGCCGCGGCGGCCTGATGCTGCGCAGCGTGCAGGAGGGGCGCGAGCTCGCCTACGTCCCGTTCGTCGGCGCCGAGCGCCGCGGGCCGAGGCCGGCGCGCCTCGCCCCGATCGTGAAGTAGCCGGTCCGGCAGTCCGCCCAACCCCTGAACACCGAAATCCGAGCGCGATGTAGGCTAGAGAGGTACGGCCTGGGGGGGCTCTTTCGCCGCCCCCAGACCCCCCTGCGAGACCTTGCGCATCGCCACCTGGAACGTCAACTCGCTCCGGGCGCGCCTCGACAAGGTGCGCTGGTGGCTGGAGCGCGCCCGCCCGGACGTGCTGCTGATGCAGGAAACGAAGCTCTGGGACGACGCCGCGCCGCGCGACGCGTTCGCCGAGCTGGGGTACGAGCTGGCGCACCACGGCGAGGGCCGCTGGAACGGCGTCGCGATTGCGAGCCGGCGCGGCGTCGCTTCGGTGGTTTCGAACTTCGGAGAGCCGCTCCGCCTTGCCGAGACCGAGGACGCCGGCGACGACGAGCCGCTCGCCGAGGCGCGCATGATCGCGGCGGAGTGCGGGGGCGTTCGCGTGGTGAGCCTGTACGCCCCCAACGGCCGGGTGGTCGGCTCGTCGTTCTACGAGGCCAAGCTCGTGTGGTTCGAGCGCCTCGGCCGCTGGCTCGAGGCGTCGGCGAATCCCGACGAGCCCCTCGTGCTCGGCGGCGACTTCAACGTGGCGCCCACGGACGCGGACGTCTGGGACCCGCGCGCCTGCCACGGCGGCACGCACGTCTCGCCGCGGGAGCGCGCGGCGTTCGCGGCGCTCGGGCGCTGGGGGCTCGTCGACCTGTATCGCGCGCGCCGCTCCGAGCCCGCGCGCTACACCTGGTGGGACTACCGCGCCGGAAACTTCCACAAGAACTTCGGCATGCGCATCGACCACCTGCTCGGGACGCGCCCGCTCGCCGAGCGCGCGGTCTGGGCGGAGATCGACCGCGAGGCCCGCAAGGGCAAGCCGATCCCCTCCGACCACGCGCCGCTCGTCGTCGATCTGGACGCGCCGGGACACCCGTTCGACGCGGGCTGGGCGCAAGCGGAGGGCCGCATCTCCGCCCGACGCGAGGAGCCCGTCTGATGGCCGACGCGGGAGCGCGCTACCCGATCGAGCCGCCAGTCGAGCCCATGCTCGCGAAGCTCGCGACCGAGCTGCCGCCGGGCGACGGCTGGCTGTTCGAGCCGAAATGGGACGGCTTCCGCGCGATCGTCTTCCGCGACCACGGCCACGTCTACATCCAGAGCCGGGACCTGAAGCCGCTCGGCCGCTACTTTCCCGAGCTCGAGGCGCTCTTCCTGACGCGTCTGCCCGAGCGCTGCGTGGTGGACGGCGAGATCGTGATCGTCGGCGCGCACGGGCTGGACTTCGACGCGCTGCAGATGCGCCTGCACCCGGCCGAGTCGCGGGTGCGTAAGCTCGCGGCCGAGATCCCCGCCTCGTTCGTCGCCTTCGACCTGCTGGCCCTCGACGACACGGACCTGCGCGCCCAGCCGCAGTCCGCGCGCCGCTCGATGCTGGAGCAGGCGCTCGCGGGCGCATCGGGGGCCGTCCACCTGACGCCGTGCAGCCGCGAGCGCTCGCGAGCCGTGGAATGGTTCCACCGCTTCGAGGGCGCGGGACTCGACGGCGTCGTCGCCAAGCACGAGAGCACCACGTACCAGCCCGGCAAGCGCGTGATGGTCAAGGTCAAGCACGCGCGCACGGCCGACTGCGTCGTCGCGGGCTTCCGCTGGCACAAGCAGGGCCCCGGCACGCTCGTGGGATCGCTGCTGCTCGGCCTGTTCGACGAGGCGGGCGCGCTGCACCACGTGGGCGTGACGTCGTCCTTCACCATGCTCGCGAGAAAGCAGCTCGTGGAAGAGCTCGCGCCGCTGCGCGACGGCGCGCTCGCGTCGCACCCCTGGCGCCAGTGGGCGGAGATGGCGGACGGCAGCCAGCGCATGCCGGGAGGCCAGAGCCGCTGGAGCGC
>DATBSL010000239.1:0-9617 GCA_036559805.1 Vicinamibacteria bacterium
CGTCCACCTGTCCTACTACGACCACGTCGTGGACATCACGGGCTTCTTCGGCGGCAACGACTACCACTACAACGGCCACTGGTCCTGGATCTACCTGCACGCCAACGAGAGCCGCCTCGATCGCGACGGAAGCCCGGTGACCGTCGCCGGGCGGCCGGTCACCGTCATGGAGTGGCTCGCGGCCCAGAAGAAGGCTCGCTAGGCGCTAGCCGGCGAGCGCCAGGGAACGGCCGGTCAGCTCGCGGGTGTCGAGGCCCGCGGCCTTGCCGAGGAGGGCGAGCGACGGGGGAAGCGCCGGGCGCAGGCGCCACTCGTCCTCGCGTCCTCCGACGGCGAGCACCTTCTCGCGCCACTCGGGCCACCAGGGACTGACTCGGCGCGAGAGAGGCTCGACGACGAGGACCGGCGAGCCGGCCGCCACGGCGTCGAGGAGGCGCGCGAGGAGACGGTCCCGAGCCGCCTCAGCCAGCTCGTTCACCGTGAACGCCGCGATCCATCCGGCGCGCGAGCCGGGCGAGTCGGCCGTGACGGCGTCGCCGCGGGCGGCCGAGCCGGGAACCCCGAGCTGCCGCAGCGTGAAGCGCGCTTCCTGGACCGCCCAGCCGTTGCGGTCGACTCCCGAAACGGCCGCTCGCGGCGTGCACTCGAGCGCCCACGCCGCTCCCGCGCTGCCCGTGCCGCAGCCGAGGTCCAGGATGCGCCGCGGGAAAGGCAGCGCCGGCCCCAGGCCGCGCACGATCCCGCGGACGAGCAGGAAGTGCAGCGGGCCGTAGTAGAGGGCGAACGCGGCGCGCTTGCCCCTGCTTTCGAGGGCGGCCCCGTCGGCCATCCGCTCGCGCCGCTCGACATATAGAGAGGAGAGTGCCTGCAGCGCCCGCCGCACCTCGGCGAAGCTGAGCTCGGCCCGGTGGCGCGCCTCGAGCGCGGAGTAGAACGCCGGGAAGGGATCGGAGGTGTCGCTCAAGCCGCGGAGAGCGGCCCCGAGCCGGCGCCGGTGCGCTCGATTGCGGCCCGGATCTCCGCGAGGTCGGACGGCTCGAGCCGCAGGGAGGCCGCCGCGATCCAGCCGTCCACCTGCTCCGGGCTGCGGGCGCCGACGATCGCACCCGTCACCCCGGGCCACGCGAGCGCCCAGGCGACGGCCACCGCCGAGACGGAGACAGCGTGCCGCGCGGCGATCGGCCGCAGCGCGTCGCGCAGCGCCAGGTTTCGCGAGAGGCTCGGCTCCTGGAACTGCGGGCCGCGCTTGCGCCAGTCGTCGGAGGCCATCGCGGCGACGCGCTCCTTCGAGAACGCGTCGGTCAGGATGCCGGACTGCATCGGGCTGTAGACGATTACGCCCGTACCCTGGGCGCGGCACCAGGGGATCTCGGTCGCACCGACGTCGCGGCGGATCATCGAGAAGGGCGGCTGCAGCGACTGCACGTGGCGCACGGCTTTGCAGCCCTCGAGCCCGGCGACGTCGTAGTTCGAGACGCCGATGAAGCGGACCTTGCCCTCGTCCTGGAGCCGGGCCATCTCGCCCCAGGAGTCGGCGAGCGGCGTGCCGAGCTGGTCGGGCCAGTGGAACTGGTAGAGGTGGATCGCCTCGACCCCGAGCCGCCGCAGCGAGTCTTCGCACTCCGTGCGTATGCGCGCGGGACTCGAATCGCGCGCCGAGACCTCCATCGGGTCGTTCGGGTTCCAGCGCAGGCCGCACTTCGTGAAGACGAGCGGGCGCTCGGCGCGCGGCAGCTCCGCGATCGCGCGGCCGACCACTTCCTCGGAGTGGCCGAGGCCGTAGACCGCCGCCGTGTCGATCCAGTTGACGCCACGCGAGACGGCGTGGCGGATGGCGGCGATCGAGTCGGCGTCGTCCTGGTGGCCCCAGCCGAACGACCAGCCGCCTCCGCCGGCGGCCCATGCGCCGAAGCCGACGGTGGTGATCTCGGGGCCGTTCGTTCCGAGGGTGCGGCGGGGCAGCGAGCTCATTGCGGGCGTGTCCTCCTCCAGACTTCGCGAAGTCTATCGCAGGAGCGCCGCTCAGCCGGCGTGCGCGTGCGTGTCGAGCCAGCCCGCGAGCGCGTCCAGGTCGGGCTCGAGCGGCGCTTCGATCGTCAGCGTTCCGCTGCCGTCAGGGCTCGGCAGCTCGAGCCGCAGCGCGTGGAGGGCGAGCCTCGAGCACGGGGCGCCCGCGAGGGCCGACGGCATCAGGCCGCGGCCGTAGAGCGGATCGAAGAGGATCGGCGTGCCGGCCGCGCGCAGGTGCACCCGGATCTGGTGGTGGCGGCCCTGCTGCGGCCGCACCTCGACGAGGCTCACGAGCGCTTCATCGGAGAGCCGGAAACGCCGCGTCGTCGCGTAGTCGGTGACCGCGGCCTGGGCTCCCGGCTCGCCCGGCCGCGCCGGCCGCGTCTTGCCCTTGCGCGCCGCGTGCAGGGGGACGTCGAGCCGTCCCGCGGCAGGGGAGAGCTCGCCGGCCGTATAGGCGAGGTAGTGCTTCCGGACGTCCCGGTGCTCGAACGCAAGGCTCGCCGCGCGATGCGCGTCCGCGTCGAGCGCGAACACCACGACGCCGGAAGCGTCCTTGTCGATGCGGTGCACGACGTAGACGCGTCGCCCGAGCTGCCGCTCGAGCCGCTTCTGCAGGCAGGCCTCGGGAGGCTCACCGCGCGCCGCGATCACGGGCTCGCCGCTCGGCTTGGCGACCGCGACGAGCGCGCCGTCGTCGTGGAGGATGACGATGGCGGACTCGGGCACCCGCGCACCTTAGCCTTTCGGCGCGCGCCCGGGCAACACTGGCGGCCGGGATCTCAGGCGCTCGGCTGGTGCCGGAGGTGGGAATCGAACCCACACGGGCCGTGAAGCCCTCGGGATTTTGAGTCCCGCGCGTCTGCCAGTTTCGCCACTCCGGCGCGTCGGCCGCAACGCACAGTGTACGACGAACGTGAGCTATCCTTCCGCGCGATGGCCACGCTCTGGGACGAGGTCCGGCGCGATTTTCCCGGGCTGCGCGGGCGCGCGTACCTGAACGCGGCGGCCGCGTCGCTCACGCCGCGGCCCGTGCGCGAGGCGGTCGACGCCTTCTACCGCCAGCTCGAGACGGGCGGGGACGAGCACTGGGAGGCCTGGCTCGAGCAGCGCGAGGCCGTGCGCGGCACCGTCGCCCGCTTCATCGGGGCGGAGGCCGACGAGATCGCCTTCGTGCCCAACACCTCGAGCGGCATCAACCTGATCGCCGACCTCGTCGAGCGCGACGGGCCGGTGATCGCGCACGAGAACGAGTTCCCGGCGGTCACGCTGCCGTGGATCCACCGCGGCGTGCCGGTGCGCTTCGTCGCCGCCGCCGAGGGCGTGCTGCGGCTCGAGTCGTTCGCTGCCGGGCAGGCGCCGCACGCGGCGACGATCGCCATCAGCCACGTGCAGTTCTCGAACGGCTGCCGCCAGGACCTGGACGCTTTCGGCGGCATCAAGGGCGCCCGCCACTTCGTGGTCTGCGGCAGCCAGTCGGTCGGCGCGTTCCCGGTGGACGTGCGCAGGAGCCAGATCGACGCGCTCGCGACGGCGGGCCACAAGTGGCTGTGCGCGGGCTACGGCGCGGGCTTCTGCTACGTGAGCCGCAAGCTGCTGGCCGAGCGCCCGCCGCGCAGCGTGGGCTGGCTGAGCGGGGAGGACCCCTACGCCTTCGACAACCGGCAGCAGCGCCTGCTGCCGGGCAACGCCCGCAGCGAGCTCGGCTGTCCCCCGTTCGGCCCGATCTTCGCGCTCGGCGCCGCCGTCGCGTACATCGGCGGCATCGGCGTCGAAGCGGTCGCCGAGCGCGTGCTGACGCTCAACATGTACCTGACCACGCGCCTCACGCGCGAGGCGTTCGAGGTGCTTTCGCCCGGCGGCGAGCACCGCTCGGGCGAGACGCTCGTGCGGGTGGCCCAGCCGGAGCAGGCGCAGCAGCACCTGCTCGCGCGCGGCGTCAGCGTGACGGTGAAGCCCGAGGGCGTGCGCGTGTCGACCCACTTCTACAACGACGAGAGCGAGATCGACGCCTGCGTCGCGGCTCTAGTCGAGCACCGGGAGCAGCTCCTGCTCTAAGCGTTTGCCGTTCGGCCGCCGTCTTGGTAAAATCACGCCATACTCAGTCGCCCTTCCCCGCAGGAGCCCCCCCAGAGTCGCCCAGGGAAAGAGAGGTCACCGTGGAGTTTCAGGTCGGCGAAAAGGTTATCTATCCCAATCACGGCATCGGCGTCGTCGAGAGCATCCAGACGCGGCCGATTCCGGGGGGAAAGATAAGCCTGTACCAGCTGCGCATCCTCGCGAACGACTCCCGGGTCTGGGTGCCGCAGCAGAACGCCGACGGCGTGGGGCTGCGTCCGGTGATCCGCCCGGTGGAGGTCCGTAAGATCTTCTCCCTGCTGGGCGACGGCAAGGTCGACCAGGTCGCCAACTGGAAGGGCCGCTTCAAGGAAAACTCGGACAAGATGCGCACCGGGAGCCTCTTCGAGGTGGCCGTTGTGCTGAAGGGGCTCACCTACCTGTCGCGCCGCAAGGCGCTCTCGTTCCGCGAGAAGCGCATGCTGGAGCGAGCGAAGTTCCTGCTCGTGAGCGAAATCGCGGAGGCCGAGGACAAGACGCGCACGGCGGTCGAGGAGCGCGTGGACAAGGCTCTCGAGAGGACGTTCGGGGCCATCGCGCAGAAGCCGACGCAGCGTCCGGTTGGGCTGGGCAAGCGCGCGAACGCCTGAGCGCGGCGGCTCGGGGCCGGTTTTTTCGAGAATGCTCCAGGGCGCCGCGTCCCGGCTATCCCCCGCGCTTTCCTTGACTTCGGGGGATTTGACGGGATAGAATCCGCCGTTCTCCCGTAGCATGCGCGTCGGGAGCCTCACGGAGCACTGGGGACATGGTGGAGCCGGCTCGGACCGCAATGACGAAGGCAGACCTGATCGGTGTCGTGGCCAAGCGCCTCGACATCACGCAGGTCCAGGCCGGGATCATCGTCGAGGCCGCCCTGCGGAGCATCGTGTCCGCGCTGCAGAACGGCCAGGAAGTGGAGATCCGCGGCTTTGGCTCTTTCCGCTTCCGCAACCGGGCGCCGCGCAAGGGGCGCAACCCCAAGACCGGCGAGAAGGTGGACGTGCCGCCGAAGAAGATTCCCTACTTCAAGATGGGCAAGGAGTTGAAGGCGCTACTCAACTCAGTGGCCGGCGAAGAAGCGAGGGCAGCGGCACCCGAGGGCCAGTAGCCAGGCGGCGCGGACCATGGCCGTCCCTCCGAAACAGCGCCGGGCCCAGAGAATACAGCCGTTCGTGGCGCCGTGCCGCTACGTCGTCGGCGAAGAGCGCGTCGCCGGCTTCCTCAGCAACCTCAGCCGCGACGGCGGCCGCGTCAACACGGACGCCGAGCCGCCCGCGAGCGGCACGGCGCTCGTCATCGAGCTGCGCGTGCCGCGCCAGGCGCTCGCGCTGCGCCTGCCTGCGACCGTGCGCTGGTCCCGCGCGGCCGACCGGGGCGGCCACGTGTTCGGTGTGAGCTTCGACGGAACCGCCGCCGAAGAGCAGAAGGCGCTCGAGACGCTCGTCGACGGCTTCCTGCGCCGCGCCGCATCCATCATCTGAGCACGGATGGAGGACCAGACCCGGGAGCCCTTCGCGACAGGGCCAGGCGAAGGAGACAGAGGCTGGCTCGCGCTCTCCGACGACGATCTGCTGTTTCGCATCGAGTCGCTCCCGGCCGACCACTCGCAGGACGGCGTCCTCGTGGCGGTCGCGAAGAGCAACCGCCACTTCTTCGTGCGCCAGGAAGCCGCCAAGAGGATCCGCGACCCCGAGCGGCTCAAGGCCTTCGCCGGGGATCGCCACGTCGGCCAGATCCTGGCCCGGCAGATGCGGCGCGATACCGACGTCGCCTACCTGGAGCAGCTGGTGAAGGAGAGCCGGCACCTCGAGGTGCGCAACGCCGCCGCGGCCCAGCTGCGCCTGCTGAAGGCCCTCCCGAAGCGCTAGCCGAGGAGCGCCGCCACCGCGGCGTCGAGGCTCGGGACGAGCAGGTCGGGCGAGGAGGCCTTGAGCGCCTCGCGGTTCGGAAAGCCGCCGGGGATGCCCACGGCCATGGCGCCGGCCGCCCTCGCCATGGCGACGTCCTCGGGGCTGTCCCCCACGTACACGCACTCGGCGGGCGAGACGGCCAGCTTGCCGAGGGCCGTGAGCAGCGGCTCGGGATGCGGCTTGCGTCTCGCGGTCTCCCCGCCGCACACCGCCGTCGCGAAGAGCGCGGCGACGCCCAGCGCTGCCATCTCCGAGCGCACGCGCGACGCGTCGCCGCTCGAGACGACTCCGAGCACGCGGCCGGCTCGCGCCAGCCGCTCGAGCCCGTCGCGCGCGCCGTCCACGAGCCGGCTCGTCTCGGTCTCGTAGCAGGCGACCCAGCGCGCGTCGGCGTCGGCCCACTCCTCGCGCGGCAGGCCCACGCCTTCGTAGGTCCGGTACCAGTCCGGCGAGTAGGTGCGCTCGAACGCCTCGCGGTCGAAGCGGATGCCGTACACCGCGAACACCTGCGCGTAGCAGCGGAACGTGCGATCCGCGGAGTCGACGAGCGTCCCGTCCCAGTCGAAGAGGACGGCGCGCCTTTCGCTCGCGCGGGCCATTCGCAGCCCATCCTACCCGAAGGCTCCGGCGGAGAAACGTAGAATGCGCGGGCCATGCTCACGCTCGCCCTGGCGCTCGTGCTGCTGCCGGGGCTCGTCGTCGTGCGCGCGCCGTGGACGGCCGTAGCGCCGCTCTCGCTCGCGCTCTGGGCGCTCTCCGCCTGGTGGCCGCCGTTCTCCGGCGCGGGGCGTGGCCGGCTGCTGGTGGCGGCGCTCGCGGCACAGGCGTTGCTCGCCGCGTTCCGGCTGCTGCCGAAGCACGAGGTGGCGCCGCCGCCCGGCTGGCAGCCGCCGCCGAGCGTCGACGCGGCCCCGCGCCCGGGCCTCGCGCCACCGCCGCTCGCGTCTGCCGCATCGCTCGTCGTCCTCGGCATAGCGCTCGCGCTCCTGGCTCCGCTGGGGCTCTGGCCACACGCGCCTGGACCGCGGCTCGCCTTCCAGACGACGGCGGCCCGGCTCGTGGTGTGGCGCGACTCCGTTCCGCGCAGCCTCGAGCCGCTCGTCCCGCTCGAGCCGTTCGGGGCCCACGCGCCGGCTCTCGCGACACTCGCGGCCGACGCGTCGCTTTTGACCGGCGTCGATCCCGCGGCCGCGGTGACCGCAGTGGTGGCCGTCGGGGCCGGGCTCGCGCTCATCGGGCTCTTCGCCCTCATCGCCACCTGGGCCGCGCCGTGGACCGCGGCGGCGGGTGCGCTCGCCGCGCTCGCGCTCCCGTCCTGGCCGGCGATCCTCTCGATCGTCGGCGCGGGCGAGAGCCTGCTAGCGCTGGGCTTCGCGCTTCCGGCGGCGGCGCTCCTCGTCGGCCACGCCTCGCGCGCCTCGGCCGTGGCCTCTGCGCTGCTGCTCGCCGCGTCCGCCCTGGCGCAGCCGGCGCTCGCGGCCGTTGCGGGCGCCGTGGTGCTGGCCCGGGCGTTCCTGCGCGGCGAGCGCGGGGTCTCGCGGCGGGTGGCGCTGGCGCTCGTCCTGGCGCTCGTGCTCGCAGCGCCCGGCCTTCTGCCGCTGCTAGAGGCGCTCTCCGCGCGCGAGGCGCTCGCGATCGCCTTGGCCGGCAACGCGCGCGAGCTGCCGGCGTTCCTGCTCGGGCTGGCGCTCGCGGCGCTCGTGCCTCGAGCGCTCGCGCGGCGCTCGCGAGCGGCCCGCGTCGCGGGCGCGGCGATCATCGTTGTCGCGGCGCCACTCCTGGTCGTGCGCGTGCACGCGTGGTTCGCCGCGGGCGTCCTCCCCGAGCGCACGCGAGCGGCGCTCGCGCGCGCCGCGGCCGTCACGCCGCCGCTCGCGACCCTCTGTGCCGCGGACGGCGTTCGTGATTTCGTCCCCGCGCTCGCGGGCCGGCGCGCTGGGGAGCCAGGCGTTTGGATCCCCGCGGTCTACGCGGAGGAATGGACGCGTCGCGATCGAGTCGCGTGCGACATTCAACTCAGCGAGCTCTCGCGCGGACCGTGACAACCTTTGACGCGCGTTCTCGAAACTCCAGCCGTGCCTCAGCGTACAAGGAGGTAGGACGGGGGAGCGCGACGCTGCCGACGGGGTGACGGCGCGCCGGGACCGATCAACTGCCCCCAGAGCGGTCCCGGGCCGCGGCCGTCGTGTCGAGCTGAGCGCTCCCCCGCTTTTTTTCGTCTCGTTGCGACTATCATGGGCCGCTGAAGACTGAGCATCTTCCGGGAGCCCTCTCGGCTCCCCGGAGCAAGGGGGCAGGGGCTCGATGATCCGGGTTTGGCTGAAGAGAGTCGCCATCGCGATCGTCGCCCTGCTCGTCGCCTTCGTCGTCGGCGTCGTGCCGTACTGGCTCGGCGGAATGGCCACGACGCGCCGCTTCCAGTTCCCCGACAGAGAGAACGCCAACCTCACGCCGGCCTCGTTCGAGCTCGCCTACGAGGACGTCGCGTTTCGCTCGGGCGACGGGACCGAGCTCAAGGGCTGGTGGGTGCCGGCGTCGCCCTCGCGGGGCAGCGTCGTGATGGTGCACGGCCTCAACCGCTCGCGGATCGAGATGGTCAAGCGCGTGCCGTTCGTCCACGCGCGCGGCTGGAGCACGATCCTGCTCGACCTGCGGCACCACGGCGCGAGCGGCGGCGAGGCCACCACCTTCGGCGTCAAGGAGAAGGAAGACGTGAAGGCGGCCGCGCGTTTCGCGCGCGACCGCGCGCCCGGGCCGGTTGTGCTCTGGGGCGTCTCGCTCGGCGCCGCCTCGGCCGTGCTGGCGGCCGCAGAGGACCCCGAGGCGAAGGGCTTGATCTGCGACAGCAGCTTCCGCTCGCTCGAAGACACGGTGAGGCACCACCTGGTGCTCTTCCGCGGCTTCCGCTGGTGGCTGCGGATCGTGCCGAGCTGGCCGACCACCGACCTGTCGATCTTCTGGATCGGGCGGCGCGGCGGGTTCGACCCCGCGCAGTCGAACGTCGTGGCGGCGGCCGCGCGGCTCGACGGGCGCCCGAGCCTGTTCGTCGCGAACTCCGACGACCGGCGCATGCCGAAAGAGATCGCGTTCGACCTCAAGGCGGCGGCGGGCGAGTCGGCGTCGGTCCTGATCGTCCCGGGCAAGAGCCACGGCGGGGCATGGCGCGACGGCACCGCGGCCTACGAGGCGGCGGCGGCGGTCGTGCTGGACGCGGTCGCGGGCGGCGCGGCGTCGGGCGCGCCTTCGGCCGTGGCGTCGCGGTGAGGCTCCTTCGGATCTTGGAAACGAGGCAAGCACTGTGAGCGAGAGCGACCAGAAGCCGCATCACCACCAGCCGTTTCCCGAGGACGAAGAGGGTGCGCCGCGACCCCAGCCGACGTCGTACACGATGGTCGACCCGCGCTTCCGCGAGATCTACTTCCAGTTCTACAAGGAGACCTACAAGCCGTCGGTCCTCGACCGCAAGACCAAGGAGCTGGTCGCGATCGGCGCGAGCCTCGCGGCCAAGTGCCAGGGCTGCCTCGAAGGCCACGTCAAGAAGGCGCTCAAGTTCGGCGCGAGCCGCGAGGAAGTGTCCGAGGCCATCGCGATCGCCATCGG
>DATBSL010000240.1:0-3094 GCA_036559805.1 Vicinamibacteria bacterium
CGCGGCCTTCCTCCGTGAGCGCGGCTACCGTCCTGCGGGCAGCGAAGCGCCGGAGGGCGCCGGCTGGGCCGGCTGGCGCAACCGAACCGACCGCGTGTTCGAGACGCTGTTCCCGCCGAAAGCCACCGCGGGCCCTGCCAGACAAGCGACGCGCTAGGGGGCTTCGCCTTTGTCCTGCTCGCGATCGAGTCGAGCGACGAGCACCAGCCCGGGGTAGACGTTGGGGGAGCCGGCCTCCAGCTTCAGCACGGGGCGGCGCTCGCTGAAGAGCGTGAGCTCCCCCGCCGCGAGCTCGTACTGGAGGTTCGCGGCCGAGACCGGCTCGAAGGCAGCCTCCGCATTCGCTCGCAGCTCGACGCCGGTGCGCGTGATCCGCGCGAGCGGCTGCGCCTTCTTGTCGAGCAGCCAGTCGATCGAGCGCCGCACTTGAAGCTGCTGGCGCCAGGCCGAGGCCAGCTCGGCCGATGCCACGCGGCTCATCGCCTCGAGGTTCGGATCGGGCGCCCCAATAGCCGCCTGGTGCACGGCGCGAACCGTCTCACCGGACTTCGTCGTCAGGACGAGGATCGTGGTGCGGCCCTGCGCCTGTACGTTGTCGACGGCGGAGCACGCGAGCGAGCGGAGCTCCGCGTAGCGCGCCTCGATCCGCGAGCTCCGCGCGAGATGGGCGAAGCCTCGCTCGTAGAACTCCGTCCTCTGGTTCCACAAGCGCAGTCCGAGACGGCTGAGCCCCAGTGTCGAGAAGCCGAGTACGAGAGCCGGGCCGTAGCGCAGAGCGGCCGCTGCCGGCCCGGGAACCGTGTCATAGCCGAGAGCGAACCAGCCGCCGAGCAGTGCGCAGGCCCCAGCCCCTGCCAGCATGAACAGCGCAGGGGCGCGCGCACGCACGACGAAGAGCAGCCGACCCATGGTTCGGTCCTATTATCATTGCCCCGCGCTGCCTGGGAGGTGACGAGTGAAGCGCATCGGACGCGGCTCGGCAGAGGACATTCACGATGAAAGCGGCCGCATGGTCGCGCTCGCGATGGTCGTGACGGGCGCCTCCGGTCTGCTGGTCCTGGCGTCGGTAGTGGCTACGTA
Source organism: Vicinamibacteria bacterium (assembly GCA_036559805.1). Classification (GTDB taxonomy): domain Bacteria; phylum Acidobacteriota; class Vicinamibacteria; order Fen-336; family Fen-336; genus DATBSL01. Next base: position 1,081 of record DATBSL010000240.1, read on the forward strand.
CGCCGGCCTCGCGCTGGGCAGCCTGCCGCGGCTACCGATCCCGTTTCTGCTAGACGCGGCGATTCTCTCGGTGCTGCTCGTCGGCCTCCGCCGGCGCAGTCGCATCGCGGCGCTCACGCTCTTCGCGTATTTCCTGGCGAGCCGGGTATGGCTTTGGATCAGCCAGCCCGACTACGTCGCCGACTCGAAGATCATCATGTTCGACTTGCTCGCGATGGGCGCCGCGTTCTTCGGGACCGTGGGGGCGTTCAAGCACCACGGCGAGCTGCGGCGGCACCGCGGCGACTCGCGTCGCGCGAGCGTCGCCTAGCGCACGAGCGGCGGGGCGAGCGGCCGCAGGAGCGCCAGCAGCCACGCGCGGGCGCGCTCGGGCCAGAGCGAGACCGCGAACGCAGCAGGAACCGCGGCGACCGCGAGTGCCCACGCGATGGGACTCGTCCAATCCGGCCACGGCAGCCGTGCGAGGAGCCACAGCGTGCCGAGCGCCGCCGCGAGCCAGTACGCCACCAGCACGATGCGAACCCAGCCGCGCCACCGTGCGTCCCGCTCCCGCTCGCGCTCCGCGAGGCGCCGCAGCACTCGCGTGGACAACCCCGGAGCGAGCGCGGGCCGTCTGTGGCCGGCCAGGCTGCGTCTCAGCCAGTCGTTGGTTCGCTCGTCCGCTTCGCTCATTCCACACCCTCGATCCCGGCCTGCTTCGCCCGCGCGCGCAGCCGCGCGCGGGCCCGCGAGAGGTAGGACTTCACCGTCCCCGCCGGCACGACCATGAGCTCCGCGATCTCGTCGACCGTCGCGTCCAGCCAGTAGTGCAGATAGACGACCGAGCGATACACGTCGGGCAGGCCCTCGAGCAGCTGCCCGACGCGGAGCTGCCGTTCGCGCTCCGCGGCTTCCTCGAACGGACCCCGCGCCGTTTCCCGCTCGGCCAGCGCGTCCGCGGTCACGTGCGGCAGCCGGAGGCGCGCGCGCCTCCGGTGCTCGAGCGTGCGGTTGTAGGCGAGCCGGTAGAGCCAGCTCGTGAAGCGCGCCTCGCCTCGGAAGCTCGCGAGGCGATCGTGCGCGCGCAGCAGCACCTCCTGCGTCACTTCCTGCGCGTCCGAATCCGCGAAGGGGCCGAGCAGCGCCGCGACCAGACGGAAGACGCGCGCCTGGTGCCGCTCGACCAGGATTCGAAAAAGCTCCGGGTCGCGGGTGCGAAGATATCCGGCGACGATCTGCTCATCGTCCACGCCCGGCCGCTTCGCCTCACCCGCTCGCCGGACGCGGGTCGTGCTTCAGCAGCCCGACGCCGACGGCCGCGAGCCACGCGACGTAGCAGGCGAGCAGCAGCCGTTCGGACGCGCCCAGCAGGATCGGCGGCCCGGGCCTCACGAAGACGGGCACGAGCGACGCCGTGAAGAGCGCGAGGCCGACCGCGGCGGCGACGGCGAGGCCCGTGAGCAAACGTGCATCGGGCCGCCAATCCGACTGCCGCCGGAGCGCCCGCGAGAGCACGAGGGCGGCGATCGGAAGCGCAACGAACGCCGCGATCGCCGAGTTGCCATGGACCATTCCCGCAAAGGACGGCGGCTCGCTCCATCGGCCGGGCGGATCCGCGCGAAAGAGCGCGCCCAGCAGCACGCCCACGCCCCAGACGCCGAGCAGCCACAACCCGACCCGCGCCGCGGGCGCGACGCGGGCGAGTCCGGCCAGGAGCGCGAGCGAGGCCACTCCCAGCGCGGCGAGGCCCGCCGTCAGCAGCCCGCCGAGCCGGCCGTGAACGTAGTAGCTCACCGCGGCGTCGCGCGGGCTCAGCTCGGGCTGGGCCGCGTGGAGAGTGAGGACCACCGCGACGAAGACCAGCAGGCCGGCGAGCGCGACCTGACCCATGCGTCTCATTCTCGCCTCTCCGAATCCCGGCTAGCTCCGGCCCGGCGGGCGTGTGAGCCAATAGTGCAGCATCAGCCCGAAGCCCAGGAACACTCCGATCAGGCCGAAGGACCAGACGCGGTTGTGGTAGTCCTCCTGCGAGAGC
>DATBSL010000241.1:0-9162 GCA_036559805.1 Vicinamibacteria bacterium
GTCGCGGGCCTGGTTGACGTCCGGCTCGACGCGCGCCAGCACCTGGCCGCGCGCGACGCGATCGCCCTCGCGCACCAGCAGCTCGACCACCCTGCCCGAGAGAACCGACTTCACGTCCACCTTGACCTGCGGCTCGACCGAGCCCACCTCGGTCACCCGGACCTGGACGTCGGCCACCTCGGCCTTGGCGGTCTTGGTCTTGTCCTTCTTGTCCTCTTTTTCTGTCTTGGGCCGGGTGGCGGCGAAGCCGATCCCGGCGGTCGCGACCGCCAGGAGCCCGATCCAGATCCGCCTGCGCACACGCTTCCCGTTCGTCTTCGCCATGAGCCTAGCCCCTGCCGCCCGGCGGGCGGATGAAAAGGAGGTGAACCGACCGTGTTCGACCGCTAATACGCCTCGCCCCCGGGCCGGGTTCCGAAAAAGCGTCCAAACAGCTGGAGACAACCAAACGAACTCGCAGCCCGGGGCGCGCGTTAGCAGGACAGGAGAAACAATGTTCGAAGATGCTCGATTCGCCCTCCGGACGCTCCTGAAGCGCAAGGGAGTGAGCCTGCTGCTCGTCTCGACGCTCGCGCTCGGTCTCGCGGCCAACGCCGTCATCTTCAACGTGCTCGACGCGGTCGTGCTGCGCGCCTTCTCGTTCCCGAGTCAGGAGCGGCTGGTTCGGGTGCACGAGACCTCGCGCGACTTCAACGGCATCGACCTCTCGAACGTGGCGCCCGCGAACCTCGTCGACTGGCAGGCTCAGACCGGCGGCGTCTTCAGCGACCTCGTCGGGCTGCAGTGGTGGGACGCGAGCCTGCGCGGGCGCGAGTCGGCGGAGCGGGTTCAGGGCTACCGCGTGGGCGCGAGCTTCTTCGACGCGCTCGGCGTGGCGCCCGTCGCAGGGCGCGGGTTCCTGGCGGAGGAGGCGCGCGAGGGTCGCGACCGCAGCGTGGTGATCGGCCACGCCCTTTGGCAGCGCGCCTTCGGGGGCGAGCCGATGCTCGGCCGCAGCATCACGATCGACACGCTGCCGTACGCGGTCGTGGGGATCGCACCGCCCGGCTTCCAGTTCCCCGAGGGGGCCGAGGTGTGGGCGCCGCTGGTGCTGCCGGACGCCGCGAGCGCGGCGCGCGACAAGTACTACCTGAGTGTCATGGGCCGGCTGGCCGAGGGCCGCACGCGCCAGGAAGCGGCGGCCGCCCTCGCGGTCGTCTCGCAGCGGCTCGAGCGCGAGCACCCGAAGACGAACGCCGCCCGCGGCGCCCTGGCGCCCAGCTTCCGCATGGGCTTCGGCGACCCCGTGCTGCCGCAGATCCTGGTGATCTGGCAGGCGGCCGCTGTGCTGGTGCTGCTGATTGCGTGCATCAACGTGGCCAACCTGATCCTCGCGCAGTCGGCGGAGCGCAGCCGCGAGCTGTCGCTGCGCGTGGCGCTCGGTGCGCGGCCGGCCCGGATCGCCCGCCAGCTGCTCACCGAAGGCGTGCTGCTGTCGCTGACCGCGGCCGCGTTCGCGATGCCGCTCGTCGCGCTGGCCGCGCGCGTGCTGCGCGAGAGCATGCCCGCCGAGATCGCCCGCTTCGTGCCCGGCTGGCAGCAGCTCGGGGCCGACTGGCGCAGCCTGCTGTTCAGCGCGCTCGTCGCCGTTGCCGCCGCGTTCGCCTTCAGCGCGATTCCCGCCTGGCGCGCGACGCGCCTCGACCTGAACGCCACGCTGCGCGAGGGCGGCCGAGCAGTGACAGCCGGCGGCCGGCGCCAGCTGGGGCGGGACGTCCTCGTGGTGGGCCAGCTCAGCGCCGCGCTCGCGCTGCTGGTGGTCGCGGGCGACGCGGCGCGCAGCGCCCGCGCGCTCGTCGACGGGCCGCAGGGCTACGAGCCGAGGGGTGTGCTCGCCTTCGAGGTCACCCTGTCGGACGCGGTCTACTCCGAAGCGCAGAAACAGCGCCTGTTCGCGCGCGACGTGGTGGACCGGCTCAGGGAACTGCCGAGCGTCACGAGCGTCGCCGCCACCAACTCGCTGCCCGGGCTCAACGGTTACACCACGCGCGAGATCGCGCTCGAAGGCCAGCCGCTCGTGGAAGGCAGCCAGCCGCCCAAGGTCGAGGCGCGCGTGGCGACGCCCGACCTCCTCGCGACGCTGCGGCTGCCGGTGCTGAAAGGCCGCGGGCTCGAGCCCGCGGATCGGGAGGACACGCAGCAGGTCGCGGTCGTCAGCCGGAACTTCGCCGAGCGCTTCTGGCCGGGGCAGGACCCGATCGGCAAGCGCTTTCGGATGGTGGCCGGCGACGAGGACACGCCGTGGCTATCCGTGGTCGGCGTGACCGGCGACGTGATCCACCAGTGGATCATGCGCCGCAACGAGCCGACCTTCTACAGGCCGCTAGCGCAGGCGCCGACCCAGAACCTGACCTTCGCGCTGCGCACGAGTGGCGACCCCGACGCGCTCGTCGCGCCCGTCAAGCGCGTGCTCGCGGCGGTGGACGCCGACCAGCCCGCGTACAACCTGCGGAGCCTGCCGCGCTCGATCCGGCAGTCCACGATCGGCCTGCAGTACATCGCCGGCATCATGGCGGGCTTCGGCGTGCTGGCGCTGCTCCTGGCCGTGGGGGGCGTCTACGGGGTGATGTCGTACCGGGTCAGCCGCCGGACGCTCGAGATCGGGCTGCGCGTGGCGCTCGGCGCCTCGCGCGGCGACGTGCTGCGGCTGACGCTCGGGCAGGCGCTGCGGCTCTCGGCCGTCGGGCTCGTGCTGGGCTCGGCGCTCGGCTGGGCCGCGAGCCGCGCGCTCGCGGGAGTGCTGCGCGGCGCCGTCACGACCGAGCCGGCGGTGCTCGCCGCGGTCGTGCTGTTGCTGGGGACGGCCGCGCTCGTCGCCGCCTGGATCCCGGCCCGCCGAGCGCTCGGCATCGACCCGGCCCGCGCGCTGCGCTCGGAGTAGTCGAGCCCGAGCGCTCCGACGCGTCACTGCCGGCGCGAGCGCGTCTCGACTTCCTGGAGGCCTGTTCAGGTCTTCTCAGCGTCGGCCGTCTGGGAGCGGGAGCTGCCTGCAACTCGGGGCGCCCCGAGTTGAGCCCGACGCTATCAACTTCGAGTCCGGGGTGGCTACGTCTTCGGAAGCGCCGCGAGCTTCTGCCGGTAGGCCTCGGCCGCGTCCGGCCGGCGCGTGTCCTGGTACAGCTTCACGAGCTGCTCGGCGGCGCGGCGCGCGTTGCGGTTGTTCCCGGCGGCCTCGGCCGCAGCGAAGCCGCGCAGCAGCAGAGGCTCCGCCTCCGCGTTCCGGCCCGTGAGCGCCAGCACGTGGCCGAGGTCCAGCTCGTAGCCCGCGACCGCGGCGTGCTCCGGCCCGAGCTTGCGCCGGGCGATCTCGAGGGCTTCACGCAGCGTTCTCTCGGCGCCCGCATAGTCCTTCTCCTCGCGCAGCAGGCGCGCGTAGCTCGCCATGGCCTGGGCCATCTCGGGATGGTCGGCGCCGAGCGTCTGGCGCAGGCGAGGGATCGCCTCGCGGAATCCGGCCGCCGCCGCCTCCAGCTCCCCGGCCTGCGTCTGGACCACAGCCCGGTTGTGCAGCGTCCGCGCGACACCGAGGCTGTCCTCTCCCAGGCCCCGCTTGCGGATCGCCAGGACCTCGTCGAGCAGCTGCAGCGTCTCCTTCTGGCGTCCGGTCCTGAAGAGGACGCCGCCCAGGTTCTCGAGCGTGCTCGCCACCTCCGGATGGTCGTTGCCCAGCAGCTTGCGCTCGATCGCCAGCGATTCGCGGTAGAGCGACTCCGCCTCCCCGTAGCCTTCGCGCCCCATTCGTGTCACGGCCAGGTCGTTCAGCACCTGCGCGACTTCCAGGCTCTGCGCGCCGTGGGCCCCTCGCCGGATCTCCAGGCACTCGCGATAGAGCGATTCGGCGCGGGGGAGGTCTCCCTTCGCGGCCACGAGCTGGGCCACCGCCATGAGGCTCTCCGCCGTCCCCGCCCCCCTCGGTCCCTGCAGCCCGCGGCGGATCGTCACCGCTCGCTCGGCCAGCGTCACGCCCTCGTCGTAGTCGCCCTTCAGGTAGAGAGTCTGGCTGAGGCTGGTGAGCGCCTTGGCGACCGGCTCGCTCGCCGGTCCGGCGAGCTGCTCCTGGATCTGGAGCACCTCGCGCTCGCGCCGCACCGCTTCGTCGTAGCGCCCGCGGGTCCGCTCGAGCGAGCCCAGCTCGCCGAGCGATGCCGCGGCTTCGGCGCTCCCGGGCCCGAGCACCGCCCTGCGTGTCTCGAGGGCCTGCTGGAGCAGGCGCTCCGCGTCGTCCAGGCGGCCGAGCCCGAGGAAGGTCGAGCCGATCGCATGACGTGCGGTTGCGGCGAGCAGCGGCTCGCGCTCGAACGAGCGCTCGACCTCGTCCGCGGACCGCTGGAGCGCCTCCACGACGGTGACGTCGTGCCGGCCTCCCGCGTCGCCCCAGGGGTTCGCGGAGCCCAGCATGTCGGTCATGAAGCGGTTGAGCGCAGTCGCCCGCGCCGCCTCGCGCTCGGCGCGGTCACGCTCCCGCGCCACGCGCGCCGCCTGGAGCGCCATCGCCACCGCGAAGCCGATCACGAGGGCGAGCCCCGCGACCGCCGCCGCCACGAGGGCGCGGTGCCGCCTGACGAACTTGCCAAGGCGGTAGCGCGTGGTGAAGGGCCGGGCGGAAACGGGCTCGTTGCGAAGATAGCGCGTCAGGTCGGCGACGAGCGCGCTCGCGGCCTCGTAGCGCTGCGTGCGGTCCCGCGCCATCGCCTTCATGGTGATCCAGTCGAGGTCCCCCCGCAGCTCGCGCTGCAGCGACGTGGCGAGAGTCCGGCGCCGCGCCGCCAGGCTCTCCTGCGCCGGCCAGTCGAGCGCCGTGATCCGCGAGCTGGGTACCGGCGGATCCTCCTCGGATTCGCGCAGCGCCCGCAGGCCGGCCGCTCCGGCGCCCACCTCGCGCGGCAGGCTGCCGGTGAGGGTCACGTAGAGCATCACCCCCAGGCTGAAGATGTCGGCGCGCGTGTCGACGTCGAGCGCCGTCGCGTCGAGCTGCTCCGGGCTCATGTACGCGGGAGTGCCGATCACGGAGCCGAGCTGGGTGACGAGCGTGAGGTCCGTCAGCCGCCGGTGCATGGCCTTGGCGATGCCGAAGTCGATGATCTTCGGCACCGCGCGGTCGTCCTGCAGCGTCACCAGGACGTTCGTGGGCTTGAGGTCGCGGTGGATCACGCCCTTCTGGTGGGCGTGGTGGACCGCCCGGCACACCTCCGCGAAGAGCTCGACCCGCTGGCTCACGTTCAGCTGCTGGTCGTCGCAGTACTCGGTGAAGGGCACGCCCTTCACGAGCTCCATCGCAAAATACGGACGGCCGGTTTCCGTGGCTCCGGCGTCGTACACCCGCGCGATGCCCGGGTGGTCCATGAGCGCGAGTGCCTGGCGCTCGGCCTCGAAGCGGGCCACTACCTCCTTGGTGTCCATCCCGAGCTTGACCACCTTCAGGGCGACGCGCCGGCTCACCGGCTCCGTCTGCTCGGCCATGTACACGACGCCCATGCCGCCGCTGCCCAGGACCTGGAGGATCTTGTAGGGGCCGATGCGATCGGGGACGTCGCGCTCGCTCGCTCCCGCGGCGCGCGGGGGAGGCGTGGGTCGCGCCTGCGTTTCGTGCTCGTCGCCGCTCAATCTCGATTCCGTGGTCGCGAGGAAGCCTACCACCGCCCTGGCCGTCGCTCGGCCGCCCGGGCGAGGCTGTATCATCGCCCCCGTCCGCCATGCCGGTCGCTCCCGGCGTCCGCCTCGGCCACTCTTCGCACCGATTGACCGCGAAGGCCGCGGGCTCCTAGGATTGGCCGGTCCGACCGAAACAAGGAGGTCGCCGTGGAGACACTCGCCGGTCTCTGGATGCCGATCGTGGTGTCGGCGGTGCTCGTTTTCGTCGCGAGCTCGCTCATCTGGAACGTCCTCGGCGCGCACAAGTGGCACATCCGAAGCCTTCCCGACGAGCCGGCCGCGCGCGAAACGCTCGCGAAGCAGGCGGTGGCGCCCGGGATGTACTCGATCCCGTACGCCGCGGGCCCGGCCGCGATGAAGGATCCCGTCTTCCAGGAGAAGCTCACGAAGGGTCCGGTGGCCCTGATCACGGTGCGTGCGCCCGGGATGCCGAACATGGGCCAGTTCCTCGGCCTGTGGTTCGTGTATCTGCTGTTCGTCTCCTATGCGGTCGCCTTCGTCTGCGGACAGACGCTGATGCGCGGCACGCCCTACATGCAGGTCTTCCGCGTGGCGGGAGCCGTGGCGTTCGCGGGCTACTCGTTCGCGCAGATCCCGAACGCGATCTGGTGGGGACGGCCCTGGAAGAGTGTCCTCAAGGAGTTCGGGGACGGGATCGTCTACGCGCTCCTGACCGCGGGCAGCTTCGGCTGGCTCTGGCCGGAGTAGGCGGAGCTCACGGAATCGCGCGCGGCGCTCCGCCCGGGATCGTGACGTCGAGCGTCGTCACCTCGCCGAAGCCCGCGAGCGGGCGGTCGAAGTCCTGGGCCTTGCCCACGACGAGAAGCGCGAGCTTCCTCCGGTGCACGTGGGCGCGGGCGACGCGCGCCACGTCCTCGGCCGTCACCTTCTCGATCCCGGCGCGGTAGCGCTCGAGGAAGTCGGGCGGGTAGCCGTAGAACTCGTAGAGCATCCGCTCCGCCATCACCTCCTGCTTCGTGTCGAAACGGAACACGAAGGAGTTGAGGATCGCGTCCTTGGCGCGCGCGAGCTCCTGGGCCGAAACGGGGGTCTTCGTCAGGTTGTCGATCTCCTCGTAGAGCGCGTCGATCGCGGCCGCGGTCGACCCGCTCTTGGTGCCCATCGAGAGCGAGAACAGCCCGGGGTAGTCGTAGTTCGAGCCGACCCCGCCGCCCACCGAGTAGGCGAGACCTTTCTTCGAGCGGATGTTGGAGAACAGGCGCGCCGAGAAGCCGCCGCCGAGGACCTCGTTCATCACCTCGAGCGCGAAATAGTCGGGGCTGTCGCGGCGCACGCCGAGGTGGACCATCCGGATCTGGCTCTGCGTGACGTCGTCCTTCTGGACGAAGTAGACCCCGGGCTTCGCGTCCTGGAACGCCGTCTCCGCGCGCGGCGCGGCCGGGCCCTTCGGCCACTTGCCGAGCGCCTCGCGCAAGCGGGCCGCCATCGCCTTCGAGTCGAAGTCGCCCACGACGCCGAGGATCAGGTTGTTGGGGTGGACGGTCGCCTTGTGCCAGGCCACGAGGTCGTCGCGCGTGACGGCCGCGACCGTGGCGTACTCGGCCTGGCGCGCGTAGGGCGAGTCCTTGCCGTAGCCGAGCTTGCGCGACTCGCGCGCGGCGATCTGGCCCGCGTCGTCGTTGCGGCGCGCGATGCCGGTCGTGAGCTGGTTCTTCGCGATCGGGAGCTTGTCCTCGCGGAACTCGGGGTTGCGCAGCAGGTCGAGCCAGGCGGCGAACACCGGGTCGAAGCTCTCCTTCAGGCAGTCCCAGGACGCGAACGTCGAGTCGAGAGAGGCGCCCGTCTCGACGCGCGCGCCGCGCGCCTCGAGGTCGTCGTCGAGCTGGTCGCCAGTGCGTGCCTTCGTGCCGCCGGTGCGCCAGACCTGGCCGTAGACGCTCGCGAGCCCGGTCTTTTCCGCGGGCTCCTCGCGCGCGCCTCCGCGGATCCGCGCCGTGCCGCGCACGAGCGGCAGCTCGTGGTCCTCCTGCAGGAAGATCACGAGGCCGTTCGGCAGCGCGATCCGCGTGGGGCGCTGCGGCGCGAACGCGCGCAGCGGGGCTTTCGGGATCTCGCGCCAGTCGCGCGCCTGCGCCCTTCCGAGCGCCGGCAGCATGAGCGCGATCGCGGCGGCGGCGCTCCACCCGCGGGGCCTCATCGGCCCGCTCCGCCGCCCTGCGCCCCGGCGAGCTGGGTCGACTGGATCATCCCGACGGTGCGGTTCGACTCGACGAACGCCGCGTTCGCCACGCGGCGCACGTCGGCCTTCGTCACCTGCTGGACCTGGTCCACGTCGCGGAAGAGCTCGCGCCAGTCGCCGCTTCGGGCCTGGTAGGTGCCGAGCTGGTTGGCGAGGCCCTGGTTGCTGTCGAGGCGCCTTATCAGGTTCGCGCGCGTTCGGGTCTTGACCATCTCGAGCTCCGCGTCCGGCACGTCCTCGGTCCTGAGCCGCTCGATCTCGACCCGGATCGCGGCCTGGATCTCCTCGGGGGTGTGGCCGGGCGTCGGCACCCCGAAGAACGCGAACAGGCCCGGGTACTTGATGCCCGGGAAGCCTCCGAAGCCGGAGGCCGCTGCGGCGATCCGCTTGTCGCGCACCATCGCGCGGTAGAGCCGCGAGGTGCGACCGCTCGAGAGCAGGTCCTGGAGCACGTCGTAGACCGCGTCGTCGGGGTGGTCGAAGCCCGGCCGGTGGTAGCCCTCGATGTAGAAAGGCTGCGAGGGGTCCTTCAGGACGATCTGGCGCTCGGCCTTCTGCGGGGGCTCGGTCGTGCGCAAAGGCGGCGGCTTCGGCGCGCTCGGCAGCCGTGAGAAGTAGCGCTCGATCACGGGGAAGACCTCGGCCGCCTTCACGTCCCCCACGACGGCCACCGTCATGTTCGCGGGGACGTAGTAGCGTGCGTGGAACTCGAGCGCGTCCGTCGCGGAGAAAGTCGTCAAGTCGGAGGGCCAGCCCACCACGGGCTGGCCGTAGGGGTGGGCCGTGAAGGCGGCCGCCAGGAACTGCTCGATCAGTCGGCCGATCGGCTGGCTCTCCGTGCGCATGCGGCGCTCTTCGAAGACGACGTCGCGCTCCTTGTAGAACTCGCGCATCACCGGTGTGAGATAGCGCTCGGACTCGAGGTACGCCCACAGCTCGAAGCGGTTGGCGGGAAAGGAGAAGAAGTAGCCGGTCTCGTCCGAGTTCGTGAAGGCGTTCAGGCCCACGCCGCCCTCGCGGTCGACGATCTCGCCGAACTCGTTCTTGACCACGAACGCGTCGGCCTCGGCGATCCGGTCCCGCCACGCCTTCTCGAGCTCCTTCGCCTTCGCCTCGTCGCGGCCCACGACGCGACGCCGCTCCACGTCGTAGGCGGCATAGGCGCTCTCGACCGCCGCGAGCGCGGCCTTCTCCTTCGCGTAGTCCGTCGTCCCGATCCGGTCGGTGCCCTTGAAGGCCATGTGCTCGAACATGTGCGCGAGCCCCGTGAT
>DATBSL010000242.1:0-1691 GCA_036559805.1 Vicinamibacteria bacterium
TCCGACGCTCAGCGCCAATGCCTGGACCAGCACGAGCGGCGGGATCTGGAGCGGCATGGTCCAGCCGAACGAGCGCACGTTGATCACCTCGACCAGGATCGCCGCCAGCGCGACCCCCGTCGGCAGCGAGAGCAGGCCGGCCGCGAGGCCGATGAGGCCCGTCTCCAGGAGCGTGAGGCCCCAGAGCTGCCGCGGCAGCAGGCCCAGGGCCAGGAGCGTGCCCAGCTCGCGCGTGCGCTCGACCTGCAGCGACACGAGTGCGCTCCACACGCCGATGAAGGCGACGACCACCGCGAGCACGCGCAGCGCCTCGGTCACCGCGAACGTTCGGTCGAAGACGCGCAGCGCCTCGCGCCGCAGCGCCTGGTTCTCGACGACGCGCAGCGCGCGGCCCGCGAGGGCGCGCCTCACGGCGTCGGTCACGGCGCCCGGATCGCGGCCCGGCGCGGCATAGGCGCCTACCGAGCTGATCGCCCGGTCGTCCCAGTGCCGCTCGTAGACCTCGCGCGCCATCATCACCGTCCCCTGCTCGGTCGCGTAGTCGTAGTAGATCCCGGCCACCTCGAACGCAATCCGGCCCCGATCGGACTGGAGCTCGACCTTTCCCCCACGCGCGGGAATGCCGTGTCGGAAGGCAAACGGCTCGCTCACCAGCACCGCCCCGCCGCGGACGCGGGTCCACGTCTCCCGCGCATCGCCCTCGCTCACGCGATAGAGCGACGCGCTGCGGGCGCGCGTGGCGTCGGTCACCGCCAGCCGCACCTCCCCGAGCGGGCTCGGCACGTGCACCAGGCGCACCGTCTCCACCTCGGCGACGCCGGGCACGCCGGCCACGAGCGTCGCGACGTCGGCGGAGAGCGGCAGCGCCGTCCGCGCGCCACCCGGCGACGGCGCGCCCACGTAGACGTCGGCGGGCAGCGTCAGCTCGAGCCAGTTCGCGACGGTGGCGCGGAAGCTCGCGATCATCACCGCCACGCCGATCGTAACCGCGACCGCGACCATCAGGGCCGCCACGGCGACACCCGTGCGGCTCACGGCGCGCGCCACCGTGGACGCGGCCAGGCCGCCGATCGAGCCGAAAGAGCGCAGCGCCGCTGGCCTGAGGATCTTCATCAGGCCCACAGTGAATGCCGGCGCCACGAGGGCCATTCCGAGCATGCACGCGAACAGCCCCGCGAAGCTCGCGACGAGCGAGCGCCCGGCGAGCGCGAGCCCCAGGGCCCCGACGAGGCCCACGGCCACGCCCAGCGCCGCGAGGCCCGGCACCAGGCCCCGCGCGCGCGCCTCGAACGTGCTCGGACGCAGCGCCGTCACCGGCTCGACGCGGGCGGCCTCGAGCGCGGGCAAGAGCGCGGCGACGAGCGCCGCCACGAGGCCCGTGGCGATACCCTTCACGGCGGTCGCCAGCGTGAGCGGCGCGCCGCTCACGGAGACGACGTAGTAGAGGTCGTTGATGGTGCGCGTGACGAGCCGCACGGCCGACTGGCCGAGCAGGTAGCCGAGCGCGAGCCCGGCCACGGAGCCGAGCGCCGCCGCGAGCAGCGTCTCCACGACGATCAGGCCGAAGAGCTGCCCCGGTGTCGCCCCGAGCGTGCGGAGCGTGCCGAAGATCGCGCGGCGCTGGACCACGCTGAACAGCACGGTGTTGTAGACGAGAAACATCCCGACCACGAGCGCGAGCAGGCTCAGCG
>DATBSL010000243.1:0-3272 GCA_036559805.1 Vicinamibacteria bacterium
CGCCCGATCGCGTCGACCTGCTCGCGCGTGAGCTTGCGCGCCTCGGCGACGCGCGCCAGGAAGTCCTCGTAGCCGTCGTTGATCCCCTGCTGGATCACGTCGGCGACGCCGCCGTCGAGCGGCCGGTCGGGCCGTAGCGCCCCGGTGAAGCGCGTGGTGCCGGCGCCGTCGGTGTGCACGCCCAGGTACTTCGCGAGCGGCTTGTGGATGCTCGGGAACACCCCGAAGATCCCGATCGAGCCCGTGATCGTCTCGGGCGCCGCCCAGATCTCGTCCGACGCGGTCGAGATCCAGTAGCCGCCCGAGGCCGCGACCGTGCCCATCGAGACGACGAGGGGCTTGCCGGCCTTGCGCACCAGCTCGCACTCCCGCCGGATGATGTCCGAGGCGAAGGCGCTGCCGCCCGGGCTGTCGACGCGCAGCACGACGGCGCTCACCGATTCGCTCTCGCGCGCGCGGCGCAGGAGCCGCGCCGTCGAGTCGCCGCCGACCGTGCCCGTGGGCTGCGAGCCGTCGAGGATCGTGCCCTTCGCCACCACCACCGCGACCGCCTTGCTGCGGCCCGAAGCACCGGTGCGGTCTCCGCCCTTGGCCTTCAGGTAGTCGGCGTGGGTGACCTGCTTGAAGGTGTGGTTCTCCTTGTCCTCGCCGACGAGGGTGATGATCCGCTGCCGCACCTCGTCGCGCGGAGCGAGCTTGTCGACGAGCTTCGCGTCGAGCGCGAGCTTCGCCATGTCGCCGCCCGCCGCGCGCAGCCGGTCCGGCATCGCTTCAATAAGTGCGCTGATGTCGCCCGGCTCGAGCTTGCGCGCCGCGGCCACGTCGCCGAGCCAGCCGCGCCAGAGGTCGCCGTAGGTGTCGAGCGACATCTCGCGGGCCTCCTTCGACATGTCGTTGCGCAGGTAAGGCTCGACCGCCGACTTGTACTCGCCGACGCGGAACACGTGCATCTCGACGCCGAACTTGTCGAGGCCCTCCTTGTAGTACTGGCGGAAGCCCCCGTAGCCGGTGATCAGCACCATGCCCTCGGGGTGCAGGTACACCTCGTCCGCCTGCGCCGCGAGGTAGTACGGCGCCTGCATGAAGGCGTCGCCGTAGGCGATCACCTTCTTGCCGCTCTTCTTGAAGTCGGCGAGCGCATCCCGCAGGTCGCGCAGCTTCGTGAAGCCCGCCCCCGACATGTCGTTGGTGTCGAGGTAGACGGCCTTGATGCGCGCGTCGTCCTTGGCGAGCCGCAGCGCGTCGACGAGGTCCTTCAGCAGCGTCTCGCTCGCCGCCGCCCCCGCGCCCGTGTTGCTCGAGAGGAAACGCTCGACGGGGTCGACGGGGGAGAGCTGCTCCACGATCGTGCCGCGCGGCTTCAGCATGAGCGCCGCGCCGTCCGGCACCTTGGGCTTGCCTCCGAAGCTCGCGATCACGAGGCCGGCGAGCAGGCCGAAGAAGAGGACGTTCACCAGGAACCGGCGCAGCCCGTCGAGGCCGCCCAGCAACCGGCTGAACAGGGACCGCCGCGGACGCTCGTCGTCGTACATGGAGCTCATCTTATCCGCTGATGGCGGTGGGAGAGGGGGCCGGAGTCGGATCGGCCTCCGGCCGGGGCGTGGCGCCGGCCGGCGGGGGATCGGGCGTGGCCTCCGCGGGCGGGGCTTCGGCGGGCTTCGCCTCCCCGGGCGTATCCTCGGCGGGCTTGGGAGTCGGGCGGATGTCGATCGCGATCGCGCTGAAGATCCCCTCGAGCTGGATCTCGTAGCCCGGCTTGTCGGGGTCGCCCACCACGCGCCGCTTGAGCAGGTTGAACGGGAAGCCGGTGCCAGTGACGCGCACGGGGGTTCCTTTCGGCACGCTCACACGGAGGATGTTGAAGACGCCGTTCAGCTTCAGCTTGACCGGCGCCTCGACGGGCGGGAGGGCGACGGTCGTCGCGAGGAAGACACCGTGGACGACACCGCTTTCGACCTTGCTCTGGGCGAGGTCGAAGCGGCTGCGGACCATCAGGCCGTGGAGGTCGAAGCCGACCGGCACGTCCGTGGGCACGCCGAGCTGCCAGCGCTGACGACGCCCGGGCAGCCACGCGACGCCCCCCTTCGTGCCCGAGTCGAGCCGCAGCGTGGCGGCGTCGCCGTCGCGGCTCACCGCGAGCTTCGTGTCCGCGAGCCGCTCGATCGAGCGCGCGTCGGCGAGGGCACCCCCCTCGACCGCCCGTCCTTCCACGTGGAGCCGCGAAGCGACGAGGTCGAGGTCCAGCTTCAGGTGCCGGGCGCCCTCGGGCTGGGGCAGCGGTCCCTCGGCCTTCCAGTTCCCCGTGGTGGCGTCGAACTTTGAGCCCGAAGCGACCCAGCCGAGCCCGGCGAGGAGGATGGCGGGCCCGAGCAGCACGAGCCACGGCGCCCGCGTCTTCTCGAACGTCATCCTGATGCCGGTCGACACGATGAGGAGCGGCCAGAGCGGGATCGCTTCGAGCCACATCGACCAGGGCACGACGCCCGTTGTGTTCAGCAGGAAGAAGACGGCGAACCCGGCGAGCGCGATCCCCTCCGCCGCCCGATTCCAGTCGGCCTTGGTGGGCTGACCCGTCGGCGTCACGATGCTGCTAGAGCAGGTCATTGCGGTTCCGTACGAGTTTACGGCACATGGACTTAGCTCGTTCCGTCACTCGCCGATGGCCACCGGTTATCGGCCGATTGCAGGCGCATTCCACTGGCCCCGAGCCCCCGAAACCGTCAGGCGGCGATCGCCCGAATCTCCCGCAGCGTCGTTTCGACCTCCTCGGGCGAGACCATGATCCCGGCGGCCACGCGCGCGTAGGTGACGGCGTAGGGCGAGGTCGAGGCGACGATGCGGCGCGCCTTGAGGCGCTCGACCACCTGCGCCGGCGTCGCGCCCGCCACCTCGAAGCACACGATCCCCGCGGCGAGCGGGGCCGCCACGGGCGTGTGCAGCGTGACTTTCTTCATCGACGCGAGCTCGGCGCGGAAGCGCCCGTTGAGCTCGGCGATCCGCCCCGCGATGCGCGCGCGCCCGAGCTGGTCGTGGAGCGCGAACGCGGCGTCCATCGCGAAGAGGTGCTCGAACGCGCAGAACCCGCCGGGGGAGACCCAGGACGCGCGCGTCTTCGGGTCGAGCGGCTGGTCGGCCGCCCAGCGGTCGAACGACTCGAGCCCGTCGAAGCTCGGGACCGTCGGCCGCGTGTGCGGCCAGGCGTCGGCCCGTCCCCAGACGATCCCGGTGCCGCGCGGCGCGAAGATCCACTTGTGCGTGCCGGCGACGAAGAA
>DATBSL010000244.1:0-9461 GCA_036559805.1 Vicinamibacteria bacterium
GCGACGTGCAGCAGGTAGAACACCCACGAGATCGCGAGCGCGATCGCCGAGGCGGCGAACAGCACGCGCCGCCAGGGGTTGAGCCGGTAGGCGACCGCGAGGAAGAAGCGCATCACCGAGCGCGGGTAGCGGCGCCACCACGGCAGCGCGCCGAGGTCGGTCGTGTCCACCTCGCGCGTCAGGAAGTGGAACGTCTCGCGCACCTCGTGCTGCAGCAGCCGGTGGAGGTCGGCGTGCGTGACGTCGCGCGTGAACAGCTCGCGCAGCGACCGCCAGTACTCCTCGCGCAGCGCCGGCCCGGCCGCGGGACGCGAGCGGCCGAAGCGAGCGCTCAGCTCGTCGAAGCGCTCGCGCGAGCTCGAGGCGTGCGCCTCGAGGCCGCCGAGCGGCGTGCGGGTCATGGCAGCAGCAGCGACTTTCGCACGGCGCGGCCCGAGAGCTCCTGCAGCCGCGTGCGCTCCGCCTCGGGCAGCGCGTGCACGCCGTTGCGGACAGCGTCGCGCAGCGCCTGCGCGTCGGCCGCGGCGACCGGACGGCCGGCCTTCACCTCGGCGAAGAGCGACGCGAGCCGCACCCGCTCCTCCTCGGCGACGGGCTCCCAGATCTGCTGGTAGATCGCGCGCATCTCGCTCGCTTCGGCGGCGTCGAGCGCGTCGAGGCCGCGGCTCACCGCGCGCAGCGCGTCCCGCGGCACGCTCGTGAGCTCGAGGTTCTGGCTCATCTTCCCCGCAACGAGAAGACGCAGCGCGTCCTTCGAAAGTTCCGGCACCTCGACCGCCAGCCGCTCGACGGCCTCGTCGACGCGCGCCGCCATCTGGCCGGACGGCGTCAGGCCCTTGCACAGCTCCTCGAGCTCCGTCGCGAAGCTGTCGCCGAGCGAGGCGCTCGCCCACGCCTCGAGCGAGAACAGGTTGTAGCCGTCGGCCCAGGCGACCGTGGCCCCCTGCATCGGCGCGAGGTCCTCCTCCCAGGTCGTGCGCACCACGCGGCCGCGGCCGCGGCCGAGCTGCAGCTCGCCGCGCGCCACCTCGCGCTGCGACGGCGTGCGGGCGAGCCGCTGCTGCAGCAGCTCGGCGAGGTGCGCGTCGAGGTCGTCGATCATCGCGGGCCGCACGGCGAGCGACACGGCGCCGAAGATGCCCTTGGCCGGCTCGGCGAGGCGCAGCCTCGCGCCGGGCTTGACCACGTACGGGTTCTCGTTGCGCAGCGCGAGCCAGCCGCCCGGGAGCTCCGCGATCAGCCCCGAGCCCGGGTCCGCGACGCGGCGCTCCGCGAGCGCGTACTGGCGCACCTCGGCGATGGCGCGGCGCTTCGCGAGGTACGGGCGCAGCACCGCCAGCATGCCGAGCACCAGCACGACGACCAGCAGCACGCCGGAGCCGGCGAGCATCAGCCGCCGTCGCTGCACGGGCGACAGGCCGGCCGGCTGCTTCGGCTGCTCCTGGCTCGCGGGCGGCTGCGACTTCACGTCGAAGGCGGGAACGCGCGGCGACGGCTGCGGGTTCGGGTCGACGCCCTGCGCCGGCGCGGACGGGGCAGCGGTGCGCGCCGGCCGGGCCACTGCCGCGGGCTTCGGCTTCGTGGCGACGGGCGCCGGCTCCGCCGCGGCCGGACGCGCGGCGGCGGGCGCGGGGGTCGGTGCGGCAGCCGGCGGGTTCGCGCTCAGCGGGCCCAGCACGAGGTCGCCCTCGAGGGCGCGCGAGAGGCTCATCCACTCGGGCGCGCCTTCCGGCCACACGAGCGTCTCCTCGGGCAGCCGCCCCTCGCGGCGCCAGACGTCGAGCGTCGCCCGGTCGACCGGGCCGTACTGCGTGCCGTCCGGAAAGTGCAGCAGGAACTGCTGGCTCATGATCGTGGCACCCTGGTCAGTACACCCACACGAGCTCGTGGCGCAGCAGCGTCACGCCGCCGCGCACCGGAGCCGCGACGAGCTCCTCGAAGCGCGTCGGGTCGACGAGCACGGCAGCGGCGTACTGCGCTTCGAGCGCCTGCACCTCGGCGCGCAAAGCCTCGACGCGCGCCTCCGCGGTGTCCTCCATGCGGTTCTTGGTCAGCACCGACGAGACGCCGGTCACCGAGCGCTTGCGCCCCATGACAAGGCCGATGTTGCGCAGCACGGCCGAGCCCACGGCGAGCCACTTCTCCTGGCGCCGGCCCGCGACCTCCTGCTCGCGCATGGCGAGCTCCTGGCGCTTCTTGTCGAGCTTCCCGGCGAGCGCGCGCGTCTTGTCTCCGCCGCCCGCCGCCTTCA
Organism: Vicinamibacteria bacterium; assembly: GCA_036559805.1. Lineage (GTDB taxonomy): Bacteria > Acidobacteriota > Vicinamibacteria > Fen-336 > Fen-336 > DATBSL01. Next base: position 2,252 of record DATBSL010000244.1, read on the forward strand.
GACGCTCGGCGAACGCCGCGCGCGCCTCGCCGGGGCGCGACGTCTCGTCCGTCGCCGGGTCGTGGAAGGCGGGGAGCGTCAGCTTGTCCGGCAGGCGCGCCTTGAGCGCGCGCTCGAGCTCGCGGGCGGCGTCGGCGTCGAGCCACGCCGGCAGCTCGCCGTAGCGGACGCCCGCGGGCGCCGTCTCGCCGACCGCGCGCTCGTCGACGCTCAGCGGCTCGGCCTCGAGCGCCTCGAGCGCGCTCGCGCCGGCGAGCGGCCAGGCGCGCACGCCCGTCGCTTCGTCCGCGCCCTTGTAGCGCGCCGCGTACTTGACGAGCACGTGCGCCTCCGCGATCTGGCCGCCATGGCGCGAAAGGTAGAGCTGGCGGTAGGGCGGCGGCAGCACCGGTGCGCCCGTGTCGGCCGTTTTGCGCTCGGCCGGCGCGCTCGCCGCGGCCGGCCGCTCTTTCGTGAGCCGCGCGATCTCGTCGCGCGTGAGGGGGCCGCGCAGGTAGGACATCGCCCAGCGCGACTCGACGAGCTCGGGACGCTTGCGGTGCACGTCGTGGAGCAGGAACACTCGCTTCCGCGTGGCCGCGAGCAGCTTCTTCGCGGCGCCCGCCTCGAGCCCGGCGCCGGCGAGGCCGTCCTCGAGCCGCTCGCGGTCCTGCTGGGTCTGGAGCGTCCCGACGAGCCAGGTGCCCATGTTCGCGAGCCCCTTGTAGTCGAGGTCGACGGGGTTCTGCGTAGCCAGCACGACGCCCACGCCCTGCGCGCGCGCCTGCTTCAGGAGCGTCAGCAGCGGCCGCTTGGTCGGCGGGTTGGCGGGGTGCGGCGGGAAGTAGCCGAACACTTCGTCCATGTAGACGAGCGCGCGCAGCGCGGTCGTGCCGCCCTGGCGCCGCATCCAGGTCTTGACCTTGTCGAGCAAGAGCGCGGTGACGAACAGCCGCTCGGCGTCGCCAAGGTGCGCGATCGAGACGATCGAGAGCCGCGGCCGCTCGGGCGTCCCCAGCAGGCGGCCGACGTCGAGCGGCTCGCCGCTGCGCCACGCCTCGAACGACGGCGAAGCGAGCAGCGTGTTGAGCGCGGTGAGCAGCTTCTGACGATCCTTGCGCGGGAACGCGGTCTCGAGCGGCAGCGCGCCGATCTTCTCGAACGGCGGGTCCGCGATCGCGCCGATCAGCGTCTCGAGGCTGTAGCCCCGGCCCGCGCGCCAGCCGTTCTCGACGAGGCTCGCGAGGAACACCGCGGACGGCGACTGCAGCGGGTCGGCCTCGATGCCCACGAGCGTCAGCAGGCCCGTGACGATCGACTGGATCTCGTCGCGCAGCTCCTCTTCCTGGCCCGCGAAGCCGCCCGCGGGCGCGTCGAGCGAGTCGAGCACGTTCAGCGGCACTCCGGCGCTCGAGCCCGGCGTGAAGATCACGGCCTCGTGGCTCTTCCTGAGAGCGGCGATCTCCGGCGCGCCGAGCCCCCAGCCGGCGAGGCCCTTCTTCCAGGCGGCGGCCGTCTCGGCCGCGGCCGTCTTCACGTCCTTGCCCTCGCGCCGCGCGGCGCCCGCGTCGATCCAGGGCTCGAACGACGCGGCGTCCTGGCGGTCGAAGAGCAGCAGCAGGTTGGCGAGGTCGCCTTTCGGGTCGATCGCGATCACGGGCACGCCCTGGCGCAGCAGCTCCTCGAGGATCACGACCGCGAGACCGGTCTTGCCTGACCCGGTCATGCCGACGATCAGCCCGTGGGTCAGGAGGTCGTCGGGATCCAGCTCGATCCGCTCGCCTGGGGAGGCCTCGTCCGGGTCCACCTTCCTGCCGATGTACAGCCCCTGGCCCACCAGCTACCCCCGGTTGTGCTCGAAGTATCTCACGCAGACGAATGCAGGGGGTCATGTCATGCAGGGGGTCTGGGGGGCGGCATAGGAGCCCCCCAGGTTTCCGTTGTCCGTTGTCGTTCGTCGTTCCGTCCGGCCTCGTGACTCTCCAAGAAGATCTCGGGGAGGAAGATGTCCGGCCGGGCTTGTTGCCGTCTTTCCTTGTTCTGGGGGGTGCGGAGCACCCCCCAGACCCCCCGGGGTTGCCCGTCGTCCGTTGTCCGTTGTTTGTTGTCCGTTGTTCGTTTTTGACAGCTAGCTGTGAGGCCAGACACGCTAATCGTTCACTGCCTGGAACCATCGCTCTGCGGCCCACGTAGTCTGAATAGAGAAGAAAGAAAGAGAGCCATCAATTTCATGAAGTACCCCCATGCAGGAATTCGAATCGACCACATCCCGGCGGAAGAGGGCGGAGGGCTGATCTTCGCGGTCGGCACCGCGGCCATCTTCCTGGTGGCGTTCCCGGCGCTCGTGCCGGTCGTGGGAGCCGCCGTGCTCGGCGGGCTCGCGCTCGCGCCGCTGCTGCACCGGCTCTACCGCTAGGGGCGGGATCCGTCCCGCCGCTTCCTCGTCTGGCTCAGCCAGCCGAGGGAGCGGGCAGCGTGAAGCACACGGTCGTCCCGCGGCCGCGTCCCGCCGACTCGATCCAGACGCGCCCGCCGTGCACCTCGACGATGCGGCGCACGAGCGCGAGGCCGACACCCGTCCCCGGAGCCCCGGTGTCGAGCTTCTCGAACAGGCCGAAGACCTTCTCGTGGTGGCGCGGCTCGATGCCGATGCCGTTGTCCGCGACGAAGTAGACGCCGGGCTGGCCGTTCACCGCCGGGCGCGCGCCCACGCGGATCCAGCGGTCGGGCTCGGCGGCGTGGAACTTCGCCGCGTTCTCGATGAGGTTCTGCACCACCTCGACGAGCCGCAGCCGGTCGCCGTAGACCTCGGGCAGCGGCTCGTCGACGAGCAGGCGGATCCCCCGCTCGTCGAGCTGCGAGCGCAGCACGAGCGCGGCGTCGCGCACCACGAACGCGAGCGGAACGCGCTCCGCCGGGTTCGCCACGCGGCCGATGCGCGACAGGCGCAGCAGCTCGTGCAGCAGCCGCTCCATCGAGTCGGCGGCCGCGACGGTGCGCTCGATGTCGCCCTTCAGGCGGTCGCTGCGGCCCTCCGCGAGGTCCTTCGAGAGCATGCCGAGGAAGCCGCGGATCGTGATCAGCGGGCTCTTGAGGTCGTGCGAGACGGTGTAGCTGAAACGCTCGAGCTCGGCGTTCTTGCTCTCGAGCTCGCGGATCAGCGCCTCCCGCTCGCTCTGCCGGTCGCGCTCCAGGCGGTCCCGGTGCAGGATCGCGACGACCGCCAGCCCGGCCGCGGCGGCGACGAGCGCGAGCGGGTGGACGAGCGCGTGCAGCGGCACTGCCCTGGGGGCCACGAGCGGCGCCGCGACGAGCGCCGCCGTCGTGACGGCGGCGAACAACAGCGTGCCGCGCGCCGGCAGCAGGATGCCCGCGAGCTGCACGCCGAGCGCCAGGTAGGCGAGCGTCAGGGCCGTGTCGGGGGTGCTGCCGCTCGCGACCATCGTCAGGAGCACCACCGGGAACATCGCGAGCGTGGACGCGGCGGCCACCGTGTAGTGGCCGGCGCGATTCAGCAGCCAGGCGGCCACCAGCCATGCGTAGCCGTACCACGGCGGCACGTGGCCGGGAACCACGAGCACCCCGACCAGGTCGACCAGGCCGAAGACCACGAACAGCACGCACAGAAAGGTCGCGAGCAGCCGCGTCTGGCGCCGGCGCGAGGGGCTGAGCTCCGCGAGGCGCGGCGCCGGCTCCTCACTCATGCGGCGGATTCTACTCCGCCCTAGCGGGGCCAACGGTCGGGCGCCCGCCGCCCGCGCGCCGCGATCTGGACTACGATCGAAGGCCGGCGACGTGATTGGGGAGCGAGGTGCGGCGATGGCGAAGAAGACGATCGCGGTGGTGGGCGCGACGGGCGCGCAGGGCAGCGGGCTGGTGCGGGCGATCCTGGCGGACGCGTCGGGAGGCTTCACGGCGCGCGCGCTCACGCGCAGCCCGCAGGGCGACAAGGCCAAGGCGCTCGCCGCGCAGGGAGCCGAGGTCGTGGCCGCCGACGTCGACGACACCGCGAGCCTGACGCGTGCGTTCGAGGGCGCGCACGGCGTCTTCTGCGTGACCTTCTTCTGGGACCACTTCTCGCCCGAGAAGGAGAGCGCGCAGGCGCGCGGGATGGCGCAGGCCGCGAAGGACGCGGGTGTGGCGCACGCGATCTGGTCGACGCTCGAGGACACGCGCGAGCGCGTGCCGGTCTCCGACCCGCGCATGCCCACCCTGATGGGCAAATACAAGGTGCCGCACTTCGACGCCAAGGGCGAGTCGGACCACGTGTTCCGCGACCTGGGCGTCCCGACCACCTGCCTGCGCACGAGCTTCTACTGGGACAACCTGATCCACTTCGGGATGGGCCCCAAGCCGGGGCCGGACGGCGAGCTGGCCTTTACGATGCCGATGGCCGACAAGAAGCTGGCCGGCATCGCAGTCGAGGACATCGGGCGCTGCGCCTACGGCGTGTTCAAGCGCGGAGGGGATCTCGTCGGCAAGACCGTCGGCATCGCGGGCGAGCACCTGACGGGCGCGCAGATGGCGGCGGAGCTGTCGCGGGCGCTCGGCCGCAAGGTCGGCTACAACGCGGTGTCGTTCGACGCGTACCGCGGCTTCGGCTTCCCGGGCGCCGAAGACCTCGGCAACATGTTCCAGTACAAGGCCGAGTTCGAGAAGGAGTACTGCGGGGCGCGCGATCTGGCGTTCTCGCGCTCGCTCAATCCGCAGCTGCAGACGTTCGCGCAGTGGCTGGCGGCGAACAAAGAGCGCATCCCGCTCTCCTGAGGGCCGCTACTCCTCGAGGTCGCGCTGCAGCGCCGCCCGCTGCTGCGGCGTGAGCACGGCCTCGTGGTGGAGCTCGGGGTCGGGGTGGTCGCAGCCGATCGCGACGGGCGCCTCGCGTCCCACCTCGAACTTGAGGTACTGGACGGACGAGACGCGCGTCTCCCCCACCTGGCGCTCGTCGAAGCGCGCGCGCGCCAGCCCACCGTCGGCGCGCCGCGCGTAGAGGTGGCCGGGCAGCCCGAGCCACTCCGAGAGCTTGCGGGCGCGCAGCGCCGGGTCGTCGAGCTCCACGAGCAGGGTGCAGCCGAGCTCACCCGGCCCACCGAGCAGCTCGTTGTAGGTCTCGATCTCGTGGCGGATGTCGGCGTCCTTCACCATGCGCTCGGTGCGCACCATCTCGAGCACCTGGTAGCGGATCGTGTCGTGGTTCTCGAACAGGAACGTGAGGTGCGGGCCCACGTGCACGCGCCGCTCGCCCTTCGTGCGCATCGCGGCCTCGCGCAGCGCGCTGCGCTCTTCCTCGTACGTCAGGTAGTCCAGGATCTCGTGGCGCTCGACCGCCTTCGTCACACTGTGTCCTTTCCTTCGGGCCTCGTGGGAGCCACCTCTCTCTCCGGCGCCGCGGGAGGCGCTTCGCCGGCGTTGCCAGCCGCGGGTCGCTCCTCAGCCACGACCGGCGTCGGGAAGCCGCCCTCGCGATAGGCGCGCGCCAGGATCGACATCGGGTGCATCGGCTTCCTGCCGGCGTGCTGCTGGAACTGCAGCGCCGCGAGCGGGCAGTCGGTGGCCCACACCTCCGCCGCCGCGTCCTGCATGCCGGCGAAGGCCTTCCGGCCCACCCGGATGCTGGCCTCGAAGCCCTCGACCTTCATCGCGTGCGTGCCGTCGTGGCCGCAGCACTCGAGCGTGAGCTGCGGCTGCGCGCCGGGGATCTTGCGCAAGAGGTCGCGGCCCTTGAAGCCGACGCGCTGCGCGCGCAGGTGGCAGGGCGCGTGATAGGCGACCGGGCCCGGCGTCGACTTGAAGTCGGTGTTGAAGCGCGGCTCGGGGCGGATCTCCCACAAGAGCTCGGAGGGATCGCGCACCAGCTCGGCCAGCCGCGCGGCCGCGGGCCGCTCGGCCTCGGGCAGCAGCTGAGCGTACTCGTTGCGCATCATCATCGCGCAGGTGGGGTTGATCGCCACCACCTTCGCGCCCGCGTCGAGGAACGGCCGTAGCCGCTTCAGGTTCGCGCTCGCCTGGCCGCGCAGCGTGTCGAGGTCGCCCCCCTCCCAGGCCGGCATGCCGCAGCACTGCAGGCCCTTCACGCAGGCGGTCTTCACCTGGTTGCGGTCGAGCACCTCGAGCGTGTCGCGGCCGATCTCGGGCTCGTTGTTCTGGACGTAGCAGGTCGGGAACAGTACCGCCTCGTGGCCGCTCGGACGCTCGGCCACGCGCCCGCCCGCCTCGGCCCAGGCCTCGAAGGTCGTGGGCGCGAACTCGGGCAGCAGCTTGTCCTTGTGGATCCCGAGCGCCGCCTGCAGGAACACGCGGTGAATCCGGACGCGGTTCATCGCGTTCGCCATCCCGAGGCTCGCGCGCGCGAGACGGCCGGCCGCGTCGGGGCTCGCCAGCACGCGCTCGCGCAGCGGGATCCCGCGCTCTTTCGCGCGCTGCGCCTTGTAGCGGTGGACGAGCTTCGGGAAGTCGAACTGGAACTCGTGCCCCTCGCGCGGCGTGTAGGGGCACTGCACCTCGCACAGCTTGCACTGGAAGCAGGCGTCCATCACGCGGTCGGTCTCGGCTCCGGTCAGGCGCGTGACGTCGCCGTCGTGCGTCCGGTCGATCAAGTCGAAGAGCGTCGGGAAGCTGTCGCAGTACTTGAAGCACATGCGGCAGCCGTGGCACAGCTCGAAGCCGCGCGTCACCTCCTGCTGCAGCGCGTGCGCGTCCCAGTAGCGAGGCTCTTCGGGATCGTACGAGAGCCCCGCGGTGGGCTTGTACGAGATGTTCTTCGGGCCGGGATCGCTCATGCCGGGGCGCCACGGGCGGCGGCGTGCGGCCGCCCGTGGCACGGGGTCGCGGCTAGTTGATTCCGTCCAGCAGCTTCTGGAAGCGGCCGGCGTGCGACTTCTCGGCCTTCGCCAGCGTCTCGAACCAGTCGGCGATCTCGTTGAAGCCCTCGGCGCGCGCGGTCTTCGCCATGCCCGGGTACATGTCGGTGTACTCGTGCGTCTCGCCCGCCACCGCCGCCTTCAGGTTGGTCGCCGTGTCGCCGAGCGGCAGGCCGGTCGCGGGGTCGCCGACCGCCTTCAGGTAGTCGAGGTGTCCGTGCGCGTGGCCGGTCTCGCCGTCGGCCGTCTCGCGGAAGTTGCCGGCGATCTCGGGATAGCCCTCGATGTCGGCCACCTTCGCGAAGTAGAGATAACGCCGGTTCGCCTGCGACTCGCCGGCGAACGCGTCCTTGAGGTTGCCGTGCGTCTTC
>DATBSL010000245.1:0-49956 GCA_036559805.1 Vicinamibacteria bacterium
CCGGGCCACTGATCGTTTGGCCACGGTTTCGCCCATTGCGGGCGTGCGGGGGCAGAGAATGGGAAAGCCGCTCCGGGTGGTGGTCGTCGGCGACGAGCACGGTGCCGCCCTCCGGACAGCGACCGACCTGGAGCAGGCCGGCTACGAGCCTTCTCTCTTCCTGGCCCCGGGGGAGGCCGATCTCGAGCGGCTCGCACCGGGCTGCGAGATCGTTCTCGCCTGCGCGGACGCGACGTCGCTGCCGCCGCAGCGGGTGCTCGCCCTCGCGGGTGAGCGCGGCTTCCCGCCGGTCGTCGTGATGGGCGACGCCTTCGGCGAGGACGATCTCGTCGGCTACGTGCGGGCCGGCGCCCGCGACTGCGTGCGGCGCGGTGACCTCCGGCGTCTCGAGGCGGCCGTCGAGCGCGAGCGGCTGGCGGTGCGGCCGACGCTGCCCGCGCCAGCGCGGCGCGTCGACGGCGACACGGCGGAGAGCTACCGGGCGCTGATCGAGGAGATCCCGGCGCTCACGTACGTCGCGTGGGCGGACGAGGCGGGCAGCCGCGCGTACGTGAGCCCGCAGCTGCTGGCGATGACCGGCTTCAGCCCCGGCGAGTGGCTCGCGGAGCCCGACATGTGGGTGAGGCGGCTCCACCCCGAGGATCGCGAGCGCGTGCTACGCCAGTTCCGCGAGGCGTGCACCGTGAGCGGGCGCTTCGCGAGCGAGTACCGCATCCTCGACCGCGACGGCCGTGTGGTGTGGTGGCGCGACGAGGGCCGCGTGCTGCCCGACGCGAACGGCAAGGCCCGGTTCCTGCGCGGGTTCGTGCTCGACATCACCGAGCAGCGCATGGCCGAGGAGTCGCTGCGGCGGCTGCGTCTTTACGACCAGCTCACCGGGCTGCCGAACCGGATGATGCTGCTGAACCGCCTCGGCCGCGCGCTCGTCGAGTCGGCGCGCACCGAACGCCCGCTCGCGCTCCTGATCCTGGCGCTCGATCGCTTCAAGGAAGTGAGCAATACGCTCGGCCACCACAACGCCGACCTGATCGTCCGCGACCTCGCGGCGCGCCTCGGCGATGTGCTCGGCGACGGCGACCGCGTGGCGCGCTTGCGCAGCGACGAGTTCGGCGTGCTGCTGCCCGACGCCAACGGTTCCTTCGCGCGTCAGGTGTGCGAGCGGATACTCGCCTCGCTCGAGAAGCCGTTCGTCGTGCAATCGCTCCGGCTTCCGATCGAGGTGGGCGCGAGCGCGGGGATCGCGGTGGCTCCCGAGCACGGCACCGAGGCCGAGGGGCTGCTGCGCCGCGCCGACGCGGCAGTGCAGGCCGCGCGCCGGCTGGGCGGGGGATCGAGCGTCCTCTTCTCGTCCGAGTGCGAGCCGCACGATCCGGCCCGGCTCGCGCTGCTCAGCGAGCTGCGGCGCGCGCTCGAGAACAACGAGCTGCAGCTGCACTACCAGCCGAAGGTGGACCTCAAGACCCGCACCATCGTCGGCGCAGAGGCGCTCCTGCGCTGGACGCACTCGCGCCACGGCTACGTGTCGCCCGCCGACTTCGTCCCGCTCGCCGAGCAGACCGGTCTGATCCGCCCGCTGACGCGCTGGGTGCTCGACCGTGCGACCGGCGAGTCGTGCGCCTGGGCACGCGCCGGGCGGCGGCTGCCCGTGGCTGTGAACATCTCCGCGCGCAGCCTGCAGGACGAGCGGATCGTGGACGACATCGAGGAGGCGCTGCTGACCCACGACGTGCGAGGCGAGGGCTTGCAGATCGAGGTCACGGAGAGCGCCGTCATGAACGACGCCGGCCGAGCGGCCGAGGTGCTGGCGAGCCTGACGGGGCGGGGCGTGGCCGTCTCGATCGACGACTTCGGCACCGGCTTCTCGTCGCTGGGGCTGCTGCGCCGGCTGGCGGTGAACGAGCTCAAGATCGACAAGTCGTTCGTGATCGGCATGTCCGGCGACCTTCGGGGCTCGGAGGACACGGCGATCGTGCGCTCCACTGCCGACCTGGCGCACAACCTGGGCATGACGGTCGTGGCCGAGGGGGTCGAGGACCAGTGGACGCTCGACCTGCTGTCGAGCTTCGGCTGCGACCTGGCGCAGGGCTTTCACATCGCGAGGCCGATGCCGTCGCTCGACTTCGTCTCGTGGCTGGGACAGTCGCCCTGGCGCGTGATCGAAAGTTAGCGGCGCGGCCGCGCCGCTACGGCGCGGCGACCGGGCGTACGCCGGTCACCCAGTAGCCGGTTTCTCCGAAGCAGGACGGCAGCCCCAGGTGCTGCTCGTAGTGCAGCGTCACGCGTTGGCCGAGGTGCTTGTTGATCTCGGCGGCGACAAGGTCGTCGCGCAGGCTGAACGCGAAGATCTCCGGCATCGCGCCGGGCATGCTCGCGAGCGCGAGCTCGCCTTCCCAGGTCTTGCAGATCCAGCCCTTCTTCGAGAACTTCTGCACGTAGCCCGCGCGCTCGCCGCTCGAATAAGTAAAGCTCGTGGCGGCCCACAGGTAGAGCCCGGTCGCGCCGACCGCGGCGAGCACGGCGAAGACGAGCACCCGCTTCAGGCCGCGCCACGCGCGTGAGGCGAGTCGGGGGCGCGAAGCGGCCGGCGGCGGCGGCGTGACCGGCAAGTCGCTCGACATCGGGCCTCGCGCGGCAGTCTAGCCGCGCGCCGGCTCGCGCCGCAACCGGCGCGTCAGGCCTCGACGGCGACTTCCTGCTTCCGTGGCGCCGGGCGCGCGGCCGGGGCCTCGTGGCGCAGGATCCCCGCCTCGAGCCAGGCGAGCCCGCCGTCGAGCACCGACACCCCGAGCCTGTAGCGCGCGACGTCGTCGTTGCTCCACAGCTCGCGGAAGAGCTCGCGCACGCGGCGCCGTGCCTGGCGGCAGAACACGTCCGCGAGCCGCCGGGCCTCGCCCCCCTCGGGCGCGCCCCTGTCGGCGAGCGTGCGCGCACGGCTCACGCTCGCCGCCATCGCGAAGAGCTCGTTGGCGATGTCCACCAGCCGGAACAGGAACGCCTGCTTGTTCTGAAGCTTCGCCTGGTAGACCAGCATGCCGTGAAAGCTGGAGCGCGCCAGGCGCCGCGATGCGCGCTCGACGAAGCGCAGGTGCGTCGCGAGCGGACCGAACCCGGCGTAGCGCGGCCAGAAGCCCCAGCCGAGGAAGCGCGTCGGATACCACCAGGCGTAGAAGCCCGCGATCCTCGGCAGCGCCTTGAGCTTCGCTGCGAGCGGCTGGTCGGGGTCGGCGAAGGCGCCGGCCACCTGCAGGTGGCGGTCGACCATCTCGCGCGCCATGAACAGGTGCATGATCTCGGTCGAGCCCTCGAAGATCTTGTTGATCCGGTAGTCGCGCATGATGCGCTCGACCGGAACCGGCTCCTCGCCGCGGGCCGCGAGCGACTGCTCGGTCTCGTAGCCGCGGCCGCCGCGGATCTGCATCGTCTCGTCGACGACCTCCCAGGCGCGCGCCGTGTTCCACTCCTTGGCGGCAGCGGCTTCGAGGCGGATGTCGTAGCCGCCGCGGTCGGACATCTCGGTCGCGAGGCTGGCGAGCGATTCCATCGCGAACGTCTTGGCCGCGATGTCCGAGATCTTGTGCGCGATCGCCTCGTGGCGGCCGACGGGCTTGCCCCACTGCACGCGCGTCCCGGCCCAGCGGCGCACGATGCCGAGGCAGACCTTGACGGTGCCGACCGAGATGTTGGGGATCGAGAGCCGGCCGTCGTTGAGCGTCGTGAGCGCGATCTTCAGGCCCTTGCCCTCGCGGCCGATCAGGTTGCCCGCGGGGATCCGCACGTCTTCGAACGTCATCACGGCGTTCGCGAGCGCGCGCAGCCCCATGAAGTGGCAGCGGCGCTCGACCTTCACACCGGGCCAGTCGGTCTCGACCACGAAGGCGCTGATCCGGCGCGTTCGCGGGTCGACGGCCATCACCACCAAGAGCTTCGCGAGCGTGCCGTTCGTGGTCCAGAGCTTGGTGCCGTTGAGCAGGTAGCTCGAGCCGTCGGAGGAGAGCGCCGCGGTCGTCGCAAGCCGCGCCGGGTCGGATCCCACCTCGGGCTCGGTGAGCGCGAAGGCCGAGATCTCGCCCCTCGCGCAGCGCGGCAGGTACTCGCGCTTCAGCTCGTCCGTGCCGAAGTTGATGAGCGGCGCCGGCACGCCGATCGACTGGTGCGCCGAGAGCAGCGACGCGACGTTGCCGCAGCGGCTGCCGAGCAGCGTCATCACGCGGCCGTACTCGACGTGGCTCATGCCCAGCCCGCCGTACTCCTTCGGAATCTTGATTCCGAACGCCCCCAGCCGCCGCAGGCCGTCGAGCACGTGCTGCGGGTACTCGCCGCTGCGGTCGATCTCGGCTGCGTCGACCTCGTCGCGCAGGAAGGCCTCGAGCTTGCCGAAGAAGGCCGTGAACTCGGCGCGGTCCTGGGCGGGCAGCGGATACGGGTAGACGAGGTCCTTGCGGAAGGTCCCCAGGAAGAGCTCGCGCATGAAGCTCGGCTGCTCCCACTCGGTCTGGCGCGCGGCCTCGGCGACCTGCAGCGACTCCTTCTCGGTGACGTGATGCGAGTTCTCGCTGGCCATGGACCGCCTTCCCTCCACGTCGATCTTACGCCCGCGCGCGCGAGCGCCCTAAGTCCCGCGGCGCTTCGCGGTCCTTGCGGCGCGCCGGCGAGTGCCCTTAAACTGCTATCGTTGAAGGGCATACGCCGCCGACTCCTGGCTGTCCCGCTGCGCTCGCTGGCGTGTGTCGGCTTCGCGTCGTTCGTCGCGGCTGCCGACGCGCCCGTCACCGTCCTCACCGCCACCCAAAGACGCGAGGTCGCTGCGGTCTCGCGCGGCGAGGGCGAGATGGTCCCGGTCGACGAGGTGCTGGCAGGCCTCGGCGCCCGGCTCGTGAACGACCCGCGGGGCCAGTCGGTCACGATCACGCGCGGAACGCACGAGCTCGTGCTGCACAACAAGAAGAGCCTCGTCTCGGTGGACGGCGATCTCAAGCTGCTGCCCGCGCCGGTCGTCCACGAGGCCGGGCGCTGGCTCGTCCCGGTGGAGGGGCTGGCGCGCGTGCTGCCGGCGCTCTTGGAGCGGCCCGTCGAGTGGCGCTCGGCGCAGCGCGTGCTGCTGATCGGGCCGGTCGCGATCCCGAGGCTCGCGGTGACGGTGTTCGCCTCGGGCGAGCTCGTGCGCGTCGTCTTCGAGGCGAGCGAGAGCGTGCCGTTCCGCGTTCAACAGGAGACGGGACGCGTGACGGTCGCGGTGGCGCGCGACGTCGTGGACGTGACGCTCCCGCCGCAGCGGCTTGCGGGCGGCATCGTGAGCGGCGTGGCTTTCCTCGGCGGGCGTGAGAACGTGTTCGCGGTCGAGCTCGGTCCGCGCTTCCAGACGCTGAAGGCCACCGAGCAGGCCGCGCCCGCGCGCCTGGTGCTCGAGCTGCAGGGCGCGCCACTCGGCATCGGCGAGCGGGCCGCGCCGGCCGTGCCGCCGCGTCCCGCCCCGCGGGCGGGCGAGGCCGACCCCGGGGTGCGGACGGTGGTGATCGACCCTGGCCACGGCGGCGAGAACCCGGGGGCGCGCGGACCCGGCGGAACGGTCGAGAAGGACATAGCGCTCGCGATCGCCCGGCGCCTGCGCTCCGAGCTCGTGAACGCGCGCGGCCTGCAGGTGTTCCTGACGCGCGACAAGGACGTCGACATGGAGCTCGACGACCGCACCGCGATCGCCAACAACTACAAGGCCGACCTGTTCGTGTCGATCCACGCCAACGCGAGCCGGGCGCGCGGGGCGAAGGGGAGCGAGGTGTACTTCCTCTCCTACCAGGCGAGCGACGACGACTCGCGGCGCATCGCGCAGCTCGAGGGCGCCGCGGAGCCCCTGCCGGGCGCTTCGGTCGGCAGCGACCTCGCCCTGATCCTGTGGGACATGGCCCAGGCCGAGCACCTCGAGGAGAGTTCGGCGCTCGCGTCGCGGATCCAGGAGGAGCTCGCGGTCGTGACGGGCAGCGAGGGCCGCGGCGTCAAGCAGGCGCCGTTCCGCGTGCTGGTGGGCGCGGCGATGCCCGCGGTGCTGGTCGAGATCGCCTTCATCTCCAACCCCGACGAGGAGAAGCTGCTCGCCTCGGAGACCTACCAGGCCAAGATCGCGGCCTCGCTCGCGCGCGGGATCGAACGCTACAGGCGCGAGCGCACGCTGAGGCTCTCCGGTGCGCGCGCGTCCGGCTCGACCGGGCAGCCATGACGCCGCGGCAGGCGAACGTCCTGACGGCCCTGGGGCTCGCCTCGCTCGCGGCCGCCGTGGCGCTCACGTCCCCGCGCTGGTCGATGCTGCTGCGCTCGCCGGCGCCGGCGGCGGAGGACGCGGCTCCCGGCGAGGCGGGGGCGGAGACGCCCGAGCCGGAGCCGCTCGCGGGGGCCACGGACCCTGCCCGCCGCATCAGCGTGCGGCTCTACTTCGAGGCCGCCGACAAGGACGGCTTGCTGCCGGAGGAGCGCGACGTCGCGTTCTCACCCGACCTGGCACAGCAGCTGCGCACCGTGGTCGAGGAGCTCGCGAAGGGGCCGACGAGCGGGCTCGTGCCGACGCTGCCCCAGGGCACGCGCGTCATCGACGTCTTCGTGCTCGCGCACGGAGTCGCCTGCGTCAGCCTGTCGGGCGAGATCGCGGCCGGGCTTCCCGGCGGATCGCGCGCCGAGCTGCTGACGGTCTACTCGATCGTGAACACGATCGTCACCAATTTCCCGGCGGTGAGCCGCGTCCAGCTGGTGCTGAACGACCAGCTCGCGACGACGCTCGCGGGGCACGTCGACCTCGGGCGGCCGCTGCCGCCCGACATGACGCTCGTGGCTCTCGACGTGAAGCCCGAGGCGTCGCCGCAGCCGGCGGCGTCGCCGGCGTCGCACACGCCATAGGAGGACCTGCTTGCTGCTTTCCCTGACCGCGGCCGTTGCCCTGGGCGCCGCCCAGGCTGCCGCCGCGCCGCGGGCGGCGACCACGGAAGCCGAGCGCCTCGCACAGGAGTCCCGCGCCGCACCGGACGCGGCGCTCGCGCTCCAGAAGGCGCGGCGTGCGCTCGTGCTCACCGTGGAGTTCGTGCCGACCGAGTACGTGGCCGCGGGTCGCAAGGGCGAAGTGGTCGAGGACGAGTTCAAGGAGGCGCGGGACACCTACAAGCGGCACCGTGCGCTGCTCTACGAGGCGGTCGGCGGTGCGCTCGCGCGTCAAGGGCAGCCGCTTCCCGCGAGCCGCTACCTGCGGCGGGCCTTCGAGCTCGACCCCAGCCCCGAACGCGGCCTCGCTCTCGCGCGCGCGTTGAACGAGCTCGGGCGCGGGAGAGAAGCGCTCGCGACGGTGCAGCGCGCGATCGCCGGCCTCGTGAGCCTCACTTCCGACGCCGCCGCCGTGATCGCCCGGGCCGCCGACGTCGCGGGGCTGCCGAGCGCACAGGCCGAGATCGACCGCGGACGGCTGACGGCCGGCCTGGGCTCGCGGCTGAAGCTGCGCGAGGGGCCGTTCGAGCTGCCGCCCGGTGTCCGGCTCTCGACCAGCCCCATGTTTCGTCTCGAGGACGCCGAGGTCAACGTGCTCTACGCCGCGGAAGCGACGTGCCGGAGCTGCTCGGCCGACCTCGAGGAGCTCGGGCGCCAGGTGCCGAAGGGAGCGCGCATCCTCGCCGTCCCTCCGGGGGACGACCAGGACCAGGCGCTGCGCCAGGTGCTGGAGCTCTATCGCCGTCCGTGGCCACTGCTGCTCGCCAAGGACCTCGCGGCCCGGCTGGCGCTCCCGCCGCGGTCGCTCCTGATCGTGGCGCGCGGCGGCTGGACCCAGGCGGTGCTGACGGGGCCGTTCGACAACTCGCTGCGCGCGGCACTCGACGCCGTCCAGAGGAAGGACGTCCCGGAGACCGTCCCGCGCGCCAGCTGGAACCGGCGTCCCGTGGACAGAGCGCCGCTGCCCGCGCAGCCGTCGCTGCTCGCCGAAGGCATAGCACCCGGCGAGGACGAGCCGCTTCCGGCCGAGTTCGGGGCGGCGGTCGCCGCGTTTCGCGCCGGGCGTGCCTCGGAGGCGCAGAAGCTCTTCGACGCGCTCGAGGCGAAGGGCGACGGCTGGCTGCTGCCGCCCGAGGCGCGCCTCAACCGCGCGCTGTGCCTGTCGCGCGCCGGCCAGCGCGACGCGGCGCGGCGCATCCTGCTACGCACCGGCGACAGCCGCTTCGAGGACCAGGTGGACCGCCTGCTCGAGACGGTCGCGGCGGGAACGAAGTAGGGTAGAGTCGCGGACGGAGGGTGGGACGAGACATGGCCGAAAGCGCGGTGATCGAGACGAAGTTCGGCGAGATCGAGATCGAGTTCCTGGACGACAAGGCGCCGGGCCACGTCAAGAACTTCGTCGACCTGGCGAAGAAGGGCTTCTACGACGGGAGCACCTTCCACCGGGTGATCCCCGGCTTCATGATCCAGGGCGGCTGCCCGAACACGAAAAACGCGACGGGAAGCAAGTCCGGCCACGGAACCGGCGGGCCCGGCTACACGATCAAGGCCGAGTTCAACGACACCGCCCACAAGCGGGGCGTCGTGTCGATGGCGCGCGCGCAGGACCCGAACAGCGCGGGCTCGCAGTTCTTCGTCTGCGTCGCCGACTCGGGCTTCCTCGACCGGCAGTACACCGCCTTCGGCCGCGTGGTGCGCGGCATGGAGGTGGCCGACAAGATCGTGGGCGCTCCCCGCGACGGCCGCGACAACCCCAACGAGCGGATCGAGATGAAGGTCCGCGTGGTGGCGCAGGGCGCCTAGCCCGGACATGGCGGAGCGGAGGGAGACCGAGGTCAAGCTCCGGCTCGAGTCGCCCGACGCGATGCGCCAGCGCCTCGCTGGCCTCGGCGCCGCGCTGGTGCGCGAGCGGCACTTCGAGGAGAACGTGCTGTTCGACAACGCGGACGGCTCGCTGCGCGGGAACGGCAGCGTGCTGCGCCTGCGCAAGACCCCGCACTTCACCGTGCTCACGCTCAAGGGCCCGCACGAGGTCGCGGGAGGGTTCAAGACGCGCGAGGAGCGCGAGACGAAGGTCGAGTCCGCGGAGGTGGTCCACGCGATCCTGAGCAACCTCGGCTACCGGCCGGTGTTCCGCTACCAGAAGTACCGCGAGAGCTGGTCGCACCGCGGCCAGGAGATCGAGGTGGACGAGACCCCGATCGGCTGCTTCCTCGAGATCGAAGGCGACCCCGAGGGCATCGCCGCCGTCGCAAGCGAGCTCGGCTACTCGCCATCGGACTGGGTGGCCGAGTCCTACATCGGCCTGTTCCTGGCCGGCGGCGGTCAAGGAGACATGGTCTTCCCGAGATGAAGGCCATGCTCCTGGCCGCCGGGCTCGGCCAGAGGATGCGGCCGCTCACGCTGCTGCGGGCGAAGCCCGTGCTGCCGGTGCTCGGCCGGCCGCTGCTCGCGCACACGCTCGAGAGGCTCGCGCGCGCCGGCGTCCGCGAGGCGATCGTGAACCTGCACCACCTGCCCGAGAGCGTGACCGCGGCGCTCGGGACGGGGCGCCGCTTCGGGATGCGTCTCAGCTACGTCCGCGAGCCCGTGATCCTGGGCACGGGCGGCGGGCCGCGAGCGGTGCGCGACTTCTTCGAGGGCGGGCCGGCGCTGCTCGTGAACGGGGACGTCTGGTTCGACTATGACCTGCGCCGCGTCGTCTCGCGCCACCGCGTCTCGGGTGCTTCGGCGACGCTGGCGCTGCGAGCCATGGCGAAGAACGATAGCTACTCGGCAATCGTGACGGACAGAGCCGGCCGAATCGTGTCGATCGCGGGTCATCCACGATCCGGCCGGGGGACGGTCTCGATGTTCACCGGGATCCACGTGCTCGACTCGCGGCTGCTCGAGCGGCTGCCGCACGGCCCGTCGGACAGCGTGCGCGACCTGTACGTCCCGATGCTCGCGGAGGGCGCCCGCCTCGCGGGCGTGCGGCCCGCGGGCGCGTGGTACGATTTCGGCCGCCCCGCGCTCTATCGCGACGCGCAGCTGCGCATGCTGCCTCGCCGCGGCCGAAGCCAGCTCGTCGTCGGCGCGGCGGCGCGGGTCTCGACCGGCGCGGAGGTGTCGCGGTCGGTGATCGGCGCGCGCTCGCGAGTCGGCGCCGGCTCCCGCGTCGATCGAAGCGTGCTCTGGGAAGGCGCGGTGGTGGAGCCGCGGGCGCAGGTGCTGCGGGCGATCGTCACGGCGGGCGCTGTCGTGCGCAAGGGCGAGCGCGCGGACGGCGTGATCGTCCTGCCGCTCGCAACGGAGGGTCTCGACGAGCGAGCGGGCTTCGAGAGGCACGGCGACATGGCGTGGGTGGGAATCGAGTGACGGCGAACGAGCAGGTGCTGGCGTACATCGCCGACCGGCAGCCCCGGCTCGCGAGCGCGGAGGTGATCGCGCTCTCCGGCGACGCCTCGACGCGTCGCTACTTCCGGCTGCGCACCGCGGCCGGCAGCTACGTGCTCGCGCTCTACCCGGAGCCGTTCGCGCCCGACGAGCTCAGCTACGTGAGCGTGCGCGCCCTTTTCGCCTCGTACGGCCTTCCGGTGCCCGCGACGGTCGACGTGGACGGCGCGCGTGGCGTGGTGCTGCAGGAGGACCTGGGCGACCTCACGCTGCAGGAGGCGCTCAGGGGCGCGGGCGACGCCGCGCGCGACGAGCTGTATCGGCAGGCCGTCGACCTGCTGGCGAAGCTCCAGCTGCGCGCGGCGCAGGGCGCGCAGAAGGCCGCCTGCTTCCGGATCGCCTTCGACATCGAGAAGCTGAGCTGGGAGCTGCACTACTTCCAGAAGCACTTCCTCGAGGGCCTGCGCGCGGCGGACCTCACGGTCGAGGACCGCGCGGTGCTCTCGGAGGCGTTCCACCAGCTGAGTCAGGAGATCGCGTCCTGGCCGCGCGTGCTGTGCCACCGCGACTACCACAGCCGCAACCTGATGCCGCACGCCGACGAGCTGTACTGGATCGACTTCCAGGACGCGCGCATGGGGCCGGCGAGCTACGACCTCGCCTCGCTGCTGCGCGACGCCTACGTGGACGTCCCGGAGGCGCTGCAGGAGGATCTGAAGGAGCGCTTCCGGCAGCAGGCGTCGCCCGACGAGCCGCGCGAGGTGTTCCGCAGGCGCTACGACCTGATGTGCGTGCAGCGGAACCTGAAGACGCTCGGCACGTTCGGCTTCATGGCCACGGTGCGCCAGAACCCCGTGTACCTGCAGTACGTGCCGCGCACGCTCGAGCACACGCGCAAGAACCTGTCGCGCTACCCCGAGCTGGAGCGGCTGTGGCGCACGCTGGTGCGGCATGTGCCCGAGTTCGGCCAACCAGGGGGGACGGAATGAACACCGTGAGGATCGAGGAGTTCGGCGCTCACGTGGGCGAGCCGGTGCGGGTCTTCGGCTGGATCCACAACAAGCGCTCGAGCGGCAAGCTGCAGTTCGTGATCCTGCGCGACGGCTCGGGCTACGCGCAGGCGGTCGTCTCGAAGAAGCAGGTGGCGCCCGAGGCCTGGGACGCGCTCGACGCCGCGGGCCAGGAGTCGTCGCTCGAGCTCGAGGGGGCGGTGCGCGCCGACGCGCGCGCCCCCGGAGGCTTCGAGATCGACGTCGCGTCGCTGCGCGTGCTGCAGGGCGTCCACGACTTCCCGATCACGCCCAAGGAGCACGGCACCGCCTTCCTGATGGAGCACCGGCACCTGTGGCTGCGCTCGACGCGCCAGCACGCGATCGCGCGGGTCCGGCACACGGTGGTGAAGGCCGCGCGCGACTACCTCGACGACCGCGGCTACCTGCTCGTCGACACGCCGATCTTCACGCCGGCGGCGTGCGAGGGGACCACGACGCTCTTCGGCGTACCGTACTTCGACGAGGGCACGGCGTACCTGACCCAGAGCGGACAGCTCTACAGCGAGGCGACGGTCGCGGCGCACGGCAAGGTGTACTGCTTCGGCCCGACGTTCCGCGCCGAGAAGTCGAAGACGCGGCGGCACCTGACGGAGTTCTGGATGGTCGAGCCCGAGATCGCCTTCGCGCACCTCGACGACGCGATAGCGCTCGCCGAGGGGCTCGTCTGCCACGTCGTCGAGCAGGCGCTCACCACGCGCAAGGCCGAGCTCGCCGTGCTCGAGCGCGACACGTCGAAGCTCGAGAGCGTCCAGGCGCCGTTCCCGCGGCTGCACTACCGCGACGCGATGAAGCTCGTCCGGGAGAAGGGCTCCGAGACGCCGATCGGCAGCGACTTCGGCGGCGCCGACGAGACGCTGATCGCGCAGGCCTACGAGCGGCCCGTCGTGGTGCACCGCTTCCCCTCGGCGATCAAGGCCTTCTACATGGCGCCCGACCCCGACGAGCCCGAGTACAGCCTGTCGGCGGACATCCTGGCGCCGGAAGGCTACGGCGAGATCGTGGGCGGGGGAGAGCGGCTCGCCGACCTCGAGCTGCTCGTGAAGCGGATCCGCGAGCACGGGCTGCCGGAGGAGTCGTTCCGCTGGTACCTGGACCTGCGCCGCTACGGCACCTTTCCCCACGCCGGCTTCGGGATGGGCATCGAGCGCGTGGTGACGTGGATCTGCGGCATCGAGCACCTGCGCGAGACGATCGCCTTCCCGCGAATGCTGTACCGCATCTATCCCTAGAGGTGGGGGGTGCTGCGCCGCACCCCCCACACCCCCGCTCGCTGCGCGGGAGTGAATCCCGCTTCGCTCGCAGCCCGTTCCTCGCGCTGACACCGTTAGAATGCGGGCCCATGCATCGAATGCTGCTCGTGCTGCTCTGGCTGGGCGCCGCCACGCTCTCCGCGGACTGGCCGCACTACGCCGGCGGGCCCACGTCGACGCGCTACTCGCCGCTGACGCAGATCACACCGGCCAACGTGGGCTCGCTGAGAGTCGCCTGGACCTACGACACGGGCGACGCGTTCAAGGGCTCCGAGATGCAGTGCCAGCCGGTCGTGGCCAAGGGCGTCCTGTATGCGACCTCGCCGAAGCTCCGGGTCTTCGCGCTCGACGCGGCCACCGGAGCGGCGCTCTGGAGCTTCGACCCGCTCCAAGGCGAGACGACTCCCGCGAAGACCCGGATCCGCGGGCTCATGTACTGGGAGCGCGGCGCCGAGCGCCGCATCTACTTCGCCGCGCGCCACTGGCTCTACGCGCTCGACGCGCGGACGGGCCAGCCGCTCAAGCGCTTCGGACGCAAGGGCCGCGTCGACCTGCGCCGGGGATTTCGCGAACGGGATGCGCGCGCGCTCAGCATCGGCGTCAACACGCCCGGTGTCTTCTTCGGCGACCTGCTGATCCTCGGGTCGATCGTCCCCGAGGGCTTGCCCTCGGCGCCCGGCGACATCCGCGCCTTCGACGTCCACACGGGCCGGCGGAAGTGGGCCTTCCACACGATCCCGCACCCGGGAGAGCTCGGCTACGACACCTGGCCCGCGGAGGCGTGGAAGTACACGGGCGGCGCCAACGCCTGGGCCGGCCTGTCGCTCGACGCGAAGCGCGGGCTCGTCTACGCCGCGACCGGGTCGGCGGCGTACGACTTCTACGGCGCCAACCGGGCCGGCGACAACCTGTTCGCGAACACCATCCTCTGCCTCAAGGCGGCCACCGGCGAGCGCGTCTGGCACTTCCAGGCCGTGAAGCACGACGTCTGGGACCGCGACTTCCCGGCGGCGCCCGCGCTCATCACGATCGAGAAGGACGGTCTCCGCCGCGACGTCGTGGCCCAGATCGGGAAGAACGGCCGCACCTACGTTCTCGACCGCGACACCGGGGAGCCGGTCTTTCCGATGGAGGAGCTCACGGTCGCCGCCTCGGACGTGCCCGGCGAGCGGCTCGCGGCGACGCAGCGTCTCCCCGCGCTGCCGCCGCCGTTCACGCGGCAGAGGTTCACCGAGGACCTGATCACCACGCGGACGCCGGTCGCCGAGAAGGCCGTCCGGGAGGAGTGGCAGAAGCTCAGAAAAGGCGGCGAGTACGACCCTCCGAGCCTCGAGGGCACCGTCCTGTTTCCGGGGATGGACGGCGGCGGGGAGTGGGGCGGCGTCGCATTCGACCCGGGGTCGGGGCTGCTCTACGTCAACGCCAACGAGATGGCCTGGCGCGTCAGGCTCAACGAGCGGAAGCTGCCGGACGGCGAGCCGACTTCGGGCAAGGCGCTCTACGAGGCGTATTGCGCCTCGTGCCACCGGTCCGACCTGCGCGGGAGCCCGCCCGAGTTCCCGTCCCTCGCCGGCATCGGCGAGCGGCGCAGCGTCGACCAGGTCGCCGCGGTCGTGGAGCACGGGGCAGGCCGCATGCCCGGATACACCGCGATGCACGCGGCCAAGCGCCGGGCGATCGTCGCGTACGTCGTGAGCGGGAAATCCGTCGGCGTCGACGCCGGGCAGCCCACGCCCTTCGACGTCCGCTACTCGCTCGACGGTTACGCCCGCCTGACGGATCCCGACGGCTTTCCCGCGGTGAAGCCGCCCTGGGGCACGCTCACGGCCATCGACATGAACCGGGCGGCGATCGCCTGGCAGGTGCCGCTCGGCGAGATGCCGGGCTCCGGCCTGACCGGAACCGGCAGCGAAAACTACGGCGGGCCCGTCGTCACGGCGAGCGGACTGCTGTTCATCGGCGCGACGGTGTACGACAGCAAGTTCCGTGCGTTCGAGGCCAGGAGCGGAAAGCTGCTGTGGGAGACGAGCCTGCCGGCCGCCGGCAACGCCACTCCGGCCGTCTACGAGGTGAACGGCCGGCAGTTCGTGGTCATCGCCGCCGGGGGCGGCAAGTGGGGCGCCCCGTCCGGCGGCAGCTACGTGGCGTTCGCGCTGCCCTAGGCCGTGCGCTCGAGCTGATCGTGCTCGCCGCGTACGTCTCGGGGCACGGGTACGGGCACGCGACGCGGACGGCCGAGGTGCTGCGCGTCCTGCGCCAGCGGGCGCCCGACCTTCCGGTGACGGTCTGCACGTCGGCGCCCGCCCCGCTTTTCGAGGTCGTTGGCGGGCCGACGTCGATCCGCACCGTCCACTGCGACGTCGGCCTCGTCCAGAAAGACGCGCTGACGATCGACGAGGCGTCGACGGCGGCCGCGCTCTCGGACTTTCTCGCCGGTTGGGAGAGCCGGGTCGCCGCGGAGGCGAACGTCCTTCGCGAGTCCGGAGCCCGGCTCGTGGTCGGCGACATTCCTCCGCTCGCGTTCGCGGCCGCCGCCGAGGCCGGTATCCGGTCGATCGCGCTCGGTAACTTCTCGTGGGACTGGATCTACCGGCACCTCGCGGCGCGCGAGCCTGCGTTCGCCGAGGCCGGCCGGCACGCGGCCGAGGCCTACGCGCGCGCCGGGCTCCTGCTGCGGCTGCCCTTCGCCGGCGACCTGTCGGCGTTCGCGCGCGTCGAAGACGTTCCGCTCGTGGTGCGAAGACCCGGGGTGGGGAAGACCGAGGCGCGCCGGCGGCTCGGGCTCGCAGACGGTCCTGTCGTGCTGCTCTCGTTCGGGGGCGTAGGCATGCCCGGACTGCAGCCGGCGGCCTACGCTCGGCTCGACGCCTGGAGCTTCGTCCTGACGGGCCGCGCAGCCGACGGCCCCGCGCCCCCGAACCTGCGCCGTCTCGACGCGTCTCATCTGGCCGCTGCCGGCCTCGGCTACCCGGACCTCGTGGGCGCCGCCGACGTCGTCGTCTCGAAGCCGGGCTACGGGATCGTCACCGACTGCATCGGGGCAGGCGCGCGGCTCGTGTACACGGACCGCGGAGATTTCCCGGAGTACCCGGTGCTCGTGGGCGAGATGCCGCGCTACCTGCCGGTCGCGTTCGCGTCGAACGCCGAGGTGCGCGAGGGGCGGCTCGAGCGAGCGCTCGCGAGCGTGCTCGAGCAACCGTTTCCGGCTCCGCCTTCCTTGGACGGCGCGGCCGTCGTCGCCGACCGGCTGCTGCGGGCGCTCTAGAGCCCGATGAAGGCGAGGCTGTGCATGGTGTACTTGCGGATCTCGGCCTCGTGCTTGCGGAACAGCTCGACGTTGGCGCGCGGCACGTGGAGCGCCTGCTCGGCGTTGTCGCCCATCTGCCCCATGGCTTCCTTCAGCTTGCGCGCGTCCTCGTCGCTCAAGTGCCCCTCCGGGAGCTGCTTCGCCGCGTCCGCCACCGCCCCGGAGATGGCCTCCGCCGGCAGCTGCCCGGACTTCGTCTCGGAACCTGCGGCCCAGGCGGACTTGTAGACGGCGAGCTGAACGTCGCGGTACTCGCCCTCGCTCATGCCCACGGAGGCGAGCGCTTTCATCTGCTCGAGGCGGATCGCGCCCGCCATTCGGGCCAGCGACCCACCTGCCGACCAGAGCTCGGAGAGCGTCAGCTTGTCGCTGGACGACTCGGCCTTCTTCTCGATGTCGCTGAGCTCCGCCTCGTACTTTCCGTAGACCGCGTGGACCTGCCGGCGCACGTCCAGGAATTTCAGGAAGCGGTCCTCGGCGATCACGCCGTTCGGCTTCGGAGTGTAGGGGTTGGCATTCGCCTGCTTCTCGTAGCGCTCCATCTCCTCGCTCTGGGCCGTCAAGTCGCCGATGCCCGTGGAGACCTCCTGGAGCTTGTCCTTGGCCCACCACGCCCCGGCGCCGACCACGCCGAGGACGGCCGCCGTGCCCAGCAGGACGACGCAGCCGCAGCCGATCGCGACCTTCGCTCCCGTGCCCATCGTGTCTCTCCCCCTTGCGACGTGGAGTATAGCGTTCGCTGTCGGTAGCCCAGGCCGGGGTAGAATGAGCGTTCGGGTCCTCTCGGACGGGCCCGTCCTGGAGGATCGATGGAACCGACGTGGCACGACGGCCTCAGCCGGAAGGCCCTGGTGGAACTGGTCGAGGGGCTGCTCCTGGCGATGGACAAGTCGGTGCCCCGGCTCGACGCCATCGCCCATCACCTCTCGCTCATGTCGCAGCAGGGGGAGGAGATGGAGGTGCTCGGCGGCATCTCCGACCAGATCGCCGACCTGGGCGACGAGCTCTACGCCGCGAGCGACCGCGAGAAGCTGCGCGACTGGGGCAACGAGATCGACGCGAGCGGCAAGGCCAACTGAGACCGGACGACGCACGCACGATCATGAGCGAAGCCACCGGCAAGACCATTGGGATGGTGTCTTTGGGGTGCCCCAAGAACCTGGTCGACGGCGAGGTGATGCTCGGGCGGCTCCAGGGCGCCGGCTACGAGCTCGTGCCCGACGCCCGGCAGGCGGACGTGATCGTCGTCAACACCTGCGCGTTCATCGACCGGGCCAAGCAGGAGTCCGTCGACACGATCCTCGAGATGGCGCGCGAGAAAGAGGTCGGCCGGGCGAAACGCCTCGTCGTGACCGGTTGTCTCTCGGAGCGCTACGACGCCGAGCTTCGCAAGGAGATCCCGGAGATCGACGCGACGCTCGGCACGGGCCAGGTCGCCGAGATCCTGCGCGCGGTGTCGGGCGACGCCACCACGCGCGAGGAGGCGGGGCCCGACCTGCCCACCTGGGTCTACGACCACACGCTGCCGCGCATTCTGTCGACCCCGCCCTGGCTCGCCTACGTGAAGATCAGCGAGGGCTGCGACTACACCTGCTCGTTCTGCATCATCCCGAAGCTGCGGGGCCGGCACCGCAGCCGCAGCGTCGAGGACATCGTGAGCGAGACGCGCGCGCTGGCGGCCCGCGGCGTGCGCGAGATCGTGCTCGTGGCGCAGGACTCGACGCGCTACGGCCTGGACCACGGCGTGCGCGACGGGCTCGCCTACCTGCTGCGGCGGCTCGGGCGCGTGGACGGGATTCGCTGGATCCGGGTGATGTACGCGTATCCCTCGACCCTCAGCGACAAGGTGCTCGACGCGATCGCGAGCGAGGACAAGGTCGTCAAGTACGTGGACATCCCGCTGCAGCACGCGAGCGAGCCGGTCCTGAAGCGGATGAAGCGTCCGACCGGCAAAGGCAACCTGCTCGGGATGGTGGAGAGGATCCGCGAGCGGGTGCCTGGCGTCGCGGTCCGCACGTCGTTCATCGTCGGCTTCCCCGGGGAGACGAATGAGGACTTCGCGAAGCTCGTCGAGTTCGTGGAAGCGGGCCGCTTCGACAACGTCGGCGTCTTCACCTTCTCCGACGAGGAGGGCACGACGTCGTGGGACCTGCCGGGTCGGGTGCCGGGCCGCGTCAAGGAGTCTCGCAAGCGCAAGCTGATGTCGCTGCAGAAGAAGCTGTCACTGCGCCGCAACCGGGCCCGCGTCGGCGAGCGCGTCGAGGTGCTGGTCGAGGGCACGCACCCGGACAGCGACCTGCTGCTTCGGGGCCGGCTGGCGACGCAGGCTCCCGAGATCGACGGGCAGGTGATCGTCAACGACGGGACCGCCGAGCCGGGCAGCTTCGTGACCTGCGAGGTCACCGAAGCCCACCACTACGACCTGGTTGCGCGCGTCGTCTAGCGCGCTCCGCCCGCCGACGACAGCGCCTTGACCAGCCGGTACAGGAACTCCTGTCCCTCGTAGAACGACGTCACGCTCTCGCGCTCGTCCCGGCCGTGGGCGCGAACGTCGTCCACGTCTTCGAAGATCCCGTCGACCCCGTAGACGGGAATGCCCGCGGCCCGGAGAAAGACGGCGTCGGTCGCGCCCGCGCTCATGCTCGGGATCACCGGAACGCCCGGCCACATCGAGGCGCTGATGCGCTCGATGAGCGACAGCACGTCGGCGGTCACGGGCGAAGGCGGGCTGGGCCTGGCCTGCGCGACCTCTGTGACGGCGATCGCCTCGTCGGCGAGCGCCGCCACGATGGCGGCCTTCACCCGTTCCGGCTCCTCGTCGGGCAGCATCCGGCAGTTGACGGTGGCTCGAGCCGTCTGGGGCAGCGCATTCTCGGCGTGGCCGCCCTCCAAAAGAGTCGCGACGCAGGTCGTCCGAAGCCGCGCGTTGAGGTAGGGCTGCGTCGAGAGCCGGTCAGCCGCCGCGAGGTCCGGCGGAATCCTGGCCACGGCACGGCGGTCGGAGGCCTCCGGCTCCGGCACTGTCGCCGCGGAGCGCTCGAAGAAGAGGCGCGTCACGTCGTTGAGGCGCGCGGGGAATCGATAGCGTGAGAAGCGAATGAGCCCCTCCGCCAGGCGATAGATCGCGTTGTCGGGGACGGGAAGCGAGCTGTGGCCGCCGCGGTTCTTCACTTCCAGGCGAAAGCTCTGGAACACCTTCTCGCTGGCCTGCACCGTATTCGCGATCCGGCGGCCGTCCTTCGTCTGACCGCCCCCGCCCTCGTTCAGCGCCAGCTCGGCGTCCAGGAGATGGCGGTGGTTCGTCAGCAGCCAATCGACGCCGTTGAAGCTTCCTCCTTCTTCGTCGGCGGTCAGGGCGAGGACGAGGTCGCGGTCGGGCCGGAAGCCTTCCCGAAGGTAGCGGATCAGGTTGGCCACGAAGATCGCGGCCATGGCCTTGTCGTCGCTCGTACCCCTTCCGTAGAAATAGCCGCCTTCCTCGCGGAAGACGAAGGGGTCGAACGACCAGTCCTCGCGGCGTGCCTCCACGACGTCGAGGTGTGCGAGCAAGAGGAGCGGTCGGCGCTGTCCGGTGCCACGAAGGCGGGCCACGAGGTTGCCCTTACGCGGATCGGGGCCCAGCACCTGGACGTCCGCCGCCTCGAGGCCCGCGGCCCGGAGCCGCGCGGCCATCGCCTCCGCGGCCCTGGTGCAGTCGCCGGACGAGTCGGTCGTGTTGATCTCGACGAGCTCCCTGTAAATGGCTCGTGCCAGGTCCCGCTCTGCCGCCGGTGACGTCACGTCGGCGCGGCCGTCGCTGGCAGCCAGTGCCAGGAGCAGGACGAGCGGGAGCGTGGGGCCGGCCCCGCGGGCCGGCCCCTTGTCGGGCGCTACCAGATCAGCCTGGCGCCGAGCTGCCACTGGCGCGGCGCGCCGAGGCCGCTCGTGATCGTGCCGTCGAAGTTGAACACCAGGTTGGTGGTCTGCGGCACGAGCAGGTTCTTCGAGTTGAAGAGGTTGAAGACCTCGACGATCGGCTCGATCGCGATGCGCCTGCCGAGCGCGAACTCGCGTGAGAAGCGCAGGTCGAGCGAGGAGTACTCGTTGTCCTTGCGTCCGGCGTTGCGCTCGACGATCGAGCCGTCGGCCCGGATCCGGTCCGACGTCGGGCCGAAGGGCGCCTGCGAGACGGCGCCCGTCGCGCTCAACGACAGCGGCTGCGCCGAGCGGTAGGAGTAGCGCAGGTTGACGTTCACCTTGCCGGGCGCGAGCCACAGCAGCACGCCGTTCAGCCGGTGGCGCTGGTCGCGGTCGGAGTAGCCGTACTCGGCGTCGAGGTTGTCGTACCGGATGTAGCGATAGGTGAACGGGTCGCGCTCGTTGTCGTCGTCGGACTTGTCCCAGGACAGCGTGTAGTTGACCTGGAACTGGTAGTTGTCGGCGAGGCGCTTGGTGAGGCCGAACGTGAGCCCGCTGTAGCTGCTCTTGGCCGTGGACTCGACGCTCGTCAGCCCGCCGCCGCCGGAGGTGCCGCAGGCGATGCCGTTGGTCCCGCCGGGCTGGAGGCCGGTGCCCCACGGGCAGCCGAAGGCCGTGTCGTTGAGCTCGAGGAAGCGCGTGATGTGCTCGCCCTTGGCATAGTTGTACTGGAGCAGCACCGCCAGGTCCTGCACGACCTCCCGCTCGACGGACGCCGAGGCGGACCAGGTGCGCGGGTTCTGGAAGTTCTCGTTGAAGACGAACACGCCCGGGTGATCGGGCACGCCCTGGCCAGCCTCGGGCGGGAGCAGGTTGGGATACGTGGGCGGCGTGACGCCGAAGCCGTTGAAGAAGCTGGCGCGGAAGGCGTTCTGGGCGCGGCTGCCGTTCGTCGAGCGCGACGAGGCGAGCGCCAGGCCGGGCACGCGCCCGTAGAACAGGCCGCCGTTCACGCGCACGACCGTCTTTCCGTCGGCGCTCGGGTCCCAGGAGATGCCGAGCCGCGGCTGCCACATCTGCATGTCCGATGGGATCTCGCCGTTCGACGGGAAGCGCCACGAGCCGAACGAGTTTGTGACGGTCTGGCCGATGAACGGGGCGTAGAAGACCTCGTTCGCCGGCGTGATCATGTCGGCCTGTTGTTGCATCTCCCAGCGCAGGCCGTAGCTGACCGTCAGGGTGCGGTTGGGCTGCCACTTGTCCTGCGCGAAGAACGCGAGCTCGGTCTGCGGGATGTCCTGCGTGCCCGCCTCCTCGGCCGAGAGGCCGCCGACGCCGAACTGCTGGAGGAACAGCAGCAGCGGACCGGTGATGTCGCTCCCGCTCGGGCAGGCGCCCGTCTCGGAGGTCGAGCCGTTCGAGCACTCGACGTAGCGCGGGTTGCGCGCGTAGTTCAGGAAGCCGTCGGTCGAGCCGAAGATGTAGCGCCCGTTCTGGAAGCCGCGGAACGTCTGGTTGGAGTGCACCCGGTTGAACTCGACGCCGAACTTCATCGAGTGGCGGCCCTTCACGAGCGACAGGTTGTTGTTGAACTGGATCCGCTCGTCGAAGTAGTCGACCGGGATGAAGAACGGCTCGCCGAAACGATAGGCGCGGCCGAAATCGAAGGCCGTGTCCGGCAGCGGCCGGCTCTGGCCGGTGATGTCCGGCCCGAGGTAGGGCCGCGGCCGGTTCTCGCGCGCCCACTGGAAGCGGAACTCGTTCAAGAGCGTCGCCGACAGGTTGGAGACCAGCGAGCCGGTGACCGCGTTCGAGTCGTCCTTCTCGTCCGCGTTGGCGCTCACGCCCCAGGAGTCGACGTCGAAGGTGCCGTTCTTCTGCTCGGACCAGGTGTAGTTGTAGCGCAGCGTCAGCAGGTGCTTCTGGTTGAGCTGCCAGTCGACCTTGGCCAGGAACACGCGCGCGTCGTTCGTGCGCTCGATCGGGCCGTTTTCGCCGGGGCTGCCGAGGCTCGCGAAGTAGTCGACGACCCGCTGCTCGATCCGCAACGGGTTGATCTGCTTGGTCGAGCTGCCGCTCTGGTAGTCGAGCGCCACGAAGTAGAACGCCTTGTCCTTCACGATCGGCCCGCCGAGGGTGAAGCCGAACTGCTGCTGCGAGAAAGGCGTCTTCTCGGACTCGCTGCCGTCGGCCCGCTTCGGCGCCGAGCTGAGCGCGTCGTCCTTGAAGTAGGCGTGCAGCGTGCCGTGCATCTCGTTGGTGCCCGACTTGGTGACCACGTTCACGAAGCCGCCGTTCGAGCGGCCGAACTCGGCGTTGGCGCCGGAAGCGACGACCACCACCTCCTGCACCGCGTCCATGTTGAAGGTGAAGGCCGGGCGCTGGCCGCCGCGCTGCTCGCCGAAGAACGGGTTGTTGAAGTCTGCGCCGTCGACCGAGATGTTGTTGTAGATGCCCTTCTGGCCGTTGATCGTGAGCTCGTCGCCGTCCGGCCCCTGCACGATCGAGACACCGGGGGTGAGCTTCGTGAAGTCGAGGAAGTTGCGACCGTTGTTCGGCAGCCCCTCGATCGTCGCCTGGTTGATGCGCGACGAGGACTCCGCGCGGGTCGTCTCGATCACCGGCGAGTCGGCCGAGACGACGATCTCCTCCTGGACGTTCGAGACCTTGAGCGCGATCGCGAAGTTCGCCGACTGGCCGACCGTGAGCACGACACCCTCGCGCACTACCTTGGCGAAGCCGGCGGCGGTCACGCTCAGCCGATAGGGGCCGACCGGGAGCAGCAGCGCGCGGAAGCGGCCGTCCGCGTCGGTCGCGAGCGTGCGCTCCAGGTTGGTGGCCGTGTTCTTCACGACCACGGTCGCGCCCGGGACGGCAGCGCCGGTGGGGTCGCTGACGGTGCCCTCGATGACGCCGGTGGTGGCCTGGGACTGGGGGAAGCCCAGGGCAGGCAGGAGTAGCGCTACGGCCAGTAGAGTCGCTAGGCGACCAGCACGAATCATGAGTGACGACCTCCTTAAGTATTCGGGAACGAAGGACGCGAGTGTTCGGGAACGAAGGACGCGCGCCGGGCGCACGATGTTCCGAAGACGTATACATCGAGCACCTCCGCGCTTTCAAGGGGGATCCTTGCGACAAACCCCAAATCCCTGCTACACTTTCCGTTCTGGCAACGGGCGCTGGACCAGAGTGGGCTCGCCCACTCTTTTTTTTGGAGGAAAATCTGGCGAGGCAGGAGGGGACGGTGGAGCGGGTGAGGTCCGTCGCCCAGCGGGTGACCGCCGACCGCGGCTTCGAGCTCGTGGACGTCGAGCTGAAGCGCGCCGGCGGCGCGGCGCTGCTGCGCCTCTACGTGGACCGCTCCGGCGGGATCGGCCTCGAGGAGCTGCAGTCCGTCTCCGAGGAGGTGTCAGCCATCCTCGACGCCGAGGACCCGATCGAGGGCCGCTATACCCTCGAGGTTTCCTCGCCCGGACTCGACCGGCCCCTGCGCGGCGAAGCGGACTACCGGCGCTTCGCGGGACGGCTCGCGAAGCTCTCGAGCTACGAGCCCGTCGAGGGCCGCCGCCACTGGACCGGCCGCATCGTCAGCTGCGACGACGGCATCGTGACCCTGGAGCTCGAGGGAGAGAAGCAGAGCGCGCGCGTGCCGCTCGCGAAGCTCTCCCACGGGCGCCTCGAGGTCGAGTTCCCGAAGAACGGATAAACGAGCGAAACGAGCGATGGCCAATCAGCTGCGACAGCAGATCGAGCAGATCAGCCGGGAGAAGAACATCAATCCCGACGTGATCATCGCCGCCATCGAGGACGCGATCCTCACCGCCTCGAAGAAGTACTACAAGGGCGCGGAGGACCTCCGCAGCCGCTTCAACGAGGAGACCGGGCAGATCGAGGTCTTCGCCGTCAAGATGGTGGTCGAGACGGTCGAGATCCCCGAGACGCAGCTCGGGCTCGAGGATGCGCGCCAGATGTTCCCGGGCGCGGAGCTCGAGCTCGGGCAGGAGATCGAGTTCCCCAAGCCGACCGACGTGCTGGGGCGCATCGCCGCGCAGACGGCGAAGCAGGTGATCTTCCAGAAGGTGCGCGAGGCCGAGCGCGACAACGTGTTCGCCGAGTACTCCGGGCGCGTGGGCGAGGTGGTGAACGGCATCGTCAAGCGCCAGGAGATGGGCGATTTCGTGGTCGACCTCGGGCGCGCCGAGGCGCTCCTGCCGCGCAAGGAGCAGAGCCGCGCCGAGGCGTACCAGACCGGCGACCGCGTGCGCGTCGCGATCGTCCGCGTGGCCAAGGCGGCCAAGGGCCCGCAGGTGATCGTCAGCCGCACCGACCCGGCCCTGCTGATCAAGCTGTTCGAGATGGAGGTGCCCGAGATCTACGACGGCACCGTCCAGATCCGGGGCGCGGTGCGCGAGGCCGGCGAGCGCGCGAAGGTCGCGGTCGTCTCGCGCGAGCGCGACGTCGACCCGGTGGGCGCCTGCGTCGGGATGAAGGGCACCCGCGTGCAGTCGATCATCCGCGAGCTGCGCGGCGAGAAGATCGACATCGTCGAGTGGAGCGACGACGCGACGACTTTCGTGCTGAACGCGCTGTCGCCCGCGAAGGTGAGCCGGGTCCAGATCGTCGACGAGGAGCAGCGGATCATGGAGGTCGTGGTCGAGGACAAGCAGCTGAGCCTCGCGATCGGCAAGAAGGGCCAGAACGTCCGCCTTGCGGCGAAGCTCGTCGGCTGGCGCATCGACATCAAGAGCGAGGAAGAGAAGCGCCGCGAGGTCGAGGCCGAGATGGCGCGCATGGCGCGCGCGGTGGACGAGATCCGCAGCCTCGAGGCCCACGGACTCGGGGCGCCTATGGTGCAGAAGCTGGTCGAGGCCGGCATCCACGGGCTCGCGCACCTCGCCGAGATGAGCGACGAGGACATCGGCACGCTCGAGGGCGTGGGCCCGAAGACCCTCGAGCAGGTGCGCGCGGCGGCAGCGCTCGCCCAGGCGGAATGGGACGCGCGCGACGCGGCCTTCGAGGCCGAGCGGCTCGCGGCCGAGCAGGCGGCGGCGGACCAGGCGGCGGCGGACCAGGCCGCAGCAGACCAGGCGGCGGCGGAGCAGGCCGTGGCGGAGCAGGCGGCCGCGGAGCAGGCGGCCCTGGACGCGAGCCCCGCCGACGCTGGCGAGGAGACGAAGCCGGAAGCGGCCGCCGAGACGGCGGAGACCGCGGCCGGTGGCGGCGCAGAGGAGGGTGGCGCGGATGGGGAACGTTAGGGTCTTCGGGCTCGCCCGGGATCTGAAGCTGTCGAGCCAGGAGGTCATCGACCGCCTGAGGAAGCTCGGCGTCGAGGTGAAGACCGCCTCCAGCTCGATCGACGAGGACACGGCGGACAAGCTCCGGCGCATCCTCAAGATCGACGCCCTGACCGCCAAGAAGAAGCGCGTCTACGGCAGCGAGGAAGACGAGGACGAGCGGGACCGGCTGGAGCGCGAGCAGCAGGAGCGGGTCGCCGCCGAGCGCGCGGCCCGCGAGGCCGCGGCCGAAGAGGCGCGGATCGCCGCCGAGGAGCGCAAGGCGGGCCGCCGCCGCAAGGCCGAGCCCGAGAAGTCCACGGACGCGACCGGGACCGTGCTGACGCACGCCGCCGGCGCCCCGCGCCTCGCGCCCAAGAGCGCCACGCCACGCGTCGAGCCGCTTCCCGTCGACGAGCCGCTCGAGGACGAGCCCGAGGCGGAGGGCTACGAGGCGATGCCTGCGCCTGAGCCCGAGCCGCCCGCGACGACGCCCCTGCCGGCGCCCCCGCCCGGCCCCGTGCGCACGACCGTGACGGCGGCGCGTCTGGGCGGTCCGGTCCGACCGATCGCCCCTGCCGCTCCGCCGCCGCCGCCGGCCTCACCGTCGGCGGCTCCCGCCGTTGCGACTGCGGCGCCAGCCGTCGAAGCCGTGAGCCCGTCTGCCGCGCCGCGCGTCATCGCGCGGCCCGCGCCGCCGAGGCCATTGCGGCCCATCGCTCCGCCGCGGCCCTCCGGCCCGCATCCGACGAGCCCGCACCCCACGAGTCCGCACGCCGTGGCCGGCTCGGGTCTGCCGCGTTCGCCGTACCCGAGCGCGGGCCGACCGGGCGTGATGGCGCGACCCGGCGCGTCGCCCTACGCGCGTCCGGCACCGCCCGGCCCGCCGCGGCCCGTCGGCCGGCCGGCTCCGCGCCCGAAGACGCGCACGCCCGTGGTCGTCCAGCGCGAGGAGCGGCCGGTCTACACCGGCCCGATGCGCCAGATCAACCTGTCCGAGGGCGTGACGGTCAAGGAGCTCTCGGAGAAGATGCCGGACGCCAAGTCGCGCGACATCATGAAGTCGCTCATCTCGCGCGGGATCATGGCGACCGTCAACCAGAGCCTGGAGCCCGCGCTCGCGATCGAGATCTGCAAGGAGTTCGGCTACGAAGCGCAGATCCAGTCCTTCGAAGAGGAGCAGTTCAAGTTCGGTGAGGTCGAGTCGAAGCCGGAAGACCTCGTGCCGAGGGCGCCCGTGATCACGGTCATGGGCCACGTCGACCACGGCAAGACGTCGCTCCTCGACGCGATCCGGCAGACCACTGTCGCGGCGGGCGAGGCCGGCGGGATCACGCAGCACATCGGCGCCTACCACGTGGACGTCGGCACGCGGCGCGTCGTCTTCCTCGACACGCCCGGCCACGAAGCGTTCACGCTGATGCGCGCGCGCGGCGCCAAGGTGACCGACATCGTGGTGCTGGTCGTGGCCGCCGACGACGGCGTCATGCCGCAGACGCTCGAGGCGATGGACCACGCCAAGGCGGCGGGAGTGCCGATCGTGGTCGCGGTCAACAAGATCGACAAGCCGGAAGCGCAGCCCGATCGTGTGCGCCAGCAGCTCTCCGACCGCGGGCTGATGCCCGAGGAGTGGGGCGGCACCAACGTGTTCGTGAACGTTTCGGCGAAGAAGCAGCAGGGCCTCGATCAGCTGCTCGAGATGCTGCTGCTGGTGGCCGACATGCAGGAGGTCAAGGCCAACCCCAAGAAGCCGGCGCTCGGCACCGTGCTCGAGGCACGGCTCGACAAGGGGCGCGGCCCCGTGGCGACCGTGCTGGTGCAAGACGGTACGCTCAGCATCGGCGACACGGTCGTCGCCGGCGCCGTCACCGGCAAGATCCGCGCGCTCGTGGACGACCGCGGCGCGCGCCTGAAGTCGGCCGGGCCTGCGACGCCGGTCGAGGTGCTGGGCCTGCCCTCGCTGCCGGAGCCCGGCGACCAGCTGCTCGTCGTCACGGACAGCCTGAAGGCGCAGTCGATCGTGAACTTCCGCCAGCTCAAGATGCGCGAGAAGGCGCTGTCGGCCTCGTCGCGCGTCCGGCTCGAAGATCTCGGGCGTGCGATCGCCGACGGCCAGCTCAAGGAGCTGCTGCTGGTGCTGAAGGCGGACGTGCAGGGCTCGCTCGAGGCGGTCGCCGACCAGCTCGCCAAGCTGCCGCAGGAGAAGATCAAGGTCCGCATCATCCGCCAGGGCGTGGGAGCCGTCACCGAGGGCGACGTGCTGCTCGCGGCCGCGTCGAACGCCGTCGTGATCGGCTTCAACGTCCGTCCGGAGCGCAAGGCAGCCGAGATTGCCGAGCGCGACGAGGTCGAGCTGCGCCTCTACACGATCATCTACGACGTGGCCGAGGAGATGAAGAAGGCCATGGAGGGCCTGCTCGAGCCGACGCTGCGCGAGGTGCGGCTGGGCGCCGCCGAGGTGCGCGACACCTTCAAGATCTCGAAGGTCGGCACGATCGCCGGCAGCTACGTGACGGACGGCCGCGTCACGCGCACGGCGCAGATCCGGCTGCTGCGCGACAACGTCGTGATCCATACCGGCAAGGTGAGCTCGCTGAAGCGCTTCAAGGACGACGCCGGCGAGGTGAAGCAAGGCTTCGAGTGCGGCATCGGCATCGCCGGCTACAACGACGTCAAGCCGGGCGACGTGATCGAGTTCTTCACGACGGAGAAGGTCAAGGAAACGCTGTAGTCCTTCGCTCCGTCCGTCGTATTCTTGCCTGTGACTCTTCAAGTGGGATCGCGGAAGGTGCGTGAACGGCCACGGGGCTGCTGCCTCCTTCCTTGTTCTGGGGGGACTTCGTCCCCCCAGACCCCCCTATGTGGCCTATCGGGGACTTCGTCCCCCCAGGCCCCCCTGGGTGGCCAATGGTGATCGGGCTCTTGACTCTGGACCTGCACTTTCCTGGCGCCCGTTCTCTAAAGGACAAGCGGCAGGCCTTGCGGAGCCTCGAGACCAAGGTGCGCAACCGGCACAACGTCGCGATCGCCGAAGTCGAGCACCAGGACCTGTGGCAGCGGGCGCGCCTGGCGGTCGTGTCGGTGAACACCGACCACGGGCACCTGGAGTCGACGCTGTCGGCCGTGGCGGGCGAGGCCGCGACCGCGCGCGACGTGCTGCTCGTGGACCAGCAGCTGGAGATCCTCTGATGGGACGCCGGGCGGAGCGGCTTGCCGAGGAGATCCGCGAGCAGGTCGCGCGCATGATCGCGTCCGACCTGAAGGACCCGCGGCTCGGCTTCGTCACGGTGACGCGCGTCGAGCTGGCCCACGACCTCGGCCACGCGCGCGTCCACGTCGGCGTGCTGGGCAGCGAGGCCGAGCGCGAGAAGAGCCTCGCGGCGCTGCGGCAGGCGAGCGGATTCGTGCGCCGCCAGCTTGGGCGCAGGCTGCGCATCCGCCACACGCCCGAGATCGACTTCCGCTACGACAAGGGCCTCGACGCCACGGACCGCGTGGCGAGCCTGCTCGAGGCGGAGCGCGTGCGCGCCGAAGCGGCGCGGCCTCCGGACGACGACGGCGAAGGCGGCTCGGGCGGCCAGCCCGAGTAGGCCGGCGGTGGACGGCGTCCTGGTCGTCGACAAGCCGGCGGGCCCCACGTCCCACGACGTCGTGGACCGCGCCCGCCGCGCGCTCGGAACGCGCCGCGTCGGGCACACGGGGACGCTCGACCCGTTCGCGACGGGTGTCCTGGTCCTCTGCGTCGGCCGCGCGACCCGGCTCGCGCGCTTCCTGGCCGCGGCGGACAAGGAGTACCGCGCGCGCGTGCGGCTCGGCTTCGCGACGACGACCGACGACCTGACGGGCGATCCGCTCGGAGTGCCGCGGCCGGTGGAGGTCTCGCGCACCGTGCTGGCCGAGGCCCTGGCCGCGCTCGTCGGCTCCTTCGACCAGGTGCCACCGGCCTTCTCCGCGCGCCAGGTCGGCGGCCGTCGCCTCTACGAGCTGGCGCGCCGGGGCGAGGCCGTGGCGCGCGCGGCGACGCCGGTCACGGTGCACTCGCTGGCGCTCGTCGGCCACGAATCCGACACGCTCGAGCTGGACGTGCGCTGCAGCGCGGGCTTCTACGTGCGCGCTCTGGCGCGCGACCTGGGCGAGCGCCTGGGGACCGGAGCGCACCTCACGGCGCTGCGGCGAACGCGCTCCGGCGTCTTCTCGCTCGCGGAGTCGGTGGCGGGAGACGTGTTGACTGGCGCGCGCGAGCGCCTGATTTCGCTCTCGGGGCTGCTGCTCGACCTGCCGGCGGTGTGCGTCGGGGAAGAGGGCCGGCGGCACGTGGGCCACGGCCGCGAGCTCGGCGCCGAGCACGTGCTCTCGGGTTTCCCGGAGCCCGGCGTGGAGCGCGTCAGGCTCGTCGACGAGCAGGGCGAGCTCATTGCACTCGCGGTTCGACGCGGACTGCCGAGCGCCGAGCCGGGGCTGAACCGGCGGCCAACGCTCCATCCGGACCTCGTCCTGATCGGCTGACCGTAGGGCGAGGCCCCGATTTT
This sequence comes from Vicinamibacteria bacterium, assembly GCA_036559805.1. Lineage (GTDB taxonomy): Bacteria > Acidobacteriota > Vicinamibacteria > Fen-336 > Fen-336 > DATBSL01. The sequence goes on from DATBSL010000245.1 coordinate 29,644, forward strand.
CCTGTTTTTACATCAGGACTTCCGCGAGGTGTGCTAAGGTCACGCGTTCGGCCGCGCACGTTGGGGCGGCCAGGGAGATGCGTGCATGAAACAGGCGGGAAGACGTGCCTCGGGTCTATTGATGGTAGCAATCGGAGCGCTCGCGCTCGGTTACTGCGGCGGCGGCGGCTCTGGAGCTGGACCTGTGGGTCCGTCGATTCCTCCTGTGACGACGCCGACGCCGACGCCGGGGCCGACCCCCGATCCTCCGGTGTCGTCGAGTTGCACGAAGTTGGCCGTCGGCAGTCCGAACGCTCCCTGCCGCGCGGAGAATCCGGAGTATGTCGACGTCGTGTACCAGGCGATCCGCACGCTGCAGACCGAGCAGTCGTACATCTTCGACGGCGACGAGGTGAAAAGCGTGGGTGCGTACTACGTCGAGCTGATCAAGGTGCTCGACCGGCAAGGGCTGTGTGCCGAGACGGACGGCGAGGAGCTCGGGGTCACGGACGGCTCGAGCTCGAACGAGCAGTACGACGTGCTGACGGCCCAGAATCGCGTGCGCTTCGGACCGACGAGCTACCGGACGACGTGCCGTCCATCCTCGATACCGCTCGCTCCGCGCGGCCTGGGGCCGCAGATGGCGGGCTGTCCGCTCGCGCCGAGCCACGAGATCGCTTGCGGCCGCGAGCCATCGGGCAAGTACCACGGAGACGTCGAAGGGGCCATCGAGCAGCTTCAGAAGGAGAAGCCGGAGCTGTTCAACTTCAACGAGACGGCGCAGGGAACCAACTGGCCTTTGGTCAAGGACCACGACGGCTACAACAACGGCCTCCTCGCGATCCTGACCCAGAAGGGCTACTGCGCGAGGTTCGACGGCGAGGAGATCGCGCTCAAGCGGGGCTCGAATACCTTCAGCGAGCAGTACGACGTCAACTTCCAGGACAAGTACATCCGGACCGGCTCTGGAATCTACCGCGCGAGCTGCTACCCGGCGGGCTTCTAAGGAGGGGGTCTGGGGGGCGCCTTAGGAGCCCCCCAGGGGCCGTTGCTCCGGCCCGTTGCTTCAGTCCGTTACTCCTCAACGTGGATCATGGAAGAGGGGAGGACGGTCAGGGTTGTTGTCGGCGTTCCTTGAAATGGGGGGGCTTCGCCCCCCCATGCCCCCCCGGGGGCCTACTTCCGCGGGGGGCCTACTGCGTCGGGTTTGCTCCTACGATTCGGTAGACGCGCGCGCCCGTTTCCTCGTGTACCGGTTCGAGCACTCCCGTGGTGTCGAACCTCACGCGGTCGTTGCCGTATAGCGCGAGGTACGAAGCCCCCAGATCGGCGGCGATCGCGAGCGCTTCGTCCCGGCTCTCCGTGCGGAAGAAGCGGTAGACGGTGGCGTGGCGAGCCTCGAGGTCCGGCCTCGACACGAACTGCGTGAGATAGGGCGTGAAGCGCTCGTAGGTCACGCGCCGGCCCGCGAGCACCACGGGGACCGGGGGGTAGCGCCCTCCAGGCCGCTGCAGCACGACGTCGCCCGGTAGCGAGACGCTGGCGAGTGCGCCCATGGCGCGCACCATCGGCGCGGGCAGGCGGTCGGGAGCCGTCCGCGCTTTCTTCGCGACGTACTGCCAGGTCGAAGGCGTCGCGAGCAGCAGGACGCCGGCCGCGACGAGCGCCTGTCGACGGCGCGTGTGCGCGAGGCGGGCGAGTGCCACGGCCGCGAAGATCCACAAGAGCGGCGCCGACTGCTCGACGAGGTAGGCGGCGTCGTTGACGACCTTCTGGTTGGCGAGCACCTCGGGCGCGGCGACGCGGAACAGCAAGCCGAGCGGCCAGCCCGACAGCGCGAGCGCCGCGGTGGCCGATGCCAGCGTCGAGCCGCGCAGCGCGCGCCAGGCTTCGGCCAGGCCGAAGAGGCGCAGGCCGAGCGAGAGCGCGAGCCACAGGGCGGCCGCGGCCGCGAGGCGGAGGCCCGCGACGGGCTCGAGCCCCAGCGTCTCCCTCGTCACGTGCACGAGGTCGAGCGGGGCGAAGGCGACGTCGACGGTCTCGGCGCCCTGGCCGAGCACGAGGGCGGCCGTCGCGACGGCGGCAGGCAGGGCCGTGACGACGAGGGCGGCGCGCGAGACGCCCCGAGCCAGCACGAACGCGGCGCCGAGGGCGAGGAGCAGGTGGGCGCCGAGGAACACCTTGAAGAAGGGCACCGCAGCGGCCAGCAGCGCGGCGAAGGCCAGGTGGCCGGGGCGCTTCGTCTCCTCGAAGCGCGCAAACGAGACGAGCACGGCGAGGGCGAGACCCAGAGCGGGCAGCAGCGGGTTCGAGTAGACGAGAGAGAGCAGGAGGTTGCCGCGCAGCAGGTCGCACCACCAATGTGCCTGCGGGTTCGAGGCGAACACGAAGGAGAAGTCGGTGAGGAAGAGCGTCCAGGGCGCGAGTGCTATGGCCAGCGGAGGCGCGCCGAGGCGCGCCGTGAGCGAGCGGAGCGCGAGGACGAGGCCGAAGCCCCAGAGCGTGACGTCGAGGCGCGTCAGCGAATCCCACGGGTCCACGCCGGCCCAGCGCAGCGCCGCGGCGCGGACGAGGTCGGTCCCGAGGTGATAGCCGAGCGGAAAGCCGGCCACTCCGGGGACCTGCGGCGGCTCGCCGGTGAGGAGCTCGTGGGTCACCCCGACGTGAAAAGCCGAATCCGACGTGACGAGCGGGTCGAGGAGGAAGTCGCCGGTCTCGGCCTCGATCCTGTTCCACGGGTACTGTGCGATCGCCAGCAGGAGGACGAGCCCGACAGCGGGTGGAATCGCGCCGCGGAGCGAGGGGCCGGCGGCCCATTCGAGGGGCCCGCGCCGGGCGAGCCCGGCCGCGGCCACGAGCGAGGCGACGGCGACAGGGAAGAGCGCCGGGACGTGCGCCGCGAGGCTGAGCCAGAAGACCAGGGCGCAAAACGCCGTTCCGAGCGGCACGACGAGGCCCGTCTCGATTGGCACACGGCCGAGCCGCTGCAGGGCGATCCCGGGCAGGACGATGGCGACACCTGCGAAGACCAGGAAGAATCCGAAAGAGGGCAAGGATCAGGGGCCGGCGATCAAGCGGTGGTGGTCATCGCTGGAGGTCATGAAGCTCGCTAGGGGCCAAGGGTTTACAGGGGGAAGCCGGGCGTGGTATTCTCTCCCGTTCATCAAAAAGAGGAAAGAGGAGTCACTAGGAGGTCAGTCGGTGAGTTTCAGCAAAGCCCAGAAAACGGAGGTCGTCTCGGGTTACCGGATCCACGGCACGGATACGGGGTCGCCCGAGGTGCAGGCAGCCCTCCTCAGCGAGCGGATCAGTTATCTCAACGAGCATTTCAAGTCCCACCCGAAGGACCATCATTCCCGTCGGGGACTTCTTCAGCTGGTCGGACAGCGCCGTCGGCTGCTCGACTACCTGAAGGGCAAGGACCGCGAGCGCTACGGCGTCCTGATCGGCCGGCTGGGCATCCGCAAGTAAACCGCTGACCACGGACCAGGGCCGGGACGTCGCCGCCCTCGAGGGCGGCTCTGGCGTTCGCGGGCCTGCTCCTCCTGTTCCCGGCGTGCCGCGAGGGCGGTCGCCGGCTGAGAGCGGAGAGCAAGGAACAATGGAACGAGTGGAAATGGCCCTTGGCCGCCACACCCTGTCGATCGAGACGGGGAAGATGGCCAAGCAGGCCGATGGCGCGGTCGTGATCCGCCTCGGCGACACGGTGGTCCTGGCGACGGCCTGCGCGCAGAAGGATCCGCGCGCCGGCGTCGACTTCCTGCCCCTGACGGTCGACTACCGGGAGGGCAACTACGCCGGCGGCAAGATCCCCGGCGGGTTCTTCAAGCGCGAGGGGCGCCCGAACGAGAAAGAAGTGCTGACCTCGCGCATGATCGACCGGCCGTTGCGTCCGCTCTTCCCCGAGGGCTACGCGTGCGAGACGCAGGTGATCGGCCTGCTGCTCTCGGCCGATCTCGAGAACGACTCCGACACGCTCGCGATCATCGGCGCCTCGACCTCGCTCTACATCTCCGACATCCCGTTCGAGCGCCCGGTGGGCGCCGTGCGCGTGGGCTACTGGGACGGCGCCTGTGTCGTGAATCCCGCGATGGCCGACCTCAAGGCCAAGAGCCAGCTCAACCTGCTGGTGGCCGGCACCGAGGACGCGATCGTGATGGTCGAGGCGAGCGCGAACGAGGTGCCCGAGGCCGTGATGGCCCAGGCGCTCGTCGAGGGCCACAACGTCATCAAGCAGATCGTTGCGCTCCAGAAGGAGCTGCGCGCGAAGGCCGGCAAGCCGAAGCGGCCGCACGCGAAGAAGACGGTCGATCCGCAGCTCGTGGCGGCGATCGAGGGTGCCCTCACGGAGCCGCTGCTGGCGGCGGTCCGCCACAAGGGCAAGATCGAGTCCTACGCGAAGATGAAGAAGGTGAAGGACGACTACGTCGCGTCGCTCACCGAGGACGCGGCCGATCTCAAGACGGCCGTGCCGGCCGTCTACGACGGCCTGCGCGAGAAGCTGCTGAAGCGCGAGATCTTCGAGAACGGCCACAGGCTCGACGGCCGCCGCTTCGACGAGGTGCGCCAGATCACGAGCGAGGTGGGTGTCCTGCCGCGCACCCACGGCTCGGCGCTGTTCACGCGCGGCGAGACTCAGGCTTTGGTGACGGTCACGCTCGGCACCTCCGAGGACTCGCAGATCATCGACACCGTCCAGGAGGCCGAGTACCGCAAGCGCTTCATGCTCCACTACAATTTCCCGCCGTTCTCGGTCGGGGAGGTGAAGTTCCTGCGCGGCCCGGGCCGGCGCGAGATCGGCCACGGTGTCCTCGCGGAGCGGTCGCTGCGCGAGATGCTGCCGCCCGAGGAGGTGTTCCCGTACACGATCCGGATCGTGTCGGACATCCTCGAGTCGAACGGCTCGTCGTCGATGGCCAGCGTCTGCGGCGGCACGCTCGCGCTGATGGACGCCGGCGTGCCGATCAAGAACCCGGTGGCTGGCGTGGCGATGGGTCTCGTGATGGAGGGCGGCCGGCACCAGGTGCTGACCGACATCGCCGGCGAGGAAGACCACTACGGCGACATGGACTTCAAGGTCGCCGGCACGCGCAACGGCATCACCGCGCTGCAGATGGACATCAAGGTGGACGGCCTCGCGCCGGCGCTGATGGCGGGCGCGCTCGAGCAGGCGCGCGCCGGCCGCATCTACATCCTCGACGAGATGCTGAAGGCGATTGCGCAGCCGCGCACCGAGATCAGCCCGTACGCGCCGCGCATCCTCACGATCCGCGTGCCGGTCGACAAGATCCGCGACATCATCGGGCCGGGCGGCAAGATGATCCGCTCGATCGTCGAGCGCACCGGCTGCAAGATCGACATCGAGGACGACGGGCGCGTGGCGATCGCGTCGATCGACGAGTCGGCCGCGCGCAAGGCGATCGCGATCATCGAGGAGCTGACCGCCACGCCGGAGCTCAACAAGAGCTACCTGGGCAAGGTGGTGCGGGTCGTCGAGTTCGGCGCGTTCGTCGAGATCCTGCCGGGCACGGACGGGCTGCTGCACGTGTCCGAGATGGCCCACCACCGCGTCAACAACGTCCACGACGAGGTGAAGGAAGGCGACCAGGTGCTGGTCAAGGTCGTGAGCATCGACCCCTCCGGCAAGATCCGCCTTTCGCGCAAGGCGCTGCTCGAGGAGGCCCAGGGCGGCACGCCCGCGGCCGTGGGCTCGGGCAGCGGTGAAGGCCAGTCGGGTGCTCCCGGCGGCCACGGCCCCTCGGGCCGCAGCCACGGTGGCGGACACGACCGCGGCCACGGCGGCGGGCAGGGGCGTGACCGCCGTCCCGGCGGTGGTGGTGGCGGCGGACGTGGCGGTCGCGGCGGCGGCGGTGGCGGCGGACGCGACCGGCACTGACGTGAGCCGCCGGCGACTCGCGGGCCTCGCACTCCTGGCCGTCGCGCAAGCGACGGCCGAGGCGGCGCCCGCGGGTCCCAGCGTCGAGGTGAGCGTGACGCGCCGCGGCTTCGAGCCCGCGCGCATCACGCTCCGGCGGGGCGAGACGGCGCGCCTCGTCCTGCAGAGCGGCGACGGCGAGCACTGCTTCGCGGTCGACGGACTGCGCATCGAGAAGCGGGTGGTGAACGGCCGCCCGACGAGGCTCGAGCTCACCCCTGAGCGCACCGGCAGCTTCCCCTTCTACTGCTGCGTCGAGAGCGGCGCCCAGGCCGGCCGCGAGCGCGGGGAAATCGTCGTCACGGAGTAGGCCGGCCGCATGCAGCTGAGGCCGAGAGGACGCGGTGTCGTATGACGAAAACCCTGGGCGCGATCGTTCTCGTGCTGATTGGCGCTGGAACCTCTGCTGCGGGGTCCCGCGCCGTCGCCGTCGGCAGCCGGGTGCGCGTGAGCGGGCCCGAGGCCGGCCCGCAGCCGCTCATCGGCAGTGTGGTGGGTCTCGAACCTTCTGCGGTCCTGCTGCAAGGCCAAAAGGGCGCCGCGCCCACGCGTGTCCCCTTGGGGCCGACGACCACGATCGAGGTGAGTGGCGGCCGCCGATCCAAGGCGGGGCGCGGCGCCGTGCTGGGTGCGGCATTCGGGCTCATGCCGGGGCTGTTGATGACTTTCGGCGACTACAACACCGATTCCGAGTACAGCCCGGGCGCCGTGGCCGCGGTTGGCGCTGCCGCCGGAGCCGCCGTGGGCGCTGCCGTGGGCTGGGTGCTCAAGACCGAGCAGTGGTGGCCGGCGGAGGTGCCCCGGCCGACCGCCGGCATCGTCCCGCTGCGCGGTGGCGTCGGCGTCTCCCTGCACGTGGCGTGGGGGAGGCGGCAGCTGTCGCGCGACTGAGCTCAGGCCGGCGCGGGCGGCAGCGTGATTCGGAAGGTCGTGCCGCGACCTTCCTCGCTGTCGAAGTCGATGTGCCCGTTGTGGCGCTCGATCACCATCAGCACGGTGGAGAGGCCGAGCCCGGTACCCTTTCCCTCGGGCTTGGTCGTCACGAACGGCTCGAACAGGCTGGTGCGGATGCGCTCGGGAATCCCGGGCCCTTCGTCCTTCACCAGCACCTCGAGGTCGTTTCCGTGGCGGCGCGTGGCGACGCCGAGCGTGCCGCCCTTCTCGCCCATCGCGTGAACGGCGTTGACGACCAGGTTGATGAGCGCGGTCTCGAGCTGGTTCGAAACGCCGAGCACGCGCGGCAGGTCGGGCTCGAGCGCCTTGGCGAGCGTGACGCGGCCGCTCGCGATCTGGTACTGGCACAGCTCGAGGCTGCGCTCGACGACGTCGTTGAGCGAGAGCGGCGTCATCTCCTCGCGCGCCGGTCGGCTGAAGGCGAGCAGGCGGTGGGCGAGCGCACGGATCCGGTCCGCGCCGCGCGCGATCGAGGACAGCATCTCGCGCTGTGCCCCCGACAGCTCCTGCACCTCCAAGAGCTCGAGGTTGCCCATGATGTAGGTGAGCGGCGTGTTGAGCTCGTGGGCGATGCCCGCCGCCATCTGGCCGATCGTGGCGAGCTTCTCCGACTGCAGCAGCTGCTTCTGCGCCTTCTGCAGCTCCTCGATCGTGTGCTGCTCGCGCTCGAACAGCTGAGCGTTCTCGATCGCGAGCGCGGCGTGGCGCACGAGCGCCTCGGCCGCGCGCAGCGCGTCGTCGCTGAAGGGCGCGGCCGAGGCTGCGTTGTCGACGTACAGCACGCCCAGTGCAGGCGGGAAGCTCCCGCTGCCGTCCGCTCCGGCGCGCGGGGATCGCAGCGGCAGGCAGACGATGGTCTGGACGGGGCGTGTGTCGTCCTCGGGGCGGGCCGACTTGAATGCCAGGAGCACCTCGCCGCGGTTGCGCAGCGTCGAGACCACCTCGCCCGTCTCGAGGGCGCGGCGCACGATCGCGCCCGAGATGCCGTGGCCGTTGGCCGCCGACGGGTCGGCCCGCCCGCGGGCCACGCGCAGCCGCAGACCGGCCACCTCCGGGTAGCGCGCGCTGGGCGGCGAGGCGTCCGCGAGCAGCAGGAAGCCGCGTTCCGCGCCCGTGATGCGCATGATCGCGTCGGTCACCTGCTCGAGCACCGGGCTCAGCACCAGCGTCGAGTTGAGGGCCTGGACGAGCTGCAGCAGCAGGTGTTGCTGCTCCACCCAGGGCAGCTTGGCCATGGCGCCGGTTTCCTGGTCGCTGCCGAGGGGCGAGAACTTCAGCGTGACGTTTCCGAGCTGGACCTGGGCGCCCGGCGTGAGCTCCACGCGGTGGATCTTGGTGGCGTTGACGTAGACGCCGTGCATGCTGCCGGCGTCCTCGATGAAGAAGCGGCCGCCCTGGTAGTCGATGCGCGCGTGCAGCTTGGAGATCGACGGCTCGTTGAGGGCGATGTCGTTGTGGCGGGCGCGACCCACCTCGTACGGGCGGGGCTTCAGGAAGCGGATCTTCTCGCTGACCTCACCGCGGATCACCTCGAGCATCGCGACCGACAGCGAGTCGGAGCAGCTCGCGCAGCGCGTCGCGTCGAGCGGGTTCTCCGCGGCGCACTTGGGGCACAGCATGAACGGTCATGATGACCGACGGCTCCGCGGAGCGTCAAACCTGCGCCGTGCGATGGGCGCGCTTCGTCCTCATGGCCGCGGGGCGCTCAGCTCGATGATCCACACCGCGCCCGACGCCTCGAGGCGCTCGTAGGCGACGAGGTCGCCGGCGGGCGACCAGGCGGGCGTGCGCACGGCGTCCCGCACGCGTCCGTGGTCCGTGAGCCGCCGCTCCTCACCGCTCTCGACGTCCATCCAGTAGACGTTCCAGAGCCCGTCGCGGCGGGCGGCGTACAGGACGCGCCTGCCGTCGGGCGACCAGTCGTGGACCCAGTGCTGGCCTGGCAGGCGGCTGATGGCGCGCGCCGCGCCGCCGTCCGCGGACAGCAGCCCGACCTGGGTGTCGTTGCCGCGGAACATCTCCACCGCGAGCGTCCTGCCGTCGGGGCTCGGGACGGGCCAGCCCACGCCCTGCGGGTCGCGGGTGAGCACGCGAGCCTCGCCGCCGTCGAGGCGCGAGCGCGAGACGTTGAGGATTCCGTCCGTGACCGCGTGATAGACGACTTCGCGGCCGGGCGGCAGCAAGCGCGCCCAGCCCATGGCCTCGGCGCGCGCCAGGCGCTCGCGCGGGCTGCCCGCGAGCGGCGCGCGGGCGAGCGCCTTGGTGTCCCGGCCACGACCCGTCACGAGCAGCGCATCGCCGCCGGGGAACCATCCGTTGAGCTGGCTCAAGTCGGCGCTCGGCAGGAGCGGGCGCGCGGACTTCCTGCCCACGTCGAGCCCCCAGATCTCGAGGCCCTGGCCCGGCTGAAACCGGGCGAAGGCGAGCGTGCGTCCGTCGGGAGAAAAGTGAAGCTGCGACTTGCGCCCGGTGGCTACGGGCCAGGGCTCCGAGGGAGCACCGGCCGGCCCGCCGTCCGCGTCGAGCGCGACGAGCGTCAGCTCCGACGCCAGCGAGGTGAGGCCGCAGGCGAGCCGTCCGTCCCGCGACATGGCGAGGTAGCGCGCCGCCTGGTCACCGGTGTTGAGGAGCTCGCTGCGCTCGCCGGCCGGCTGGTTCGGTCCGGGGAGCGGGGCGGTCCAGATGTGCCAATTGCCACGCTCCCAGCCGGTCCAGAAGATGCGGCGGCCGTCCCGCGAGAGGGCGACGTCGACCGACGCGCCGCTCGCCACGAGCCGGAGCGCGCGCCGCTCGAGGCTCGCCGCCCAGACGCCCCCTTCTGCCGCGAACAGCACCTCGTGGCCGTCGGGAGAGAAGACCGGCGGACCGTGTCCGCTGGGCGGCTGGCCGGGCTCGGTGAGCCGTCGCGCTTCCGAGGCGCCTTCGCCAGGGGCATCCAGGACCCACAGCGCGGCGCTGTACTGGCTCACGCCGTCGAGCGACGCGAGGCCGAGCGACGAAAAGGCGATCCGGCTGCCGTCGGGGGACCAGGCGGGCGCCGAGCCGTACTCCGAGATCTGCCGGGGCGGCCCGCCGAGCGCCGGCACCAGCCAGAGCCCGCCGCGCCTGATGGAGTGATAGGCGATGTAGCGTCCGTCGGGAGACCACGCGGGCTGCACGTTGTCCTGGCCGTCGCTGGTCACCGGCGTCTCGCGCGCGCCGGGGACGAGCGGGCGCAGGTAGATCTCCAGTCGGCCCGAGCGGTCCGACGCGTAGGCGAGCGTGCTGCCGTCCGGCGAAAAGGCGGGGAATCCGTTGAAGCCGCGCGAGGTGCTGACGAGCGTCCGATGCAGCTCGCGGATGCGCGGAGGCGATTCGGAGTCGCGGGGGCGCAGCGTCCAGCGTGTGGCGAGAAAGACGAGCGCGACCGCGGCGAGAGCCGCGACCGCCAGGGAGCCGGACGGCAGTCGTCGCCGCGGCGCAGACGGCGGGGCCGCCAGGCCCGCATGCGGCTCTCCGCCTCCCTCGGCGACCTGCACCTCGGGGCGGAATCGATAGCCCCGCGTGGGCACGGTCTCGACGTAACGCGCCTCGCGCGCGTCGTCGTCGAGCGCTTTCCGGAGCTGGGCCACCGCCCGTGTCAAGGAGCTCTCCGACACGGACGCGTCGCTCCAGATCGCCGCCTGCAGCTCCGGCTTCTCTACGAGACGTCCACGATGCTGGACGAGGTAGCCGAGAAGCTCCAGGACCTTGGGCTCGAGGTGAACGGGCTGCCCGTCGCGAGTGAGCCGAAAGGCCTCGAGGTCGAGGACGACGTCGTCGAAGCGGAAGCAGGATCTCACTCCTACGCAACGACGTTGCGAGGCCTTCGGAAGTTCGAAGGCGGGAAGAACCTCCGAGGTTCGTCACGACTCCCTCCGGGCCCGGGCCGACCTTGGTCGCGTGCGCTGGATCCAGTCGCTGGCGTTGCTTCTCGGCGGTCCCGGGCTGGCCGTGGCCGCGCCCGGCGACGAGGTCGTTCCGTTTCGAGAGGCCTGGGGCTGGGCCGTGGTGGTGCCCGTCAGGGTGGCCGGCTCGGAAGTCCACGAGTTCCTGCTCGACACCGGCACGACGTCCACGATCCTGGAGCCGGAGCTCGCGGCCGAGGTCGGGGTCGTCCCGTTCGCGCGCACGAGTCTCGTCACGCCGGCGGGGAGGCGTCCCGCCGGCGTGGGGCGCGTGGACCTCGCCCTCGGCAGCGCGCGGCTCGCGGCGGTCGAGGTCGTGATCGCGGAGCTGCCGGCGATTCGTTCGGACGAGCGTGGAGTCCGAGGGATCCTGGGCCAGTCCGCTCTCGCCAGCCTCGAATACACGATCGATCACGCGCGCCGGCGCCTCGTGGTGCATCGAATGCACCCTGGAGCCGCGAGCGGCGAGGAAGCGGCGGCGAGGCCTGCCCTGGACGTGCGCCTCGGCTGCGGCAAAGTCGCGACGCGGCTGATAGTGGACTCAGGGGTTGCGACGCCCGTGCTGTTCGGGGCCCGCGACAGAGTGCTCGAGGTCGAGTCGGGCAGGCTCGTCCATGCCGAGACGAACGCGGGCGACATGCTGTGGCGCGAAGCGCGGGTGTCGTCAGTGTGCATCGCCGGGTGGCGATCGGGCCCGCTGCACGTCGCGGTTCGACCTGACGACGGGAGCGCCCGCAGCGAAGGCGGTCTGCTGCCGACTCGGTACTTTGCGCGTATCCGCTTCGGCCCGCGAGGCGCGATCCTCGGGTTCAGGCACTGGTAGTCCGGACGTCCGCCCTCGCTGGCCTTCTCCCGCTGGCGTGTCCTGCCGCCAGAGCTCGGATCGCCGCTCGGGTGCGGCGTTCTCGGCTAGCATCTCGATCTGATGAATTGGCCCGGCGGCCGCCGCCTGTTCGCGGACGTGTCGCTCGGCGTCCTGGTGCCGCTCGGCCTGGCGCGCGTGGCTCCACTGGTGGATCGCTTTCCGAGCCTGGGCCTCTTCCGGGGATCGCTGGGCATCGTGCTCGTGGCCGTCGCCTTGTGCCTGCTCCTGGGCCGCCGCGCCGCGGGCTGGCTGCCGCGGTGGAGCTCTGCGCTGTCGAGAGCGCCCCTGTGGCTGGCGTGGGTGATCGCCGCCGCGCTTTTCGTGGGCGTCGGGCTTCACTACGCCGCCGGGCTGCAGGTTTCAGGTGACGAGCCGCACTACCTGGTGATGGCCCAGAGCCTGTGGCGGGACCACGACCTCGAGCTGCGCGACGAGTACGACGGAGAAGAGTGGGCCGAGTTCGTCCCGGGTCCGCTGCGCCCACACTGGGGCGCGCCGCGTGCCGACGGCCGGCCGTTCCCGGCACACAGCCCGGGCCTGCCCCTGCTGCTGGCGCCAGCGTACGCCCTTCTCGGCCGCGAAGGGTGCGTCATGCTGATGGCGCTCGTCGCTTCCGCGGCAGCGCTCGTCGGCCGCCAGCTCGCCTTCCAGCTCACGAGGGATGCCGAGGCATCCCTCGTAGCGTGGCTCGCCCTGGTCGGGCCGCCGCTCTTCTACTATTCGTTTCACCTCTACACGGAAGCGCCGTCGGCGCTCGCGGCGGGCGGCTCGCTGCTCTTGCTGCTCGGCGCGCCCCGTCCCGCGGCGGCCGCGCTCGCGGCCCTCGCGGCTTCGGCACTTCCCTGGCTGCACCTGAAGATGGTCCCGGCGGCGGCGGCGCTCGGCCTGGTGGCGCTCGCGCGATTGCGCGGGCGGGCGCTCGCCGCGTTCCTGCTCGTGGCGGGAGCGGCGGCGCTCGGCTTCGCCAGCTACTACTCCGGGGTCTTCGGCTCGCCGTCGCCGTTGGCTCTTTACGGAGGTCTTCCGCCGGATGCGCAGGTCGTGACGTGGCGGTCGCTCGCAGGGCTCCTGCTCGATCGCTCGTTCGGCCTGCTGCCGGCCGCTCCCGTCTTCCTGCTCGCGCTCGCGGGCCTGCCGCCCGTGCTGCAGCGGCGGGACGCGTGGCCCCACGCGCTACTGGCCCTGGCGATCCTGGCTCCGCTTCTCTCGTGGCGCATGTGGTGGGGAGGCCAGTGCCCGCCGGCGCGGTTTCTCGTGCCGATGCTGCCGTTTCTCGGCGCTGCGCTGGCGCTGCGGCTCACGCGGGGTCGCGCAGGCCTATGGCGATGGCTAGCGGGCCTTGGGCTGACCGGTGCGATCCTCGCAGGCCTGGCGGTCGCGGACCCGTCTGCGCGGCTGCTGCTGAATCGGGGAAACCGCCCGACTCGGCTCTGGGCCGCCCTCTCGGACGGAGTCGCCGTCGGAGACTACCTGCCCACGCTCACGCACGCTTCCGAGCGAGACACACGGCTTGCGCTCGTCTGGATCGGTGCGCTCGGCCTGCTGATCGTGCTCGACCGCCTGGCCGCGAGCCGGCCGCGAATCGACCGCCTGTTCTCGAGCTTCGCGCTGGCCGTAGCGGCGCTCCTGGCCGTGGGTCTCACGATCGACGTGGTCGTGGGGCCGCCGGTCGCCGCGGTTCTCCCGACGGCCGCACCCGACGAGCTGGGGAGCCCCTGATCCGGAACGGGCTCACTCGGGGTTGACAGCACTGGACTCAACTCGGGGCGCCCCGAGAGTTGCACTCTGGATCCCGTCGCTCAAACGAACCTGCCCGGAGGGGTAAGGCGGGAGTGGAGGGATTCTCATGAACCGATTGCGATTCGTGCTTCTCGTTCTCACGACGATCGTCCTGGGCTCGGGCGCGCTGACGGCCGCCGGCGAGAACGCAGGCACCGTGGACCACCAGGCCGCATTCGACCGGCTGAAGTCCCTGGCGGGCAGCTGGAAGGGGCACCACACGACACCGAACGGGCCGGAGATGGGCGTGGAGTACAGCCTGACGGGAAACGGAACGGCCCTGACGGAACGCCTGTTTGCCGGGACGCCCCACGAGATGCTCTCGGTCTACTACATGGAGCGCGGCGAGCTGGTGCTGACGCACTACTGCGCGATGGGCAACCAGCCCCGGATGCGGCTCGTGGCGGGCGGCATGGCCGGGGAGCTTCGCTTCGACTTCGTCGGTGGCGCCAACCTCGACGCCGCCACGACCACGCACATCCACGGCGGACGCATCACGACGCCGGCCCCCGACCGCTTCGACGCGGACTGGTTCGTCTGGACCGACGGCAAGCAGACCGACACGCACCGCCTGTTCATGAAGCGCGTCGCGAAATAGGCAACGGACTCGGAGCGGAGCGCGATTCACCCCCCGCTAGCAGAGGAGGGCTACAGGTGCGATGCAGCACCCCTGGTAGGCAACGGACTTGGAGCGGAGCGCGATTCACTCGCGCGTAGCGGAAGGGGGGTCTGGGGGGTGCGACGCAGCACCCCCCAGAAAAGAATCAGTTCTGCAGCCGGAGCTGCCAGCGGTCCTTGTCGCGGGTCGTGGGGGGCTCGCCGGGGACGAGCGCTTCCTCCAGGACCTCCTCGATCGAGGAGACGAGCCGGATCTTGAGGTCGCGGCTGACGTTCTCGGGGATGTCCTCCTTGACCGCCTTCTCGTTGCGCTTCGGAAGCAGCACCTCCTTCACGCCGAGGCGGTGCGCGGCCAGGACCTTCTCCTTGATGCCGCCCACGGGCAGCACCCTGCCTGACAGCGTCACCTCGCCGGTCATCGCCACGCGCGGGCGCACGGGGCGGCCGGTGAGAAGCGACACGATCGCGGTCACGAGCGTGACGCCGGCCGAGGGGCCGTCCTTGGGAATCGCGCCCTCGGGCACGTGCAGGTGCAGATCGACGCGCTCGAAGAACGAGTCCTCGATGCCGAGCTGGCGCGCGTGCGCCCGGACCCAGGACAGCGCCGTTTGGGCGCTCTCCTTCATCACGTCGCCGAGCTGGCCGGTGAGCGTGAGGCCCTTCTTGCCGAACATCTGGCTGGCCTCGATGTAGAGCACCTCGCCGCCGGCGGCCGTCCACGACAGGCCCGTCGCGACGCCGGGAAGCTGGGTGCGCTCGGTCATCTCCTCGTCGCGCATGTAATAGGGCGCGCCCAGGAACTCCTCGACCTTTTCGGGCGTGACGGCGACGGTGTCGTTCTGGCCCTCGGCCTTCTTGCGCGCGACCTTGCGGATGATGCTGGCCACCTCGCGCTCGATGTTTCTGAGACCGGCCTCGCGCGTGTACTCGCGGATCAGCTTGACGAGCGCCTCGTCGCCGAACGCCACCTGCTCGGCCGTGAGCCCGTGGTTCTCCAGCTGCTTCGGGATGATGTGGCGGCGCGCGATGTGGAGCTTCTCCTCCTCGGTGTAGCCGGCGAGCCGGATCACCTCCATGCGGTCGCGCAGCGCCGGCGGTACCGTGTCGAGGATGTTGGCGGTGGTGATGAACAGCACCTCGGAGAGGTCGAACGGCAGGTCGATGTAGTGGTCCTTGAAGGTGTTGTTCTGCTCGGGGTCGAGCACCTCGAGGAGCGCAGCCGTCGGATCGCCGCGGAAGTCGGCGCCGACCTTGTCGATCTCGTCGAGGATGATCACCGGGTTCTTGCTCTCGGCGCGGCGCAGACCCTGCAGGATCTGGCCCGGCAGCGCCCCGATGTAGGTGCGCCGGTGGCCGCGGATCTCGGCCTCGTCGCGCATCCCGCCCAGGCTCAGGCGGTGGAACTTGCGGCCGAGCGCCGTGGCGATCGACTTGCCGAGGCTGGTCTTGCCGACGCCCGGCGGGCCGACGAAGCAAAGGATCGGGCCCTTGATGTCGGGCTTCATCTTGCGCACGGCCAGGTACTCGAGGATGCGGTCCTTGACCTTCTCGAGGTCGTAGTGGTCGTTGTCGAGGACTTCCTTGGCCTTGATCAGGTCGATCTCGACCTCGGTGCGCTTGCTCCAGGGCAGCGACACCACCCAGTCGAGGTAGGTGCGCGTGACCGTGTACTCGGCCGCGGCCGGTGACATCCGCGACAGGCGCTCGAGCTCGCGCAGCGCCTCCTTCTTGGCCTCGTCCGGCATGCCGGCGGCCTCGATCTTCTCGCGCAGCTCCGAGATCTCGCGCTGCTGGTCGTCGCTGTCGCCGAGCTCCTTCTGGATCGCCTTCATCTGCTCGCGCAGGTAGTACTCGCGCTGGTTCTTCTGCAGCTCGCTCTTCACCTGGCTCTGGATCTTGCTGCCGACCTCGAGCACCTCGAGGTCCTTGACCAGCACCTTGTTGACGCGCTCGAGCCGCGCGTGCACGTCGAGCGTCTCGAGCAGCTCCTGCTTCTGCGCGGTGCTGAGCGTCGGCAGGTTGGCGGCGATGAAGTCGGCGAGCCGCGCCGGCTCCTGGATGTTGCCCGCGAGCGTCGCGAGCTCGTCGGCGAGGGTCGGGCTGAGCTCCACCACGCGCTGGAAGAAGGATCCCGCGCTCTGGGCGAGCGCCTTGACCTCGACCTCCTGCTCGGCGGGCACCAGCTCGCGGACGAGCTCGACCTCGGCCTTGAGGAACGGCCGGTACTGCGTGATCTTCAGGATGCGAAAGCGCTGGATCCCCTGCACGACCAGCCGCAGCGAGCCGTCGGGGAACTTGAACATCTTGTGGATGTGGGTGAGCGTGCCCACGCCGTAGAGGTCGCTTTCGAGCGGCTCGTCGACCCCCGGGTCGCGCTGGGTGAGCACGCCGATCACCTTGCGCTCGCGCACGGCGTCGTTCACGAGCGTCACCGAGCTCTCGCGGGCGACCGCGAGCGGCAGCACCGCTTGCGGGAAGAGCAGCGTGTCGCGCAGCGGCAGGATGCCGATCTCCGGCGGCAGCTCGTCGAGATTGACCTCGTGGACGCCGGCCGACTCGAAGTCGGGCTTGCGCTCGTCGCTCAATTCGCCTCCTTCAGTCGCGCGCGCCGGTGCGCAGCGTGACGCTCGCGAGCTCCTTCTGCAGCCGCGCGAAGGCCTTGGCTTCGCGCTCGTAGTGAACCTGGTTCTCGGCCTGCTCCTGGCAGTCGCGGCACTTCACCGCGAAGGGGAGCGCCCGCAGGCGCGCCTCGGCGATCTCCTGCTCGCACTCCTGGCAGCGGCCGTAGCTGCCGTCCTCGAGGCGCTGGATCGCCTGGTCGATCTTCTTGAGCGTCTCGGTCTTCATCTGCATCAGGGCGAGGTCGACTTCCTGCACGAAGTCGTCGACGCTCTGCTCCTCGGCGTCGCGCACTTCGTGGTGGGCGTCGAGCGGGATCGCCTCGCGCAGCGAGCGCAGCTTCTCGTGGATCTCCCGCCTGCGGTCTTCGAGCATGCCCTTCAGCAGCAGGTAGCGCTCGCGGTCGATTCGTTCGTTCTTTCGTGTCATGTGATCCTTCTTTTCGAGGTGAGGTTCCGCCTTGGGCCGCGTCACTGGAGCCTCAGCGCGATCATGCGGTAGCCCTCGATCTGCGGGTTGTAGACGCGCAGCCGGGCGCGGCCCGCGGGCCGCGCGGCGGCGATCGCCTGCTCGAAAGCGGCGGTGCCGCCGACCGGCTGCCCGTTCACGGTGACGATCACGTCGCCGCGGCGCAGGCCCGAGTCCTCGGCCACCTCGCCCGCTTCCACGTCCATCACCACCACACCGTGAGTCTCGCGCGGCAGCCCGAAGCGCTCGGCCATCGCCGGTGTCAGGTCGCGCAGCGTCATCCCCAGGCTGGCGTGGCCGGGCTCGCCGGCGCTATCCTCGGCCGGCTGGTCCGGGAACGTGCCGAGCGTCACGCTCACGCTCTTGCGGTCCTTGCCGCGCAGCAGGTCCAGCTTGACGGTGGATCCAGGGGAGAGCGAGGCGATGTAGCGGGAGAGATCGCCGTTGTCACGAATCGTGCGGCCGTCCGCCTGCAGGATCGCGTCCTCCGGCTGGAGCCCGGCCTTGTCGGCGGGTGAGCCGTCGTTGACGGAGTTCACGAGCGCGCCCTTCGCCTCGTCGAGACCGTAGGTCGCGGCCAGGTCCTCGGTCATCGGGCCGATCGTGACGCCCATCCAGCCGCGCACGACCTTCCCCTTGTCCCGCAGCTGGGGAATGATGTCCTTGGCGACGTTGATCGGCACCGAGAATCCGACGCCCGCGCTCGCGGCCGCGCCGTTCGTGACGATCATCGTGTTGATCCCGACCACCTCGCCGCGGGTGTTGATCAGCGGCCCGCCCGAGTTGCCCGGGTTGATCGCGGCGTCGGTCTGGATCATCTCGACCGACGTGTTGCGAACGCCGAGCTCGAGGTCGCGTCCCTTGAACGACACGACACCCACCGAGACGCTGTTGCCGCCGCTCGTCGAGAGCCCGAACGGGTTCCCGACCGCCATCACCCACTCGCCGACCTCGACCTGGTCGGAGTTGCCGAGAGGGATCGGCATGAGCTTGCCCTTGGGCTCGATCTTGATCAGCGCCACGTCGGTGCGCGCGTCCTGGCCGACGATCTTCGCGTCGAAGCGCTTGCCGTCCGGGAAGCTGACGTTGATCTCGTCCGCGCCCTCGATTACGTGCCGGTTGGTCAGGATGTAGCCGTTGTCGTCGATCACGAAGCCCGAGCCGAGGCTCGTGCGCGTGCGGCTCTCGCCGCGGCCGCCGCGCTCGCCCTCGGGCGAGGGAGGGAAGAAGCGCTCGCTGTCGTCGCCCTGTCCGAAGAAGTCGCGGAACGGATCGCGGCTGCGGGGCAGCCGGACCGTCTTGCTGGTGTTGATGTTGACGACGCCAGGGTTGGTCGTCCGCGCGATGTCGCGGAACGTCTCGAGGCCCAGCACGTTGCCCGCGCCCGCGCGGCTCTGCCCCTCGGCTGTGTTCGCGACGGCCGGCTCCGGTCGGCGGACTTGTGAAGTGACGAGGGCCCCCACCAGGGTCGCGGCCATCGCGACCGAGAAGAACGAGCCGATCGTCAGCGTGCGCGGTTTCATCGAGTCCCAACCTCCGCGGCGAGGTCGCTTCCCCCGCCTGAACTACGTCCGGCGCCCTCTGGGCCTTCCCGACGGGCCCTCAGAAGCCGCACAGTATAGCCTGGATCCAGCAATCTCCGTGCCCCGACCGTCTTTCACAGCCCCCTTCAAGTGACGGATTCTGAAGGAATTGACGATGGACGTCAGTCAAAAGTTGTGTCCGCCGTGTCATCCGATGGGGACGGCTTACAAACCGGGTACAGAACGGACAAAACGGCAACTGGGACCGGAGCTAAAACGACCGACTGCCAACGACCGATGAACAGGGACGAACGAAACCGATCACAAGAGCAACGGAAAACGGATCAGATCGACCAAACGAGATGGAGTGCGGGCGTCAACGGCTGGAGAGCGAACACCGGAGCCGACGAAAGACGACGGACCAACGTGACGACGAATCGGATTACGAAAGCGGCTCGACAGACGACGAAACAGAACGGACGGGTGACGAAATAGTCAGAAATGCCTGGACGGAGGCACGGTGTGCGGGCCTCCGTCCAGGCATGACCTTAGTAATCCTCCATCCCTTGGGACGGCGGGGCGTCCTTCTTCTTCTCGGGGATCTCGGCCACGACGGCTTCGGTCGTCAACATCAAGGCGGCGATCGACGCGGCGTTCTGGACGGCGGTCCTCACGACCTTGGTCGGATCGACGACGCCGGCCTCGACCAGGTTCTCGAAGCGGTCGGCCTGGGCGTTGTAGCCGTGGTCGGCGTCCTTCGCCGCCTTCACCTGCGCGACGATGATGTTGCCTTCCTGGCCGGCATTCGCGGCGATCCAGCGTGCGGGCTCCTCGATCGCGCGGCGCGTGATCTCGATGCCCACGCGGACGTCGTGCGGCAGGTCCTTCTGGTCCTTCAGGAACCTGTCGAGCGCCGGGATCGTGCGCAGCAGCGCCACGCCGCCGCCGGGGACGATGCCTTCCTCGACCGCTGCCTTGGTCGCGTGCATCGCGTCCTCGACGCGCGCCTTCTTCTCCTTCATCTCGGTCTCGGTCGCAGCGCCGACCTTGATCACCGCGACGCCGCCGACCAGCTTGGCGAGCCGCTCCTGGAGCTTCTCGCGGTCGTAGTCGGAGGTCGTCTCGTCGATCTGGGTGCGGATCTGCTTGACGCGGCCCTCGATCGTCTTGGCCGTGCCGGAGCCCTCGATGACGGTGGTGTTGTCCTTGTCGATCGTCACCTTCTTGGCGCGGCCCAGGTCCTCGAGCTTGACGTTCTCGAGCTTGATCCCGAGGTCCTCCGTGATCGCCTTGCCGCCGGTGAGGATCGCGATGTCCTCGAGCATGGCCTTCCTGCGGTCGCCGTAGCCCGGCGCCTTCACGGCCGCGGCCTTGAGCGTGCCGCGCAGCTTGTTGACCACGAGCGTCGCGAGCGCCTGGCCCTCGACCTCCTCGGCCACGATCATGAGCGGCCGGCCCTGCTGGGCCACCTTCTCCAGCACGGGCAGCAGGTCCTTCATGCTCGAGATCTTCTTCTCGTGGATCAGCACCACGGCGTTCTCGAGCACGCACTCCATCCGCTCGGGGTCGGTCACGAAGTAGGGCGAGAGATAGCCGCGGTCGAACTGCATGCCCTCGACCACCTCGAGCGAGGTCTCCATTGACTTC
>DATBSL010000246.1:0-45830 GCA_036559805.1 Vicinamibacteria bacterium
TCCGGTGGCTCGGTCCGCGTGCGTTACGGCTCGAGAGCCACGCAGCTCGCGATGCAGCCGGGCGAACGTGTGACGCTGGGAGCGCGACTGACGCGGCTTCCCGCTCGCGCGCAGGAGGAAGGAGGGTAGCCTCGACCTGATGGTCGTCGAGATTCCCGAACGGCTGCTCGTGCGATAGGTCTTCGGAGCTCTCGGGCGACGCGCTGGTCCGGGCGCTCGTGGTTTTGGTACGATTGACAAGCTCGAAGGAGGCGTCTTGGGCCTGATCCTCGGGAAGGTGCTCGACCGACGCACGGTGCTGCGCGGCATGGGCGCGACGTTGGCGCTGCCCGCGCTCGACGCCATGACGCCCGCGTTCGCGGATCCCGCGCCAGCACCGCTGCGCCTGATCTTCACCTACGTCCCGAACGGCGTGACGCTCGCCGACTGGACGCCCAAAGGCGAAGGCGCGGGCTTCGAGTTCTCGCGGATCCTGAAGCCGCTCGAGCCGTACCGCGAACGGATCGTGGTCCTGTCGGGGCTCGCCCAGAAGAACGGCAACGCGCTCGGCGACGGCCCGGGCGACCACGCGCGCTCCGGCGGCGCGTATCTGACCGGCGTGCACCCGCGCAAGACCGCGGGCGCCGACATCCACAACGGCATCTCGGTGGACCAGGTCGCTGCCGCGGTGGTCGGGGACAAGACCCGGCTCGCGTCGCTCGAGCTCGGCTGCGAGGAGTCGCGCACCGTCGGCAACTGCGACTCAGGCTACAGCTGCGCCTACACGAACAGCATCTCCTGGCGCTCGGCCACGATGCCGATGCCCCCGGAGATGAACCCGCGGATGGTCTTCGAGCGCCTGTTCGGAGGCGACGACGTGCCGCTCGACGCGCAGGCGCGCGCGAAGCGGCTTGCCGACCGCAGGAGCGTCCTCGACGCCGTGCTCGGCCGCGCCAACACGCTCGCGAGCGAGCTCGGGCCGTCGGACAAGCGCAAGCTCGACGAATACCTCTCGGGCGTGCGCGAGGTCGAGCGTCAGATCGAGCGCGCCGAGTCCGACCCGCGCGTGGTCGAGGCGCCCTTCGAGAAGCCCGCGGGCCTGCCCGCCGACTTCGCCGAGTACGTGAAGCTGATGCTCGACCTGCAGGTGGCCGCGGTCCAGGCCGACCTCACGCGCCTGTCGACCTTCATGGTCGGCCGTGAGGGGAGCCTCCAGGCCTACCCCGAGATCGGCGTGCCCGATTCGCACCACCCGCTCACGCACCACCGCGGCCAGGCCGACCTCGTCGAGCGCGTGACGAAGATCAACACCTTCCACGTCGAGCTGTTCGCCCACCTGCTGAAGCGGCTGTCGGAGACGCGCGAGGGCGATGGGACGCTGCTCGACCACGTCGCGGTCGTCTACGGCAGCGGGCTGTCGGACGGCGACAAGCATACGCACGAGGACTTGCCGGTGCTCATCGCCGGCGGCGCCAACGGCAGGATCGCCGGCGGCCGTCACGTGGTCTACCCGGCCGAGACGCCGATGACGAACCTCTTCCTGACCCTGCTGGATCACATCGGCGTCCCCGCGCAGTCGCTCGGCGACAGCACGGGCCGGCTGGCTCTCTAGACTGTTCTGTTTGGCCGGAGTCGCGGCAACTCGGGGCGCCCCGAGTTGAGCCCTACGCTATCAACCTCGAGTTAGAGGCTCGCCTCCGGGCCTTCGCTGACCGGCGCGCGTCGGCTCACGGCATCCGCCGAAAGCCCTCCGCGCGCACAGTCCAGCTGCCGTCGTCAGGAAAGCCCGGTGCGGGCTTTTCGGGGGCGCCGTCCCAGCCGCCGGCCATCATCGCGACGGCCGCCAGCAGGCCGCCGTTGCCCGGCAGGTAGATCGTCAGGCCGGGGCGCTGGTGGTTGTGGCCGTTCGGCCGGTAGACGTTCTTCGGCGCGTCCATCAGCAGCGCGTCCACGGCGCGGGCGGGCTCGCCCAGCCGCGCGGCGCACATCGCCAGCAGCGGGTAGTCCCAGCCCCAGGTGTCCGGGAAGCTCCAGTGCGTCCAGATCCAGTCGAACGAGCGGCGCATCGTCTCTGTTTCCACGCCGGGGCCGGGCAGCATGCCGAGAGCACCCGTGACGGAGGGGTGGTCGCGCGCCCAGCGCGGCTCGTCGTAGCTCGCGGGCGCCGTCTCGGCGAAGAGGTAGCGTCCGTCGCGCACCGGCAGCGGAGAGAGCCCTCGCAGCACGCGGTCGAAGCGCTCATCGCGCGCGAGGCCGAGACGCTCGCGCCAACGCTGCGCGGCTTCGAGCCCCCAGCGCCAGTACGCGAGCTCGAACGTGGCGTTGACCGTCGTCTGCTTCGGAAAGATCTCCTGCGCGCCCTGGAGCGGCGGGCCCAGCACGAAGCGCTGCGCGACCTCGTCCCAGGCCGCGAAGGAGGCCATGAACTCCGCCGTCTGCTGGACGACCTCGCGGAAGCGCTCGAGCGTCGCGCGGTCGCGGCGCTCGCGATACACGAGCTCGGCGTAGTAGATCGGGTGCGGCTGCTGCCAGACCAGGAACGGCCCCACGCTCGACGGCGATTCGGCGCCGCTCGGGTCGGTCATCTTCGGCCAGCGCGCGCCGGTGTAGCCCTGCCGCGCCGCCGTGCCGCGCGCCCGAGGCAGGATGGCCGCGTAGTAGCCGAGGCTGCGCTCCAGCAGCTCGAGGCGTCCCCAGAGCGCGAAGTGCGCGGCGTGCCACCAGTGCATCTCGATGTGGAACTTGCCGTGCCAGCTGTTGAACGTGAGCCCGGTCTCTTGCGGCGGATGGCGGCCCGAGCACTGGATCGCCGTGAGGTACTGCGAGAGCACGATCCGCCGCTCGAGCTCGCGCCAGCGCGGGTCACGGCTTCCCGAGAGGTCGAGCGCCGCGCCGGACGTCCAGAAGCGCTGCCAGTGCTCGATCGACGCTCGCCGCGCCTCGCCGAACGCGGGCAGCTCCTCCGACGAGCCGTCTGGGCTGAACGCCGCGACGAGCTCGAGCGTGTCGCCGCGGCCCTTCGGAGTCACCACGAAATCGTGTCGTGCCTCCTCGGCCAACGAGCCGGCGGGGGCCCATGTCAGGCGGACTCGATAAGTGTCCGCGTCCAGGCGCCTTTCGAGCGTGGCGTTGCGCGGGCGCGAGACGCGGATCGCGGTCGTGTGGGCGTCGGGCTTCGTCCAGTCCGTCGCGCTCGTCTCGCTGCTTCCGTAGGGGAAGCGCAGCCGAAGCTGGAGCCGTCCGCTGGCGACGAGCGGCGAGCGGACGCGCACCGCGATCGCGTCCTGGCGCGGGTGGCACAGCGTCTCGACCTCGACCGGCTGGCCTTCGAGCGTGAAGCGGCTCCGAAGTACACCCTGCCAGAGGTCGAGCACCTGCTCGACGCCGCGGACGTCGTCGCGCGTGGCCTCGCGCCCGTCGGCGAGCAACAGCCTGAAGCCGAGGCGCCCCAGGTGCAGCCGATGCGGGTTGCGGCGCAGCCACTCGATCTCGGGCGTACGGCGGTCTTCCGGTATGTCGGCATATCCCACACGCCGCCCGTGCGACTCGAACTCCTGAAAACGGAAGCGGTCGATGGAGAAGCCTTCGGGGTTGGGCGAGCTGTGCCAGCCCCACTGCGCGAGCGTGCCGAGGGGGATCTCGGCGTCGTAGGCGTCGGCGAACGTCTGCAGGCCCGTGGCGTCGGCGGTGAATGCGAGCTCGCCGTTGCCGACGGAGAGCGGCGCTCCCGTGTCGAAGGCCCGCAGCGTCGGGTTGTGTCGGCTCACGAGAGCGTGGCGGTCGATTGGCGCGGCGGCCGCCACTCCGGCCAGCAGCAGGATCGGGACGAGCACGAGCGGATTCTAGCGAGCGGGAACGGCCCTCTCGCCTAGCGGGCCGAGAGGTACTCTTGCGGGACGGTGAAGCCCCAGCTGTTCAGCCGCTTGGCGTAGCCGCGGATGTCGTCGCGCGTGACCCGGATCAGCTCCATGCGGATGTTGCGGGGGACGGTCTTCTTGAGGAGCAGCTTGTCCACGATCGTGGCGACGCCGATGGCGCCCCAGTCGTAAACGGGCTGCGCCCACAGCACGGGCACGAGCCCGCGCTCGACGTAGATGAGCTGCTCGGGCAGGGCGTCGACGGCCACCACCTTGAGCGCGCGCTTCTGCAGCTCGCCCATCAGCGCCGGCGACTGGCTCGAGCGGAACAGCGGCCAGCCGCCCACCAGCGCCCAGCCGGCGAGCTGTGGATGCGCCGCGTCGAACTTGAGCATCTGGCTGACGGCCTCGGCCGGGGTCTCGACGTGGTTGACGACTCCCATCACCTCGATGCCGGGGTTGCGGGCCAGCGCCTTCTTCACGGCGTCGGCGCGCGCCTTGAGGTTGTTGGCGTCGGGGCTTCCCGCGAGGATGGCGACCTGGCCCTTGCCGCCCAGCAGCGACACCAGGTCTCCCGCCACCTTCTCGCCCAGGTCCGAGTCGTCGGCGCCGTAGAAGGCGAAGCGCTTGGAGCCCGGTACGTCGCTGTCGAAGGTCATCACCTCGACGCCCGCCTCGACCGCGGCGTCGACGGCCGGAGCCAGTATCTCCGCGTCGGATGCCGAGAGCAGGATCGCGTTGGCTTTATCGCGCACGGCCTGGCGGACGCGCTCGACCTGCTGGGCCGCGTCCTCCTTGGTGGGCGTCAGCCACGTCACCTCGATCGGCGCGCCATGAGCCTTCGAGAGCGCTGCGGCCTTCTCCTCGGCGCCGCGCCGCGCCGCGAGGAACACGAAGTTGGCTTCGCTCTTGGCCACGAGCGCGATGCGGATCGAGCGCGCCTGGGCGCGCGCGCGTCCGTCCCAAAGGGCGACACCGGCGGCGAGCACGAGCAGAACGGCGAGTGCTTTCTTCAAGTGGCCTCCCTGATGAGCCAGTTAGATCAACCTGATGACTCCGGGCTCATCATGAACCAGTTTCGGAGCTATCGCGAGGGGTTTTGGCGTCCCGGTTGGATTTTTTCGATAGAGTCGAGGCTACTTGTCGGGGGATGGAGCATGGCTGACACCAGCCCGGTCGATCTCGCGCGCGCCCTCATCGACATCGACTCGACGACCGGCGTCGAGGACGCGGCCTGCCGGTTCCTGGCCTCGGAGTTGCGGCGGCGAGGCTACCAGGTGACGGAGCAGCCGGTCTCGGGCGGGCGCTGCAACGTGCTGGCACTCGCCGACGCTGCACCGCGCGTCGTCTTTTCCACCCACATCGACTGCGTCCCGCCGTTCTTCGCGAGCCGTGTCGCCGACGGAGTGCTACACGGCCGCGGCGCCTGCGACGCCAAAGGCGCGCTGGCCGCGCAGGTGATCGCCGCCGATCGGCTGCGGCTCGCGGGGCACGGGAAGATCGGGCTGCTGTTCGTCGTGGGCGAGGAGCGCGGCAGCGACGGTGCCGTCGCGGCCAACGGGCTCGCTCCGGGCGCCCGTTTCCTCGTGAACGGCGAGCCCACCGAGAGCCAGCTCGGCGCGGCGACGCGCGGCGTGCTGCGCGTGAAGCTCAAGGCCGCGGGACGCGCGGCGCACTCCTCGCAGCCCGAGCAGGGCGACAACGCGATCGACCGCCTGATCGACGCGCTCGTGGAGCTGCGAGGCATACCGCTTCCGGAAGACCCGGAGCTGGGGCGGACCTTCTACTCGATCGGCCTCGTCGAGGGCGGAATCGCCCCGAACGTGATCGCGCCCAGCGCGGCGGCGGAGCTGCTGTTCCGGACGATCGGCCCCGGTGCGGACGTGCTCGAACGCCTGGCTCGGCTGCGCACGCGCGTCCTTGCCGAGTTCGTCCTCGAAGTCCCGCCCGTCAAGCTGCGCACGCTGCCGGGCTACGCGTCGCGCAGCTTCGCGTTCACAACGGACATTCCGCTGCTGCCGAGCTGGGGCGAGCCGCTGCTCTTCGGTCCCGGCTCGGTGCTCGACGCGCACACCGACAACGACCACGTGAGGCTCGACGAGCTCGAAGCGGCGGCCGACAGCTATGTTGCCATCGCGCGCACGCTTCTCGCGGAAGCCTGAGACGAGCGCGCTTTCCGGAGCCCGGGGCTCAGCCCGTGATGGCGACGCTCAACGACGCGCGGAGGCCGCTCCCGACGTCACCGGTGATCGTCGCCAGTTCCAGGGCCGAGCCGTCGCTGAACACGTTGTCGATCGCGAGGGTGACCCGCGAGAGGTTGGTCACGCTCGTCTGATAGCCGCTCGCCGCGTAGACGGCGTCGCAGGTCTCCTTGGGCAGGGCGATCTGCGACGTCGCGATCCTGTTCGCGGCGCTCGTCGCCGTGGAGAGGCTGGGGAAGACTTCGAAGTGGATGTGCGGCCAGCGGCCGGCATAGCAGCCGGGGAAGACCGTGGTGAACGCGACCCTTCCGCTCGCGTCCGCCTGCTGCACGCCGCGCAGGTAGTTCTGGTTCGCGAGGGCGGAGTCGTAGAGCGAGTAGCGTCCCACCCGGTCGCAGTGCCAGATGTAGACGGCGCGCCCGGCGAGCGGCGCGCACGTCGACGCTGACACGATCGTCAGCTCCACGGTCAGAGGCACGCCGTCGGCCGTGCCGCTGAGCCCGGCGAAGCTCGAGCGGATGTCGCCGCGGACGACGCCCGCCGCGCTCAGCACATTCGGGCCGTTCGACCCGTCGCCCGGAAACGGCCCGGCGGTCTCCTCGGGGATCCGGCTGCACGAGCCTGACGCCGCGAGCGTCGTGGCCGTCGTCGTGCCCGGCGCGGTGGGCGAGCTCGTCTCGCCTCCGCAGCCGAGCAGCTGCAGGGCGCCGGCGCCCACTCCGAGCTTCGCGGCGATGCGGAGCGCGTCCCTGCGGGGCATGGCACGGCCGGTCGCCAGCAGGTCGCGCTGCAGGCCGCCGAAGTCGTCGTGGTCGTTTTCGCCCATTTCTCTCCTTCACGAACGTCTAGCGCGTTTCCAAACAGTATCGGCCCCGCAGCCCCGGCGGTCTTCATGGCGAGGAAAGCTGCGGGTAAACCGTGTAAGGCGCTTGTGCGAAGTGGTGGCAATGCAGGGGGATGGCGCCGTCTTGATGCCCTCCTGACGCTTCGGGCCGCGATCCTGACGCCATCCTGAGATCGAGCCGCGTAGCGTGGCTGGCATGACCGATCTCGCGATGCTCGGGCTCGTCGCCATCTTCTTCCTGCTCTCCTGGCTCTACGTCCGGGCCTGCGAGAAGGTCTGAAGCGGAGAGCCCCATGACACCCGACTACGCCATCGGACTGCTGCTTTCCTTGCTCCTGCTCGGGTACCTCGGATACGCGCTGCTGCGCCCCGAGAGGTTCTGAAATGGAAATGACTGCCAACGGTTGGACCCAGATCTTGTTCTTCTACGGAACCATACTGGCCGTGACGGTGCCGATGGGCGCCTTCCTGTACCGGGTGCTCGAGGGGCACGACCACTTCCTGAAGCGGCCGCTCGGCTGGCTCGAGCGCCTCTGCTATCGACTAGGCGGCGTCAACGGCGCCGAGCAGACGTGGCAGGCCTACAGCGCCGGGATGCTGGCCTTCAGCGCCTTCACGCTGCTCGTGACCTACGGGGTCCAGCGCTTGCAGCACGTGCTGCCCTGGAACCCCCAGGGACT
This sequence comes from Vicinamibacteria bacterium, assembly GCA_036559805.1. Lineage (GTDB taxonomy): Bacteria > Acidobacteriota > Vicinamibacteria > Fen-336 > Fen-336 > DATBSL01. The sequence continues at coordinate 7,562 of DATBSL010000246.1, forward strand.
GGGCGCGGTCGAGGCCACGTCGTCGTTCAACACCGCGGCGAGCTTCACCACGAACACCAACTGGCAGGGCTACGTGGGCGAAGCCGTGATGAGCTACTTCAGCCAGATGGCCGGCCTCGCCTGGCACAACTTCATCTCCGCCGCGGCGGGCATCGCGATCGCGGTGGCGCTCGCGCGCGGGATCACGCGCAAGGGCGACGGCAAGGGCCCGGGCACGATCGGCAACTTCTGGGTGGACCTGACGCGGGTGACCGTCTACGTGCTGCTGCCGATCTCCTTCGTGTTCGCGCTGGTGTTCGTCTCGCAAGGCATGATCCAGAACCTCGCTCCGTACACGGAGGCGACGACGCTCGAGGGCGCCAGGCAGGTGATTGCCGGCGGCCCGTTCGCCTCGCAAGAAGCGATCAAGCAGTTCGGCACGAACGGCGGTGGGCCGCTCAACGCCAACGCCGCGCATCCCTTCGAGAACCCGAACCCGTTCACCAACTTCCTCTCGATGATCCTGATCTTCGCGATCCCGGCGGGGCTCACCTACACGTTCGGCCGCATGGCCGGCGATACCCGGCACGGCTGGGCGATCTTCGGCGCGATGTCGTTCCTGTTCTTCGCCGGCGTTGCGGTCGCCTACTGGGCCGAGGCCGGCGGCAGCCCGACGATCGTCAACAGCCTGGCAGTCGATCCTGGGCTCGGCAATATGGAGGGCAAGGAGGTCCGCTTCGGCGTCGCGAGCTCGGCGCTATACGCGACCGTCACCACCGACGCCTCCTGCGGCGCCGTCAACTCGATGCACGACAGCTTCACGGCGCTCGGCGGGCTGGTGCCGCTCTTCAACATCCAGCTCGGCGAGGTGGTGTTTGGCGGCGTCGGCGCGGGACTCTACGGAATGCTGGTGATGGCGCTCCTGTCCGTGTTCATCGCCGGGCTGATGGTCGGGCGCACCCCCGAGTACCTCGGCAAGAAGGTCGAGACGCGCGAGGTCAAGCTCGCGATGCTGTACGTGCTCGTCTTCCCGCTGACGATCCTGGCTTTCACGGCCTGGTCGGTGCTCGCGCCCTACGGACTCTCCTCGCTGAACAACCAGGGGCCGCACGGGCTCAGCGAGATCCTGTACGCGTTCACGAGCGCCACCGGCAACAACGGCTCGGCGTTCGCCGGCATCAGCGCCAACACGCCCTGGTACAACACCGCGCTCGGCCTCGCAATGCTGATCGGGCGCTTCTGGATGATCATCCCCGCCCTCGCGATCGCGGGGATCCTCGCCGGCAAGAAGGCGTCGCCGCCAGGCCCGGGCACGCTGCCGACCACGGGCCCGCTCTTCGCCTCGCTGCTCGTGGGCGTGATCCTGATAGTGGGCGCCCTGACGTTCTTCCCCGTGCTGAGCCTGGGCCCGATCGTCGAGCACTTCCTGGCCCAGGCCGGAAAGGTCTTCTGAGCCATGACCAGCGTGAAAGCCGTCTCGGCCTGGGAGGGCCCGATCCTGCGCGCCGCGGCGCTCGAGTCGTTCCGCAAGCTCGACCCGCGCCACATGGCCAAGAACCCCGTGATGTTCGTGGTCGAGGTGGCGAGCGTGCTCACGACGCTCATCTGGCTGCGCGACCTCGCCGCCCCGGCGCCGGAAGCGCTGCCGGTCTGGTTCACGGGCCAGGTCTCGGCCTGGCTCTGGTTCACGGTCCTGTTCGCGAACTTCGCGGAGGCGCTGGCCGAAGGGCGGGGCAAGGCGCAAGCCGCAGCGCTGCGAGGCCTGCGACAGGAGACGATGGCGCGCAAGCTCGTGGACGGCCGCGAGCTGAAGGTCCCGGCGTCGTCGCTGCGCAAGGGCGACGTGGTGGTTGTCGAAGCCACTCAGATGATCCCCGGCGACGGCGAGGTCATCGAGGGCATCGCGTCGGTGGACGAGTCGGCCGTCACGGGCGAATCGGCTCCGGTGATCCGCGAGAGCGGCGGCGACCGCTCGGCGGTGACGGGGGGCACGCGCGTGCTCTCGGACCGGATCGTGGTCCGTATCGGCGTCGACCCGGGCCACTCGTTCCTCGACCGCATCATCGGCCTCGTCGAGGGCGCCAAGCGCCAGAAGACGCCGAACGAGATCGCGCTCTCGGTGCTGCTCTCGGGCATGACGATCATCTTCCTGATCGCCTGCGTGACGCTCGTGCCGTTCGGGCTCTACTCGGGGCTGCAGTTCTCCGCGACCGTGATCGTCGCGCTGCTCGTGTGCCTGATCCCGACCACGATCGGCGGCCTGCTCTCCGCGATCGGCATTGCCGGCATGGACCGGCTGATCCGCCACAACGTGATCCCGATGAGCGGCCGCGCCGTGGAGGCGGCAGGCGACGTGGACACGATGCTGCTCGACAAGACCGGCACGATCACTCTTGGCAACCGCATGGCGAGCGAGCTCATCCCTGCGCCGGGCGAGCCCGTCGAGCACCTGGCCGAGGCCGCCCAGATCGCGAGCCTCGCCGACGAGACCCCGGAAGGCCGCTCGATCGTCGTGCTGGCGAAGGAGCGCTACAAGCTGCGCGGACGCGAGCTGCGGCCCGAGACCGCGCGAGCCGGCGGGGCCGTCTTCGTCCCGTTCTCGGCGCAGACGCGCATGAGCGGCTGCGACATGGACGGGCGCGTGATCCGCAAGGGCGCACTCGACGCCATCACGCGCCACGTGGCGGCGCTGGGCGGCCGCGTGCCGCAGGAGGTCGAGATGGTGGCGGCCACGATCGCGAAGTCCGGCGGCACCCCGCTCGCCGTCTCCGAGGGGGCCCGCGTGCTGGGCGTCGTGCACCTGAAGGACATCGTCAAGGGCGGGATCAAGGAGCGCTTCGCGCGCTTCCGCAGCATGGGCCTGCGCACCGTGATGATCACGGGTGACAACCCGCTCACCGCCGCGGCGATCGCGGCCGAGGCCGGGGTCGACGACTTCCTGGCCGAGGCGACGCCGGAGATGAAGCTCGCTCTCATCCGCGAGGAGCAGGCGCGCGGCAAGCTGGTAGCCATGACCGGCGACGGCACGAACGACGCCCCCGCGCTGGCGCAGGCCGACGTCGCAATCGCGATGAACACCGGCACCCAGGCCGCGCGCGAGGCCGGCAACATGGTGGACCTCGACAGCAACCCGACGAAGCTGCTCGAGGTGGTCGAGGTCGGCAAGCAGCTGCTGATGACGCGCGGCTGCCTCACCACGTTCTCGATCGCCAACGACGTGGCCAAGTACTTCGCGATCCTGCCCGCGATGTTCATGGCGGTGTTCCCGGAGATCGCCCCGCTCAACGTGATGGGGCTCGCCTCGCCAGAGAGTGCCATCCTCTCGGCGGTGATCTTCAACGCGCTCATCATCGTGGCGCTGATCCCGCTGGCGCTGCGTGGTGTCGCCTACCGTCCGCTCGGCGCGGCCGCGCTCCTGCGCCGCTCGCTGCTCATCTACGGCGTCGGCGGCGTGGTGGCGCCGTTCGTCGGCATCAAGCTGATCGACATGGTCCTGTCCGCGATCGGCCTGGTCTAAGAGGAGCTTCCATGAAGAACGAGATCGTAGTCGCTCTGCGCATGACGGTCGTGACGCTCGTGCTCACGGGCCTCGCTTATCCGCTGGCGGTGACGGGCATCGCGCAGGTGGTCTTCCCTCACCAGGCCAACGGGAGCCTGGTGACCCGCGACAACCAGGTGGTCGGCTCGGAGCTGCTGGGCCAGGGCGTCAAGAGCCCGGCCTATTTCCAGCCACGTCCCTCCGCCGCCGGCGCCATTGGCTGGGACGCGGCCGCCTCCTCGGGCTCGAACCTCGGGCCCACGTCGCAGAAGCTGCGCGACCGCGTCAAGGCAGACCTCGGGCGCCTGACGGCCGAGAACCCCGGCGCGCCGGGCCCAGTGCCGATCGAGCTCGTGACGGCGTCCGGCAGCGGCCTCGATCCGCACGTGAGCCCCGACGCCGCCCGCTGGCAGGTGGCGCGCGTGGCCGCCGCGCGGGGCGTGGCCGCGGGCGAGGTCCAGGCGCTGGTCGACGCTCGCACCGAGCCGCGGACGCTCGGCTTCCTGGGCGAGCCGCGGGTCAACGTGCTGCTGCTGAACCTGGACCTCGACGCGCGCTTCGGCCGGCAGCCGGGGAGCTAAGGGGGTCGCGATGCGTGAGGACGCCGATCGGCTGTTCTATCTTGGGGCTGGGCCGCTGGGGGCATTGATGCTGGGCGCTGCACTGATTCCGGCACGCGGCCTGACGACTGCCTCCAACTTCACGTTCCTGTTTCTCGCCCTTGTGATCGTGGCCGCGGAATTCGGCGGCCGCTGGCCGGCCGTGACCACGGCCGTCGCCTCGGCGCTGAGCCTGGACTTCTTCCTGACGGAGCCTTACATGCGCCTCGCGATCCACGACAAGCACGACATCATTGCGACGCTGGGTCTTGCAGGCTGCGGCTTGCTGGTCGCCTCGCTCGCAGCGTCGCGCGGACGCGAACGGTAGTAGTCTCCGCGCGAGGGTGAGGTGAGCGAGGCGAGGCCGGATCCCGACGCGCTGCTCGAGCGCGTCAAGCGCGACGAGGCCCAGGCGAGGCGCGGGCGGCTCAAGGTCTTCTTCGGGGCCGCGCCCGGCGTCGGCAAGACGTACGCCATGCTGGAGGCGGCGCGCGCCCAACAGAAGAGCGGCGCGGACGTGGTGATCGGCTGGGTGGAAACGCACAGGCGCGCCGAGACGGCCGCGCTCGCCGAGGGCTTCGAGCGCGTCCCGCCTCGTGAGGTCGAGCACCGGGGTGTGATCCTCAAGGAGTTCGGCCTCGACGCGGCGCTCGCGCGGCGGCCGGGGCTGCTGCTGCTCGACGAGCTGGCCCACAGCAACGCCCCCGGCGCCCGCCATCCGAAGCGCTGGCAGGATGCGCGCGAGCTGGTCGCGGCTGGTATCGACGTGTGGACGACGCTCAACGTCCAGCACCTGGAGAGCGTCAACGACCTCGTCGAGCGCATCACCGGCGTCGTGGTGCGCGAGACGCTGCCGGACCGGCTGCTCGACGATGCCGACGAGGTCGAGTTCGTGGACCTGCCGCCCGACGACCTGCTGCGGCGACTGGGCGAGGGCAAGGTATACCTGCCCGACCAGGCGGCGCGTGCCGTCAAGGAGTTCTTCCGCAAGGGCAACCTCACCGCGCTCCGCGAGCTGGCGCTGCGGCGCACTGCCGAGCACGTCGACGCCGACGTGCAGGACTATCGGCGCGACCACGCGATCGAGACCACCTGGCCGGTCGCTGAGCGGATTCTCGTGTGCATCCGACCCAACCCCGACAGCGGCCGCCTGGTGCGCGCGGCGCGACGCCTCGCGACGCGCCTGCGCGCCGAGTGGATCGTGGCCTGGGTGGAAACCCCCGCCCAGCCCCCGCTCAGCACGCAGGAGCGCGCCCACCTGACCGCCGCCTTCGAGCTGGCCGAGCAGCTCGGCGCCGAGACGGCGAGCGTCTCGGGCGCGAGCGTGCCGGAGGCGGTGCTGCGGCTGGCCCGCGAGCGCAACGTCAGCCAGATCGTGGTCGGCAAGCCGAGGCGCAGCCAGCGCGGCTTCTGGCGCGGCTCGCTGGTCGACGCGATCGTCCAGCTGAGCGGCGACATCGACGTGTTCATCGTCACCGGCGACGAGGACGCGCCCGCGGTGCCGGCGGCGCCGGCGCGCCGCTCGCGACCGAGCTCGTACCTGGAAGCCGGGCTGGTGGTGCTCGCCGCGAGCCTCCTGTCGTGGGCGATGCTCGACCGTCTGGACAAGCTGAACATGGCGATGGTGTACCTGCTTGGAGTCGTGTTCGTCGCCACGCGCCACGGGCGCGGGCCGTCGGCGTTCGCGGCGGTGCTGAGCGTCGCGGTGTTCGACTTCTTCTTCATTCCGCCGCGCCTGACCTTCGCCGTCTCGGACACGCAGTACCTGATCTCGTTTGGGGTGATGCTGGTGGTCGGTCTGCTGGTGAGCACGCTCGCCGCGCGCGTGCGTGACGCGGCGGAGTTCGCCCAGAAGCGCGAGCGCCGGACGCGCTCGCTCTACGCGCTGAGCCGGGAGCTGGCCGGCCCGCACGACCCGCGCGCCATCGCGGCGGCCGGCGCGCGCCACGTGCTCGACCTGCTGCACTGCCCGGCCGTGGTGTTCCTGCCGGGACACGGCCGCGCCCTCGAGCCGATGGGGGAGGAGGCGCCCGGTTTCGCGCGCGACCCGCGCGAGCGCGCGGTGGCGCAGTGGGCGTTCGACCACAAGAGCGCCGCGGGAGCCGACACCGACACGCTCCCGGGCGGCGCGGTGCTCTACGAGCCGCTCGTCGCTGGCGAGGAATGCCTGGGCGTGCTGGGCATCGAAGTCGCGCCCACACTGCGCCCGCTGCCGCCGGACCAGCGCGAGCTGCTGACGGCGCTCGCGCGCCAGATCGCCGGGCCGCTCGAGCGTGCGCGGCTCGCCGAGAGCGCGGGCGCAGCCCGGCTCGCGGCCGAGAGCGAGCGGCTGCGCAGCACGCTCCTGAGCTCGGTGTCGCACGACCTGCGCACGCCGCTCGCGGCGATCACCGGGGCCGCGAGCGGCCTGCTGGTCGAGCCGCCGCCCGGGAACGAGGCGCGCCGTGAGCTGGCCGCGACCGTGCTTGAGGAAGCGGATCGGCTGAACCGGCTCGTGGCCAACCTGCTCGACATGACTCGGCTCGAGGCCGGCACGCTCGAGCCCAAGCGCGACTGGCATTCGCTCGAGGAGGTGGTCGGGGGCGCCCTGGCCCGTGTCGAGCGCCAGGCGCAGGGCCGGCCGCTGGCGGCCGAGGTCTCGCCGGAGCTGCCGCTCGTCGCGATCGACGCGGTGCTGGTCGAGCAGGCGCTCGTGAATTTGCTCGAGAACGCGCTGCGGCACGGGGCGCCGCAAGCGGGAGCCGCAGGTGTCGTGAAGGTGACGGCGCGTCGCGACGGACCTCTGGCGGTGGTCTCCGTCGAGGACGACGGTCCGGGCTTTCCGCCGGAGCAGGCCGAGCGGCTGTTCGACAAGTTCTTCCGCGCGAAGGAAGGCCCCGGGGCCGGCCTGGGCCTCGCGATCGCGCGCGCGGTCGTGACCGCCCACGGCGGCCGGATCTGGGCCGAGCCGCGCGCGCCGCGGGGGGCAGCATTCCGCTTCACGCTGCCGATCGGCGAGGCCCCGCCCACGCCGCCTGACGAGGAGGCGGCAGCGTGATCGACGAGGCTTCGAGCCGGCGCGAGCCCCTCGTGCTCGTGGTGGAGGACGAGCCCCAGCTGATGCGCTTCCTGCGGGCGACGCTGCCCGCCCACGGCTACCGCGTGCTCGAGGCGGCGACCGCCGCGCAGGCGCTGGTGCAGGCCGAGACGCGCCAGCCCGACCTGGTGCTGCTCGACCTCGGCCTGCCCGACCTCGACGGCCTCGAGGTCACGCGCCGGATCCGCGGCTGGAGCGCGGTGCCGATCGTGGTCGTCTCGGCGCGCGGCCAGGAGCGTGACAAGGTCGCGGCGCTCGACGCCGGCGCCGACGACTACCTGACCAAGCCGTTCGGCACGGACGAGCTGCTCGCGCGGATGCGCGTCGCGCTGCGCCACGCGACGCGCGTCGGCTCCGGCCAGGGCGAGGCCAGCTTCGAGTCCGGCGACCTGCGCGTGGACCTCGCGGCGCGCCTCGTGTACCGGCGCGGCGTGGAGGTGCGCCTCACGCGCACCGAGTATCGACTGCTCGCGGCGCTCGTGAAGCACGCCGGCAAGGTGCTCACGCACCGCCAGCTGCTCGTCGAGGTATGGGGCCCCGGCTCCGCGAACGAGACGCACTACCTGCGCGTCTACATGGCGCAGCTGCGGCACAAGCTCGAGGACGATCCGGCGCAGCCCCGCTGGCTGCTGACGGAGACCGGCGTGGGTTACAGGCTGCGGACCGACTAGACCTTCACGGTCGTGCCGGTGCGCGCGGCCTCGTAGATCGCCATCATCAGCTTCAGGTCGCGCAGGCCTTCCTCGCCGGGCGTCAGCGGCTCCTTGTCGGCCATGACGCACTCGGACAGGTGGTCCATCTCCATCGCGAAATGGTCGCGCACGGCCAGGCTGCGCTCCTCGGTGACGTTGCCGCGGCGCACGCGCATCCGCAGCCCCGAGTAGCTCGTCGCCGGCTCGAGCTCGAACCAGCCCTTGGTCGCGACCACGCGGTAGCGATTCTGCCCGGAGTAGCCGTAGCTGGAGCTGCAGTTGGCGAGAACGCCGCTCGGGAAGCGCAGCTGGAAGTTGATCGTCTCCTCGACTTCCTTGAAGCGCTCGTCGCCCGGCGTCGAGTAGCTCAGCGCGCTGAGCTCGACCGGCTCCTCGCCGCTCACGTAGCGGGCCGCCTGCAGGCTGTAGACGCCGATGTCCATCAGCGAGCCGCCGCCGGCCAGGGCCCGCTTGAGCCGCCACTGGGTGGGGTCGCCGATGTTGAAGCCATGGTCCGCCACGATCACCTTGGTCGGCCCGAGCTCCTGCTCGCGCGCCATCCGGATCATCTCCTGGTTGAAGGGCTCGTAGCGGCAGCGGTAGGCGACCATCAGCTTGCGCGACGCGGCGCGCGCGGCGTCGATCATCGCCTGGCACTCAGCGGGGGTGTTGGCCATCGGCTTCTCGCACAGCACGTGCTTGCCGGCCTTGAGCGCGCGGATCGTGTACTCGGCGTGCATGCTGTTCGGCAGCACGACGTAGACGACGTCGATCTCCGGGTTGCTCGCGATCTTGTCGTAGCCCTGGTAGTCGTAGATGGCCTTTTCGGCGACGCCGTAGCGCGCGGCCAGCTTGCGCGCCTTGTCGGGGTGCCCGCTCACGAGCGCCGTCACGCGCGACTTCTCGCTGCGGGCGAAGGCGGGCAGGATCTGGTTGATCGCGAGGCTGCCCAGGCCCACGATCGCCCAGCCGAGCTTGCGGCCCGGTGGCTCGGGGACCTGCTGGGCGGCGGCGCGCGTCGCCGCGACAGCCCCGATCGCCTGAACCGCGGCCAGGCCTTTTCCAGCGTTCGCCAGGAATCCGCGACGGCTCAGGTCCTTCTTCGCTTCGGACATGGATCGCTCCTCTCGCGGCCGGGGTCCGAGTCTACGGCACGACCTGCTCGAGCACGGCGAAGTCGCCGGGGTTCCAGGACTGGGCGATCACGTAGAGCTTGCCGTCCGCTCGGCGCAGCACCGCGTTGTGGACGTGCTTGAAGTTCACGAGACCGAGGTCGTCCTTCGGAAAGAGCGTGGAGACCAGGCGGTCGTCCTCGTAGATGTATATCGGTGCCCCCTTGCTACGGTCGGAGCCGTCGAGAGCGCCGACCACCGCGTAACGGTCCAGGTAGTCGACGTCGCACGGCAGCGACCCCGCGGGGGTCGCGAGCGTCCCGAGGTACTGACCGTGCCGCGTGTAGCGGTCGATTTCGGCGTTGGCGCGGTCGGCGACGTCGATCCGCTTCGTGCCGGGCGGCACCGTGATGCCGTGCCCGGTACCGAGCTGGCCCGGCCCCGTCCCCCTGCCCGCGAAGGCGAGGTCGTACCAGGCCGCGCGCAACGGCCGCTCGCTCGTGACCCGGGCGGTCAGCACGAAATCGAGGCTCGAGTAGCCCGTGGTGATGTAGAAGAGATCGTCCAGGAACGCCACGTCGGTGGGGACGAACGCGCCGCCTCCCGCGAAGTAGTCGCGCACCGACCGGAGGCCGAGGTCGTCGGCCGGCTCGGGACGCGCCAGCGTATGCAGGAGCGTTCCCGAAAGCGCGGTCGTGAAGACCCGCCCCAGGTCGTTCGCCGGGAAGCTCAGGAAGGCGTCTCCGTCGCGGCCGTACCAGATCGTGGTGTTGTGGAGGTTCGCGGCGCGCATCTCGTCGGCGGTCTCGAGCAGCGACACCTGTTTCATGTCCGCGCTCAGGCGCAGCAGCCCCGCCCCCGGAAGGGCGAAATAGGTCTCGCCCTTGCCGTCACGGTGGTCGACGGCGAAGCCGCCGTGGGCTGAGACCACGACCTTGCGAGCCTCCTCGGGAAGCTGCGCGGCCGTCAGCAGCACTCGAAAACGCAGCGCGCCCTGGCCCGTCACTCCCTTCGCGCCGGGCGCGATCGTTCCGGGCGCCGCGGGCGCCGGAGCGACCTGGAGCGGCAGCGCCAGGTGCTTCCCGCGGGGATGGGCCGTGATGCCGGGCGCGCACAGGAGCGCACACCCGAGGAGAGCTGCGACGTGGAAATGGCGCATGGCATAGGATAGCGCCACGCTAGAGGTTGTCTTGCCCTACAAACGGATTCAGCTGGCTCGCACCGGTTTCTCGATCGCCTTCGCTGCCGCTGCGGCGGCCGCAATGCTCTCGGCGGCCCAGTCCGAGCAATCGTTCGCGCCGCTCGGCGAGTTCGCGCATCATCAGGACATAGGCTCGCCGAAGCTCGCGGGGTCGGCCGCATGGAACGGCGTTTCCCAGGAGTACGCGCTCAAGGCCGGGGGAGTGAACCTCTGGGGCGCGCGGGACGAGTTCCACTACGCCTGGAAGCGCATGGTGGGCGACTTCATCCTGCAAGCGCGCGTCGAGCTCGTGGGGCAGGGCGTCGACCCGCACCGCAAGGCCGGCCTGCTGGTGCGGCGCACGCTCGACGACGACTCTCCTTATGCCGACGCCGTGATCCACGGCGACGGCCTGACCTCGCTCCAGTTCCGCCGCGAGAAGGGCGGCGCCACCGAGCAGGTGGTCTCCGAGGCGAAGGGCGCCGACTTCCTGCAGCTCGAGCGCCGGGGCGACCGCTTCACGATGTCGGTCGCGCGCTTCGGGGAGCCCCTCAAGCTCAGTACGCTCGAGTCGCTCGCCCTCGGCGACGAGGTCTACGTCGGGCTTTTCCTCTGCTCGCACAACGCGGACGTCGTCGAGCAGGCCGTCTTCCGCGACGTCAGGGTCATCCGCCCCGCGAAGACCGGCTTCACGCCCTATCGCGACTACATCGGCAGCGTGCTCGAGGTGCTCGACGTGGCGACGGGCCGGCGCCAGGTGCTGCGGCGGTCGGCCGAGCCCTTCGAGGCGCCGAACTGGACGAGCGATGGGAGCGCCCTCGTCTACAACACGAGCGGCGGCGGCGAGGGTCGCGGCCGGCTCCACCGCTTCGACCTGGCCACGCGGCAGGCGAGCGTCATCGACACCGGCTTCGCGATCCGCAACAACAACGACCACGTGCTGTCCTTCGACGGGCGCATGCTCGCGATCAGCGACCAGAGCCAGGACGAGCGCCGCTCGACGATCTACACGCTGCCCGCCTCGGGCGGGACGCCGAAGCGCATCACGCCGCTCACGCCGTCCTACCTCCACGGCTGGTCGCCCGACGGGAAGTGGCTGACCTACACCGGCGGCCGCGACGGCGAGTTCGACGTCTACAAGATCGCGTCGGACGGCAGCGGCCAGGAGATCCGCCTGACGGACGTGAAGGCGCTCGACGACGGGCCGGAGTGGAGCCCGGACGGCCGCTACATCTACTTCAACTCGACGCGCAGCGGTCTCATGCAGCTCTGGCGCATGAAGCCGGACGGCTCGGAGCCGGAGCGCGTGACGAACGACGAGTACAACAACTGGTTCCCGCACCTCTCGCCCGACGGCTCGCAGATCGCGTTCATCAGCTACGGGCAGGACGTGGCCCCGGCCGAGCACCCGTACTACAAGCAGACGTACCTGCGGCTGATGCCGGCCGCGGGCGGCCCGGCGAAGGTGATCGCCTACGTTTACGGCGGGCAGGGAACGATCAACGTCCCGTCGTGGTCGCCCGACGGCCGCTTGCTCGCGTTCGTCAGCAACAGCGACCCGAACTAGTCACTCGCCGTTTCGCGTCCTGTCCCCAGCGCCTGGCTGATCCGGTCCGGGTCGTACACGCAACCCGCCCAGATGCCGCCGCTCGCTTCCTGGAGCGCGGCCCAGAGCCGGGTGTCGGCGGGAAGGTCCGGGCGCGGGGCGAGGCCCGGGTGGGGTGGGCGCGAGTCGAGGAGCTTCCGGGCTTCGTCCGGCGTCAGCGGTCCCTTCGACGTCGCGACCAGGTCGACCCGCCCGGCGTGGCCCGTCCGGTCGATCTCGATCTCGACGACGTCGCCGTCACGGAGGCGTCCGATCGGCCCGCCCGCGAGCGCCTCGGGGCTCACGTGGCCGATGCAGGCGCCGGTCGAGACGCCGGAGAAGCGCGCGTCGGTCAGGACCGCGACGGACTTGCCCCACGGGAGGAACTTGAGCGCGGACGTGACCTGGTACGTTTCCTCCATGCCGGTGCCGCGCGGCCCGAGGCCGGCGAGCACGAGCACGTCGCCGGGCTGGAGCTTGGGCTCGGCCTGTCCCTTGATGGACGCGATCGCGGCGGCCTCGGACGTGAAGACGCGGGCGGGCCCGCGCAGCCGGTAGACTCCGTTCGCGACGAGCGACGGGTCGATCGCGGTCGCCTTCACGAGCGAGCCGCCGGGCGCGAGGTTCCCGACGGGGAAGACGGTCGTCGCGCCCGAGAGGCCGCGGGCGCGCGCGGCGTCCGGGCTCATCACGACGTCGTCGGGATCGACGCCGTCGGCCTCGCGCAGCCGCTCGCGCAGGCGGCGCCGCCTTTCGCTCGCCTCCCACCAGTCGAGGTTCTGGTCGAGCGTCTCGCCGGTCGCGGTCAGGACCTGGCGCTGCAGAAGGCCCATGCGCCGGAGGTGCAGCAGCACCTCGGGCACGCCCCCGGCGAGGAAGACGCGCACCGTCGGATGGTTCTGCGGGCCGTTCGGCAGCGCGTCCACGAGCCGCGGCGCCGCGCGGTTGACGCGCTGCCAGTCGGCGACCGTCGGAACGCGCAGCCCCGCGGCGTGCGCGACCGCCGGCAGGTGCAGCACCAGGTTCGTCGAGCCGCCGAAAGCGGCGTGCGCCAGCATCGCGTTCTCGACCGCATCGTTCGTGAGCACACGCGCGAGCGGGAGCTGTCGCGCGGCCAGGCGCAAGAGCGCCAGCGCCGAGCGCCGCGCCATGTCGAGCCAGACGGGCTCGCCCGACGGGGCGAGCGCGCTGTGCGGCAGCGCCATGCCGAGCGCCTCGGCCACCACCTGCGCGGTCGCGGCGGTGCCGAGGAACTGGCAGCCGCCGCCCGGAGTGCCGCAGGCTCGGCAGGCGAGCGCCGCGGCCTCGTCGAGAGTCACGAGCCCGTGCGCGAAGCGCGCGCCGAGCGTCTGCACGGCGCCCGCGTCTTCGGCGCCCTCGGCCGGCAGCGTGACGCCGCCGGGCACGATCACTCCCGGCAGGTCGCGGCAGCCGGCGAGCGCCAGCATCGTCGCCGGCAAACCCTTGTCGCAGGTGGCGATTCCCAGGACGCCGGCCCGGCGCGGCAGCGAGCGGATCTGGCGCCGCATCACGATCGCGGCGTCGTTGCGATAGGGAAGGCTGTCCATCATGCCCGGCGTGCCCTGCGTGCGGCCGTCGCAGGGGTCGGTGCAGGAGGCGGCGAAGGGGAGGCCGTGCGCCTCGCGAATCGCCTCGGCCGCGGCGCGGACCAGGAGGCCCACCTCCCAGTGGCCGGTGTGGTAGCCGAGCGCGATCGGAGCGCCGTCGTCGCCCCGCAGCCCGCCCTGCGTGCTCAGGATCAGGTACGGCGTGCGCGTCGCCTCGCGGGGATCCCAACCCATGCCGGCGTTCTGCGTGAGGCCGAAGAGATCGCCGCTCGGCGCGTCGCGGAGGAACGACGGCTCGAGCGGCAGCGAGCCGGCGGGGCCCGAGGCTCGCGAGCGCACGGGGCCGGGGTCGCCTCCGCCCAGGACCTCGCCGAGATCCGGGGAGCGGGACGTGAGTATCACGGCCGGGAGGGTGTGCTGACGGCGTGGGGGGCTCCTACGCCGCCCCCCACACCCCCCGCTAGCGTGAACACGAGGAAGTACTGGTAGGGGAGGAAGGTGTGCTCGGCGGTCAGCTTGAAGCCGGCCGCCTCCATCTGCTTCACCACGTCCTCGCGCGCGATCTTGTGATCGAGCGGCGGGCCCACGGGCAGCTCGCGCTTCTGGAAGTCGACGTGGACGACCTGGCCGCCGGGCTTGAGCATCCTCTTCATGAGGTCGACGTATTTCGCCTGCGCCTCGACGTGGTGCCAGGTGTCGACGATCACGAAGCGGTCGATCGAGGCGTCCGGCAGCAGCGGGTCGTCGGGCTCGGCCAACACCGTGAAGACGTTGCGGATCTTCGCGTCGCGCAGCCGCCGGTTCAGGTGCTTCACCATCTCTGGGCTGATGTCGACCGCGTAGACGCGGCCCGCGTCGCCCACGGCCTGAGCGAAGCGCAGCGCGAAGTAGCCGGTGCCGGCGCCGATGTCGGCGACCACCTCGCCGGGCCGCAGCGCGAGAGCCTTCATCACCTCTTCGGGCTTCTGGTACGCGTCGCGCCGCGGATCGTCGAGCGACGCCATGTACGCGGTCGGGTTCTCGTGGCGGTGCCGCATCTGCGACGGCGTCGCAGCGGCCTGGGGCCATGCAGGCCCGGCGGCCAACAACAGGCACACGAGGCCGCATGCCCGGACGAAGCTCATGGCCATCGAACAAACTCCTCCGCCCCCCGACGACTCGAGTTCATGACCGGAGCCGCTTCACGGCTGCGATAAGCCGATCGACCTCTTCCGCAGTCGTGTAGCAGGCGCAGCCGGCGCGCACGACGCCGTCCTCGGCGTGGCCAAGCCGTTCCACCACCGTTGTCGCGTAGAAGTCGCCGTGCGAGACGAAGACCGCCTGCTCGGCGAGCGCGCGAGCCACTCGCTCGGAAGGCACGCCCTTCACGGCGAACGACACCGTCGGCGTGCGCGGCTGGCCGGGCGGCGGGCCGTACACGGTCACCGCGGAGGTCGCCTGCAGGCCCGCCCAGAGCTGCTCGAGAAGCTCCTGGCCGCGGACGTGTAGCGAGGCGAAGGCCGCCTGCAGCCGGGCGCGGCGCGTCTGGCCCTCGGCCAGAGACGCCAGGAAATCGACGGCCGCTGCGGCGCCGACGATGCCCTCGTGGTTCTGCGTGCCGGTCTCCAGGTTCTCGGGGGAGGTCGACGGAGCGGGCACGAGCCTCGGGAGGTCGAGGGCGTCGATGAGGGATTCGCGGCCCCACAGCACGCCCACGTGCGGCCCGTAGAACTTGTAGGCCGAGCAAGCCAGGAAGTCCGCGCCCAGCGCCTCGACGTCCACGAGCGCGTGCGGCGCGTAGTGGACGGCGTCCACGAAGGCGAGCGCCCCGGCTTCGTGCGCCAGAAGGGCGGCGCGGCGTACGTCGTTGATCGTGCCGAGCGCGTTCGAAGCGGCCCCGATCGCGACGAGGCGCGTCTTCGAGCCGATCGCCGCGGCGAGCGCCGCCATGTCGAGCTGGCCGGTCTCGACGCGAAACGGCACCGCCTTGACGACGAAGCCCCGCTCGCGCGCGAGCTGCCGCCAGGTGTCGACGTTCGCGTGGTGGTCGAGCTCGGTGACGACGATCTCGTCGCCCTCGGCCCAGCCCCGCCCGAGGGCACGGCCGAGGTGGAGCGTGAGCGTCGTCATGTTGGCGCCGAAGGCGATCTCGGAGGGGCGACCGCCGACGAAATCGGCCAGGGCCGCACGCGCGGCCTCGAGCAGGGCGTCGGTTTCGGCGCTCGTCGGATAGGCCCAGTGCGTGTTCGCGTTGTGGTGCAAAAGGTAGTCGCTCACGGCATCGACGACGGGTTGCGGGACCTGCGTGCCCCCGGGGCCGTCGAAGTAGGCGACCGGCCGGCCGTTGTGGTGCCGCGCCAGGGCGGGGAACCGGGCCCGGATCGAGTCCAGGCTTGCCACGGTCGAGGTCGTGATGGCAGTGGTCATCAGGATCGCTGAGCATACCCCCTTCGCGAGCGGAACTTGAAGAGCCTCGTCGAGCGCAGAATATTCGCGAAGGGGCCGTGAAGAACCCAACCAATGTCCGTTCCGGGCGTCTGATCTAGCGGATGGACGACGCGACGGCGGTGGCTCGAGCCAGAGCCGGCGACAGCGATGCGTTTCGCCTGCTCGTCGAGCGCCACAGCCGCGCCTTGTTCAAGCTCGGATACCGGATGACCGGAAACGAGCAGGACGCGGAGGACGTGGTGCAGGAGGCCTTCTTGAAGGCGTATCGAAGCCTGGACCGATTCGAGGACCGCTCCCAGGTCGGGAGCTGGCTCTACCGGATCGCGGCCAATTGCGCGTTCGACGTGCTGCGCAAGCGGCAGCGGCGCGACAGCCGGAACGAGAGCCTCGACGTCGAGGACGCGCCCGAGCCACAGGCCCCGGAGCCTGGGCCGGAGCGGCTCGCGCTCGGCGCGGACGTGCGGCAGCGCCTGGAATCGGCGCTCGAGAGGATGAGCCCGCGCGAGCGAGCCGCCTTCGTCCTGCGCCACTTCGAGGGCCGCTCCGTGAAGGAGATCGAGGCGGCGCTCGGGATCGACACCACGTCGGTGAAGCAGAGCGTGTGCCGCGCCGTCCGCAAGGCGCGCGAGGTGCTGGCGCCGCTCGCGGGAGCGGTCTCATGAGCCACGTGAACGAGGACGACCTCGTGCTGCTTCACTACCGCGAGGACGCGGGGGCGGACGCGCAGGCCCACCTCGAAGGCTGCGCCGAGTGCGCCGAGCGGCTGCAGCGCCTGGCGCGGACGCTCGCGCTGGCCGAGGCGCCCGACGTCCCGGAGCCGGGCCCGGACTACGGCGCCCGCGTCTGGGCGCGCCTGCAGCCGCAGCTCGGGCTGCCCGAGCCGACGGCGAAGGTCGTGCCGATCCGGAGCCGCTTCTGGCCGCGCGCCGTCTCGGTGGCGGCGCTCGCCGCCGCGCTGGTCGTCGCGTTCCTGCTGGGGCGGCGCTTCCCGGACGCGCCACAGCCGCTGTCGGCCGAGGTCCGCGAGCGCGTGCTGCTCGTGGCGGTGGGCGAGCACCTCGAGCGCTCGCAGATGGTGCTGATCGAGCTCGTCAACGCCCCCGCGGACGAGCGGATGAACGTCAAGGCGCAGCGCGCCGTGGCGGACGAGCTGGTCTCGGCGAACCGCCTCTACCGCCAGACGGCCGTGCGCTCCGGCGAGGACTCGCTCGTGGCCGTGCTCGAAGAGCTCGAGCGCGTGCTGGTGGAGGTCGCGGCGGGGCCCGACGCGCTCGCGCCCCAGGACGTCGCGGAGCTGCAGCGCCGGATCGAGGCGCGCGGCCTCCTGTTCAAGGTCCGAGTCGTCGGCAGCCAGGTCCGCGAGCGCGAGCGGGAGCTCGCGCCGCGCAACGTGTCTTCGTCCTAGAAAGGGATCGACCATGTCATTCGAGATCGTGCTCCTTGCCGCTTCGCTCGCGCTCGGGTCCGCCCCGGGCGGCCAGGAGCCCGCGCGCCCCAGCGAACCCGTCGTCGACGCGCAAGAGGCCGACGAGGCCCAGGAGCCGGACGAGATGCTGGAGGCCCGGGCCACGTTCGAGAGCGAGGCGGGGGAGCTCGAGCAGGAGCAACAGGAGCGCGAGCGCGCGCGCCAAGAGCGCGAGCAGGAGAAGCTCGAGCGAGAGCAGGAACGGCAGGAGCACGAGCAGGAGCGGCGCGAGCGCGAGGAGGAGGCCTACGACGAGGGCACCTCGGCGCTCGACGAGGGCGACTGGGGCCGGGCCGCGCAGGAGTTCAGGCGCGTCGCGGACTCGAAGAGCCGCCGCTCGGACGGGGCGCTCTACTGGCTGGCGTACGCGCGCCACAAGCAGGGCCAGGGTACGGATGCTTCGGCCGCGCTCGCCGAGCTGCGGCGCGACTACCCGCAGAGCCGCTGGCTCAAGGAGGCGTCGGCGCTCGAGCTCGAGATGAAGCAGCGCGCCGGCCAGCCGCCGCGGCCCGAGAACGTCGCGGACGAGGACCTGAAGCTGATGGCCCTCAACGGGCTAATGAACTCGGACCCGGAGCAGGCGATCCCGCTGCTCGAGAAGATCTTGCAGGGCCCGTCCTCGCGGAAGCTCCAGGACAAGGCGCTGTTCGTGCTGTGCCAGAGCGGCTCGCCGAGGGCCCGCGAGATAGTGGTGCGCATCGCGCGCGGCGAGTCGCAGCCCGACCTGCAGCGCCGGGCGATCCAGAACCTCGGGCTGTTCGGCGGCCGCGACGCGCGCCAGACGCTCGCGGACATCTACAAGACGAGCAGCGACGCCTCGGTCAAGAAGGCCGTGCTGCAGGCGTTCATGGTCGGCGGCGAGAAGGACCGCGTGCTCGAGGCGGCGCGCACCGAGAAGGACCCGGCGCTGCGCAAGCAGGCGATCCAGCTCCTGGGCGTGATGGGGGCGCGCACGGAGCTCTGGGCGATGTACACGACCGCGACCGACCTGGAGTCGAAGAAGGCGGTGCTGCAGGCGCTCGCGGTCAGCGGGGAGATCGACCGCATCGTGGAGATGGCGCGCACCGACAAGGACTACGAGATGCGTCTCGCCGCGATGCGCGCGCTCGGGCCCTTCGGCGGGCCGTCGAAGGCCGGCGCGATCGTCGAGATCTACAAGGCGGAGAGCGATCGCCGCATCAAGGAGGCCGCGCTCAGCGCACTGTTCGTGTCGGGCAGCGCACAGGCGCTCATCGACATCGCGCGCGCCGAGAAGGATCCCGAGCTCAAGAGGAAGGCCGTGTCCCACCTCGCGAACATGGGCTCGAAGGAAGCGACCGCGTACCTGCTCGAGATCCTGAACAAGTAGGAGGAGGCCGACATGCGTCACGCCGCCCGCCTCGCCGTCCTCGCAGCGCTCGCGACGCCCGCCCTGGCGGCGCCTCCGGAGAAGCTGACGAACGCACGCGTCGAGACGCGCTCGGCCGCGGCGGGCCTCTCCCGAGCCGTGCAGGAGGCGCTCGCGGAAAGGAGCGGGCCGGCGTGGATCGGCTGGAGCGTCCCGGCGACGAGCGAGGGCTCGTCGTGCTGCTGGTCCGACGACGGACGCGACCGTCGCTGCGGCTGTCGGCTCGAGGGACGGGAGGGCTGGACCGGTACGTATGAAGGGGACGACTCCGGGGCGCTCGAGCCGAGCGGCCGGATGCGGATGCTGCTGCGTGCGAGCGCCGGGCGCGTGGGGCGCCTGAGGTGGTTCTCGGAAGCGTGTCCCCTCGACGCCGGAGGGCTGCCCTTCGTCTGGATCGAGGACGTGCGCCCGCCCGAGAGCGTCGCGCTGCTCCTGACGCTCGTCGGCGAGCCCAGGGACGGCGCCCGCGAGGGGAAGCTCCTCGACGGCGCCGTGATCGGCGCCGTGGCTGCACACGGCGACCCGAGCGCGGACGCCGCGCTCGACCGCCTCGTGGCGCCCGGCCAGCCGAGCAAGACTCGCAAGGAGGCGGCCTTCTGGCTGGGCCAGGCGCGCGGCGCACACGGCTACGAGGTGCTGAAGCGCCTCGTGCGCGACGACGCCGACGCGCGCTTCCGCGAGCACGCGATCTTCGCGCTCACGCAGAGTCGCGAGCCCGGCGCGGTCGACACGATCCTGCAGGTCGCGAAGCGCGACCCGGACGGCCACGTGCGCGGCCAGGCGCTCTTCTGGCTGGCCCAGACCGCGGCGCGGCGCGCGCCCGAGGCGATCCGGAGCGCGATCGACGACGATCCCGAGGTCGAGGTCAAGAAGAAGGCCGTCTTCGCGCTCAGCCAGCTCCCGAAGGACGAGGGCGTGCCGCTCTTGATCGGGGTCGCGAAGAACCACAAGAGCTACGAGGTCCGCAAGCAGGCGATGTTCTGGCTCGGCCAGAGCCACGACCCGCGAGCGCTCGCCTTCTTCGAGGACGTGCTGAAGAACTGATCGTTGCGGGGGTGTTGCGTCGCACCCCCCGCACCCCCCGCTCACTTCGGGGGAGTGAATCCCCCTTCGTTCGCAGCTCTTGCGGATTGCCGGCTTCGGAGCAAGCCCCGCACGCGAGCGCCATGGGATTATTCGGGCAGGCGATGCCCGAAGTCCTTCCGATCGACGCCCACGTGGGCCGCGTCGCGGACGCGCTGCGCGGCGCGCGAGCGGCCGTGCTCGTGGCGCCGCCGGGCTCGGGCAAGACGACGCGCGTGCCGCCGGCGCTCGTGGCCGACGGCTCGGTGTTCCTGCTCCAGCCGCGGCGCGTCGCGGCGCGCTCGATCGCCGCGCGCATGGCCTTTGAGCAGGGCTGGACGCTCGGGCAGCAGGTTGGCTTCCAGGTGCGCTTCGAGAAGCGCTTCACCAGCGACACGCGGCTGCTCGTCGCCACCGAGGGAGTGCTGACGCGCCGGCTGCAGTCGGACCCGCTTCTCTCCGGCTTTCGCACGATCGTGCTCGACGAGTTCCACGAGCGCAGCCTGCACGCCGACCTCGCGCTGGCGTTCGCGCGCCAGGCGTGGCGCGCCCGCGACGACCTGCGGCTGCTGGTGATGTCGGCGACGCTCGAGGCCGGGCCGGTCGCGCGCTACCTGGGCGACTGCCCGATCGTCGAGGTGGCGGGGCGGCCGCACCCGATCGAGGTGCGCTACGCGCCGCGGCTGGCGCTCGCGGAGGCGGTGCGCGAGGTCGTGGGACGCCCGGGCGGCCACGTGCTCTGCTTCCTGCCCGGGGCGCCGGAGATCCGCCGGGCTCAGGCCGAGCTTGGGTCGCTCGGCGGCGTGCGCGTGCTGCCGCTTCACGGAACGCTCGGCGGCGACGAGCAGGACGCGGCGCTCGCGCCGTCCGCCGAGCGCAAGGTGATCCTGGCCACGAACGTGGCCGAGACGTCCCTGACGGTGGAAGGCGTCACCGACGTGATCGACACCGGCCAGCACAAGCTGCTGCGTTACGACGCGGCTCGCGGCCTCGACCGTCTGGAGCTCGAGCGGATCCCGCTGGACTCGGCGGAGCAGCGGGCGGGCCGGGCCGGCCGCACCGGGCCGGGCCGCGTCCTGCGGCTGTGGGACGAGCGCGACATCCTGCGGCCGCACCGCGAGCCGGAGATCGAGCGCGTGGACGTGGCGCCGCCCGCGCTCGACGTGCTGGCCTGGGGCGGCGACCCGCGCGCGTTCGAGTGGTTCGAGGCGCCCCCGTCCGCGTCGCTCGAGGCGGCGCTCCGGCTGCTCGAGCGGCTGGGGGCCTGCGCCGCGGGCCGGCTGACCGCTGAGGGGGAAGCGATGCAACGGCTCCCCGTGCACCCGCGCCTCGCGCGCGTGTTGCTGTCGGCGGGCGGCGGGGCGCGCGCCGCCGCGGCGTGCGCGGTGCTCGCCGAAGCGTGGCGGCCATCGGCGAGCGGCGACACGCCGACGACAGACTCCGACGTGCTGTCGGCCGCGGACCGGCTGCGGGACGCCCCGGCCGGGGTGCGCGCCGCCGCCGACGAGCTGCGGCGCCTGGCGGCCACGCCGGAGGTGGGAGCCATCGGCGACGAGCGGCTGCTGCGCGCGCTCCTCGCGGGCTTCCCGGACCGCGTGGCGCGTCGCCGCGAGCCCGGGTCGCAGCGGCTCGCATTGAGCGCCGGCACGGGCGCGCGGCTGGGCCGCGAGAGCGGCGTGCGCGACGGCGAGCTCTTGCTCGCGCTCGAGGTCACGGGCGGCGTGGCCGGGACCGGCGGCGAGCCGCTGGTGCGCGTGGCCAGCCGCGTGGAGCGAGCGTGGCTCGAAGGCGTGCGCACGGAGATCGTCCATCGCTTCGACGAGGCGTCGGGCTCGGTGCGCGCCGTCGCCCGCGACCTGTACGACGGCCTCGTCCTCGGCGAGCGCGACGTTCCCCCCGGCCCCGAGACGGCCGCAGGCCTGCTGGCGGAGGCCCTGGAGCGCCGAGGCCTGGGCGAAGCGGGGGAGCAGCTCCGGTGTCGTCTGCGCTTCGCCGGGCTCGAAGCCGATCTCCACGCAGCGGTCCTGGCGGCGTGCCGCGGCCGCACGCGTCTGCCGTCGCTCGAGGACCCCGAGCGCTGGCTCGACGCCGCTGTCCGCGCCGGCCTCGACCGCGCGGCCCCCGAGCGGCTCCCGCTGCCGAGCGGCCGAGAGGCGGCGCTCGACTATCGCGCGGACGGATCCGTGCTCGCAGCGGCGAAGCTCCAGGAGCTCTTCGGCCTCGGCGAGACGCCGCGGCTCGGTCCGCGGCGAGAGCCCGTGGTCTTCGAGCTGCTAGCCCCGAACGGCCGGCCCGTGCAGACGACGCGCGACCTGCGCAGCTTCTGGGAGCGCACCTATCCGGAGGTGCGGAAGGAGCTGCGGGGCCGCTACCCGAAGCACCCATGGCCGGAAGACCCCTGGAGCGCCGAGCCCACGCATCGGGCGCGCAAGCGCCGCTAGCGTCGGCGCGCCGCGGCTCTTAGACTCGGGCGCATGGCTGACACGCCGCTGCGCTGGGGGATCCTGGGGACGGCCCGCATCAACCGCATGCTGATCCCGCCGCTGCGCGTCTCGCCGGGAAACCGGCTCGTCGCGGTGGCCAGCCGCGAGCTCGCGCGCGCCGAAGCGTACGCGCGAGAGTGGGAGATCGGCCGCGCCGTGGCGCCCTACGAAGCGCTGCTCGCGGACCCGGAGATCGACGCCGTCTACATCCCGCTGCCGAACCACCTGCACGCCGAGTGGACGATCAAGGCGGCGCGGGCGGGCAAGCACGTGCTGTGCGAGAAGCCGCTCGCGCTGTCGGTGGACGAGGTGGACGCGATGGAGACCGCGTGCCGCGAGGCGCGCGTGGTGCTCGCCGAGGCCTTCATGTACCGGCACCATCCCCAGACGCTCAAGGTGAAGGAGCTGCTGGACGCCGGGGCGATCGGCACGCTGCGTTTCCTGCGCGGCAGCTTCAGCTTCCCGCTCGTGCGCCCGAACGACGTGCGGCTGCGTCCGGAGTGGGGCGGCGGCTGCCTGTGGGACGTCGGCTGCTACCCGCTGAGCTTCGCGCGCTTCCTGGTCGGGCGCGAGCCGCTGCGCGTGTTCGGCTCGCAGGTGCCGGGGCCGACCGGAATCGACGAGACGTTCGCCGGCCAGGTCGAGTTTCCCGGCGGCGTGCTGTTCCAGTTCGACGCGGGCTTCCGCTCGCAAGCGAGAGCGGAGATGGAGCTCGCGGGCACGGGCGGCACCATCCACGTCCGCCACCCGTGGCGGCCGGAGCAGGACTACCCGCTGACCCTGACCCGTGAGGGACAAACCGAGGAGATCGCCGTTCCTGGCGAAGACCGCTTCCTTCTCGAGATCGAGGACCTGGAGCGAGCCGTGCGCACGGGCCTGCCGCCGCGGGTGAGCCTCGCGGACAGCCGGGCGAACGTCGCGGCGCTCGTGGCGCTGCAGCGCTCGGCCAGGGAAGGCCGGCCCCTCCCGATCAGCGGCTGAGGAGCTTCAGGCGTCCGGCCCGCTGAGGATCGCCGCGTCGATCGCGGGCCGCGCGTCGGCGCGCACCGGGGCGACGCCGATGAACGCGACGGTGACGAGCCCCTGGTTGAGAGGCACCCGCCACGCAGTGAGGTGCAGTCCCATGAGCGGCGCCGAGATCGAGCGCGTGGGCGCGTCCTTGAGCGTCTTGGACATCATCGCCACCAGCTTGGCGGCGATCGGCTCGGGGCCCGGCGCCGGCCAGTCGCCGCGGGTGGAGAACACCTCTCCCTCGGGGTCGACGAGCATCGCGCCCTGAGCCTGGCCGAGGCTCCTGCAGTTCTCGACGACCTCGTCCCACGAGGGCGACTCGTCGGCCGCGGGCGCGTCGAGCAGCTCTTCGTCGAACGGGGATGCCTCCGTCTCGGTGAGTCCGTCGAGCGGCGAGGCGTCGGCGTCGACGCTCGCCTCGCCCAGGATCTCCTCGGTCGACAGGGGCGACATCTCGACGTCGACGTCGGCCATCTCGGGCTCAGGCTCGGGCTCGGACTCAACGTCGGACTCGACCTCGGCAAGCGACGGCTTCGACGCGAGCGCGAACACCGGCACGGCGTCGACGTCGACGTCCACCTCCTCAGGCTCCGGCGCAGGTGCAGGCGCAGGCGCCGGAGCCGGGCGCGGCGCCGGCCGCGATTCGGTGCGCACGAGCGGGTCGGAAGGCGCCGGGCGCAGCGGTAGCGGCGGGGGAGTGGGGCGGGGGCGCGCCGTCTCCTCTTCCGCGCTCGAGTACGCGCGGTCGTCGCGCCGGCGCGACTGGTGGAGGCGCCGCGCGATCTGGCGCGCGGCCTCCAGGTCAGAGGAGCTGGCGGGCGGGTTGAGCTTCATGCACCTTCTCCACGCCGTCGAGGCGGGCCATGCGTTCCTCGATCTCGTCGGCCAGCAGGCCGAAGCGTCTCGCCTCGGGCCCCCCCGCGTCGCCGCCGAGGAAGCCGACGGGTATCCCGAGGGCGCTCGCGCGCACGAACGCGTCGCTGCGCGGCACGACGGTCTCGAGGGCGTCCGGGAAGCCGTTCCAGATCTCGCTCAGCACGGCGTGGCTGCCGCCGCGCTCGCGCTCGACGAGCGTCGGGAGGATGCCCACCAGCCGCAGCTGCGGGTTGCGCGAGGCCTGGACGTGCTCGACCACCGCGAGGGCCTGCCCGACCGAGCGCAGCGCGAGGCTCTCCGTCTGGAACGCCAAGAGCGCGAAGTTCCCGGCCGACAGCGCCGCGGTCGTCACGCGCCCCAGCCCGGAGGGGCAGTCCACCACGACCATGTCGCTGCCCTTCTCGCACGCGGCGAACGCGTCGTCGAGCGCGCCGGGCCGCGCCACCGCCGCCTCGAACGAATCGACGTCCGTGGCGTCGAGCCGGCCCCGCGTCAGCAGGCGCAGGCCCGCCAAGCGGGTCGCGACGACGACGTCCTCGGGCTTCGCCATGCCGACGAGCAGCTCCGCGAGTCCGGCCAGCTCGCTGTCGCCCTTGGCGAGCGACAGCCCGATCGCGCCCTGCGGATCGAGGTCCGCGAGCAAGGTCTTGCGGCCGCGTTCTGCGAACGCCACGGCCAGGTTGAGGGCGACCGTCGTCTTGCCGACGCCGCCTTTCTGGCTAGCGATCACCAGCCGTCGTGCCATCCGCCCTCCGCAGTGCGCCAAGTGTAGCACTGGCGGGGCTTTGGGCGGTGCGGGCGGCGGTCAGGCGGACGTCTTCTCCTGGCGGTGCTCGTCGAGGCGCGTGACGAGTGTCTCGCGCAGCATGCGCACGAACGCGGGCCGCTCGGCGGGATTCCGGGGCGGATCGAACGGGCCGATCACCTCGGAGTAGGCGTCGATCAGGTGAGCACGGAACAGGAGATCGGCGAGGGTCGCGACGCGCCAGGCGCCGTCGTTGAGCATGAGGTACACCGGCAGCGAGCGTTCCTCGAGGGCGGCGAGAAGGCCGGCGGAGCGGAACGGCAGGATCCTGCCGTCGCGGCTCCGGTGGCCCTCGGCGAACAGCAGCAGGCCGTGCGGCAGCTCGCGCGCGCCGCGCCTCACCGCCGTGACCGCCGCTTCGGGATCGCGCCTCGGGTCGACCATCGGGCAGCCGACCAGCCGGATGCAGGCCGAGACGAGAGGCACGAAGCGCTCGTAGCGGCGCCGCGTCACGAACGCGGGCACGCGCGGCGTCGAGGCGAGCGTCGCCTGCAGGATGTCGGTGAGCGACTGGTGGTTCGCCACGATCAGCACCGGCTGCGCCGTCGGGATCGTCCCGACGCGCCGCGCGCGGGCGCCGCCCACGCGCAAGAGCGCGAGGATCCCCGCGCTCATCGCCTTCATGAACCAGCCGATCTGCCGGAAGCGCTGGCCTGGAAAGAAATACACGAGTGGAATCACGACCAGCCGCAGCACCGGGCTCATCAGCACGAAGTAGAGGCCGACGAGCAGGACCGAGACGAGGCTCCGGACGCCGCGCAGCACGCTCAGCATGGCGGCGGCGATCTTAGCAGGCGATTTGCGAGGCCGAGCGCCGCCCGAGGAGCGCGTTGTCGAGCGCGCGACCCGCGTGCTCGTTGAAGGCCACCAGCAGGTCGAGCTCGGGCAGCGCGGCGCCGCCCGGCGCGTCTCCGTACACGACAGCGATCGTCTCGTGCTGCGCGCGCACCGGCAGCACGGCGGCGGCCGTGGCGCCGAGGTCGCCCATGCGGTCGACCATGGCGCGCAGCGGGCCGTGCTGGGGCAGCGGGCCCGACCACGCCCGGCCGAGCGCCACCGCGTCGGCGAAGGGCGACGGCTCGGCAAGCGGCACCGAGAGCTCGCGAGCCAGCAGGTCGAGGCTCGTGCCGTTGGCGACGGGGCCCACGCCACCGAGGCCGCGCAGCCGCTCGTCGCGCACGAGGAACAGCACCACGCGCGGGAAGAACGCCCGCGCCGCGCGCAGCAGCAGGAACGCCACCATGTCCGGGTCGGGCCGGCTCTGCAGCTCGACGAGCGCCGTGTCGAGGGCGGCGCGGCGGGCTGCGAGCGCCTCGTCGCGGGCCGGATGCGCGGCCTGCGGCGGTGGCGCGGGAATCGGTGCCGCGCGCCGCGGCGGCGCGGCACGCCGGCCCTCGAGCCGGGGGAGCAGGTCGCGGGCGAGCTTGTCGCCGAAGGCCCGCAGGTCGGCCTCGTACTGCAGCGGGTCGAGCTTCGAGAGGCCCGGCTTCCAGGCGAGCAGCGAAGCGCCGGAGCGCTTGGCGCGCGTGCGCAGCTTCTCGTCGATGGTCTCGGCCATCAGCAGCACCGGTGGCGCCGGCGCGACTCCGCTCGCGTAGCGCGCCACGTCGAGTCCGCCCCGGAAGGAGGAGCCGGCGAGCGACGGGAGGCCCACGTCCGCGACCAGCAGGAACGGCCGGGCATCGGCCGCGAGCCGCTCCATGGCGCCGCGTGCCTCGAGCGGATCCCCGGCCTCGCTCACGTCGAAGCCGGCGGCGGCGAGCCGCTCGCGGAGCACGCGACGCACGTCGGGCTCGTCGTCGACGACCAGCACGCGTGGGCCCGAAAGCGCGGCTGCCGGCGGCTCGGCCGGCGCTTCCTCGACGAGCTCCTCGAGCCCGAGGTCGTCCTCCTCGACGGGGGCGGCAAAGGACGCCTCCAGCACGGCCGCGGCGTCGCGGCGGTCCTCGTCGAGCTTCTTCGCGAGGTCGAGCATCAGCTCCTCGGGGTTGATGCCGCCCGGCAGCATCTCGCCCGACAGGTCGTGGCCGCCGAGCGTCGTCGGCACCTCCTGGCTCAGGTGGAAGGCGAAGTCGCCGTCGCGCAGGCGCACCAGCCGCTCCAGGATCAGGGCGACGCGATCGCGCACGGCGCGCTCGCGGGCCGGTCCCGGATCGCCGGGCGGCAGCGCCGGCACGTTCCACGCGTATCCCGCGACCACCCGGCCCGAGTCGAATACGACCGCGGCCTCGCCCGCGTCGGCGCGCACGGTAAGATGCCCTGTCTTCTGGCAGAAGGAGACGACCTGGAGGATCTCCAGCAGTGGCAGGTCTTCGACCGAGCCGCTGAGACTCACACCGACTTCATCGCACGGAGCACGGCCTCGTGCAAGCTCGCGAGCGGCGCGGGCTTGGTGATCACGGCGTCGGCCCCCAGCCGGGTCGCCTCGGCCCGGACTCCCGGCTCCACGGCCCCCGTGAACAGCAGGAGCGCTATGGCGGGACGCAGCTGGCGCGCGCGGTCGACGATCTGGAGGCCCTCGGAGAGCCGGGCCGGCGTGAAGTGCAGGTCGCAGATGAACGCGTCGAAGTGCGCGCCCGACTCGAGCTGCTGCAGCGCCTCTTCGGCTCGCAGGCACGCCTCGACCTGCCAGCCGCGCCCGTCGAAGTAGCGCCTGACCACGGCGACGATCGCCGCGTCGTCGTCGGCAAGCAGCAGTCGCTGCGGGCTCACAGCGAGGCGACCAGGGGCGTCTGGCCGCCGAGGTAGCCGGCCGCGACGAGCTCCGCGCGCGGCAGCGGCCGCGCGAACAGGAACCCCTGCACGAGGTCGATCCCGGCCGCCTCGACGGCGACGAGCTCGTTGCGGTCCTCGACGCCCTCGGCTACGGCGCGAGCCTCGAGGCGGCGCACCATGCGCGCCAGCGAGTCGAGGATCACCTGCCGGTACGGGTCGTTCCAGGCTCCCGAGACGAGGTAGCGATCGAGCTTGTAGATGTCGGGGCGCACGTCGAGGATCATCTTGTAGTTTGACTGCCCGAGGCCCACGTCGTCGAGCGCGATCGTCACGCCCGCCTCGCGCAGCTCGGCGAGCGCACGCCGGAAGCTCGGAACGTCGAGCGGCGGCGCGTGCTCCACGATCTCGAGCACCAGGCGGCCGTGGACGATGCCGGCCTCGGCCGCGCGATCGAGCAGGAAGACGGGGAAGCCGACGTCGCGGGCAAGAGTCGACGCGTGCACGTTGACGTTGATCGTCGATTCTCCCGGCAGCAAGGCGGCCTCCGCCAGCGCCGCGGCGACGCAGGCTCTGTCGATCGCGGCCTCGGCGCGCTTGCGGCGAACGTACTCGAAGAGCACGGCGGGATTCTCGGCGTTCGTGCCGCGGGGGCCGCGGATCAGGCACTCGAGCGCATGGAGCTTGAGTTGTTGCCCACCCACCTCGAAAATAGGCTGGAAAACGACCGAGAGCCGCCCGGGTTCGAGCAGGGTGTCGAGCAGCGTCGCGTCCGTTGGCACGTCGCACGCATCTGCACTGTACGTGCCACGACCTCGTCTGGCCGTCGCCGGAGCGGAGTGGGTAGAATGGCGTTGATTCGATGAGAGTTACGGGTTCTCACGCCTGCCGAGTTCCGCTCGCCCTGTCTCGCTTCGGGACGCGTGGGGTCTCGTTGTTGGACGCGCACCGGGGACCGGAATGAGCGCCGAGCCCCTGCGCGTCCTCCTCGTCGAGGACGAACCGGGCCACGCGGAGCTCGCCCGGCGGGCCTTCGAGGGCCAGGCCGGCGCCTTCGACGTGTCGGTGGCCGAGACCGTCGACGAGGCGCGCGCCGCGCTGCACGGCACGACGCCGCCCGACCTCGTGATCGCCGACTGGCTGCTGCCGGACGGCGAGGGGCTCGACCTGCTGCGCAGCGAGCCCGTGCGGGCGCTGCCCCCGATCGTGATCATGACCAGCCACGGCAGCGAGCGCGTGGCGGTCGAGGCGATCCGCGCGGGGGCCGTCGACTACGTGGTGAAGAGCGAGACGGCCCTCGCCGACCTGCCGCACATGGCGGAGCGCGCGGTGCGGCACCGACGCATCGAGCAGGCGCTCGGCGACCTCGTGGCGGGCACGGCGACCTCGGGGGGCGAGGCGCTGTTCGGCGAGCTCGTGCTGCGCCTGGCACGCGCGCTGCGCGTCAAGTACGCCTCGGTGGCTGAGCTCGTGGCGCCGGGCCGCGTCCGGACGCTCGCGCTGTCGATCGACGGACGCCTGATGCCGCCGGTCGAGTACGACCTCGCCGGCACCCCCGGCGGCGACCTGCTCGGCGGCACGGTCGGCCACATCCGCGGCGGCCTCGTCGAGCGCTACCCGAAGGACGAAGCGCTCAAGCGCATCGGCGCCCAGACGTACGTGGGGGTGGTGCTGCGGGGATCGACGGGGGAGGTGCTGGGGCTCGTGAACGCGGTCCACGACCGCCCGCTCGACGAGGTGGTGCGGCCCGAGGGTGTCGTCCAGGTCTTCGCGGCGCGCGCCGCGGCGGAGATCGAGAGGCGCCGAGCGGAGCGCGAGCTCGAGCGGCAGCGCGTCTTCGCCGAGAGCCTGCTCGACATGGTGGCCTCGCTGGTCGTGGTCGTGGACCCGCGCGGCCGCATCGTGCGCTTCAACCGGGCCTGCGAGCAGGCGAGCGGCTGGACCGAGGCCGAGCTGCGCGGCCGCTACTTCTGGGACGTGCTGCATCCGGCGGAGACGCGCGAGGCGGCGGCGCGGCACTACCGCGGCGACGTGGAGCTGCTCGGCCTGCCGGCGTCGCTCGAGACCGAGTGGCAGACCCGCGGCGGCGACCGGCGGCTGATCTCCTGGATCAACCGGCCGGTGTTCGACGCCACGGGCGCCGTAACGTACGTGCTCGGAACGGGCACGGACGTCACCGAGCGGCGCGGCCTGGAGGCCGACCTGCGCCGCGCCGCCGTCGAGTGGCGGGAGGCCTTCGACGGCCTGCCCGAGGGAGTGGTCGTGGTGGACGCGCGCGGCCGGATCCACCGCGTGAACCGCACCGCGGTCGAGCACTCGGGCCGGGCCCGCTGGGTCGACCTGATCGACACACCGCTCGAGGAGCTGGGGCCCGGCGAGCCGTGGGCGGCGCTCGCCGAGCTCGTCGCGACGCTGCGCGAGGGTGACTTGCCCGCGGCGCGCGAGGTGAACGACGCGCTCACGCGGCGGACCTTCATGGTGAGCGCGCGGACGCTCGCCGCCGAGGGCGAGGGCGGCGGCCGGGCGGTGCTGAACTTCCAGGACGTCACCGAGACGGCCCGCCTCAAGGAGCAGCTCAGGCAGAGCGAGACGATGGCCGAGATCGGGTCGATCGTGGCGGGCGTCGCTCACGAGGTGCGGAATCCCCTCTTCAGCATCTCGGCGACGCTCGACGCCTTCGAGTCGCGCTTCCGCAACATCGAGGGCCACGAGCGCTACCTGTCCGTGCTGCGCGGAGAGATCGTGCGCCTCACGGGGCTGATGAGCGACCTGCTCGACTTCGGCCGGCCGAGCCGTCCGGATTTCAGCGCGTGCGACGTCGAAGACGTGGTCGAGGCCGCGGTTTCGGCGTGCGGCGCGCTCGCGCGCCGCAAGTCGGTGGAGCTCGCCTGGCCGCGCCGCGTGGGGGCGCCTCCGGTGCTCGCCGACCGCGCGCGCGTGTCGCAGGTGCTCCAGAACCTGATCGAGAACGCCGTCCACTTCTCGCCCGCGGGCGGGCGCGTCGAGGTGAGCCTGGCCGTGGCCGAGGCCGACGGCGAGCGCTTCGTGGAGTGCTCGGTGAAGGACTCGGGCCCCGGCTTCGACCCGTCCGACCTGCCGCGCCTCTTCGAGCCCTTCTTCACGCGGCGCCGGGGCGGCACGGGACTGGGGCTGTCGATCGTCAAGCGCATCGTGTACGACCACGGCGGCGAGGTGACCGCCGAGAACCACCCGCAGGGCGGTGCGGTCGTCAAGGTGCGGCTGCGGGCGGTGGCGGCTTGAGCGGGCGCGGCCGCCCGCGGCGCGCGCCGGCCGGAAAGCCGCGCGAGCGGCGGGGCCCCGCGGACCTGCGCCGCAGCCTAGAGCGGCAGCGGCTGGTCGCCGCCGTCGCGGAGGTGGCGTCCGTGGCGCCCGACGAGCAGACCCTGCTCGGAACCGCCACCGGGCTCATCCGCGAGCTGATTCCGGCCGATAACTGCGGCTTCCTGCTGATCGACGCCGCGCACGGCGTGCTGCGCCACGCCCGCTCGTTCCACTCGCGCCAGCCGGGCGAGCTCGCGCCGGTCCCGCTCGCGCGCGGCGTCGTGGGAGCCGTGGCCACGAGCGGCGCGCCGCGCCTGATCGACGACGTGGCCGGCGATCACGACTACCTCGCGCTCGACCCGCTGACGCGCTCGGAGATCTGCGTGCCGCTGCGCGTGGGCGAGCGCGTGCTCGGCGTGTACGACGCCGAGAGCCTGCGGCGCGCGGCGTTCGGCGAGGCGGACCTGGACCTGCTCAAGGTGCTCACGAGCCACGTCGCCGGCGCCGTCGAGCGGCTGCGCGCCACCGCGGCGCTGCGCGAGAGCAGCGAGCTCTACCGCGCGTACTTCACGGCCTCGCCGCTCGCGCTCTTCGTGTCGGACTCGGCCGGGCGCCACCACGAGGTGAACGGCGCCGCATGCGCGCTCACCGGCTACACGCGCGAGCAGCTCGTCTCGATGTCGCTCGCCGAGCTGATCGCGGGCGGCGACGCGCCGCAGCTCGCGGAGCGGCTCCTGGGCCTGATCGCGCTCGGCGCGGGCAGCAACGAGATCCAGATCCGCCGCCGCGACGGCTCGCTGCGCAGCTGCCTGGTCCACGCGACCACGGTGGGTCCCGGCCGCGTGCTGGGGCTTCTGCTCGACATCACCGACCGCAAGGAGGCCGAGCAGAAGCTGCGCGACAGCGAGGAGCGCTTCCGCGGCCTGTCGGAGGCGGCGTTCGAGGCGATCCTGGTGCACGACGGCGGGCGCATCGTCGACGTGAACCACGCCTTCTGCGAGCAGAGCGGCTTCTCGTGGCACGAGCTCGCGGGGCGAAACGGCTTCGAGCTGATCGCGCCCGAGTTCCGCGAGACGGCCTATCGGAACCAGCTCGCCGAGTACGCCGGCGCCTACGAGGTGGAGCTCGTGCGCCGCGACGGCAGCCGCTTCCCGGCCGAGATCCAGGCGCGGACGTTCCCGTACCGGGGCAAGGTGCTGAGCGTCGTGGCCGTGCGCGACGTGTCCGAGCGCAAGCGCGCCGAGTCGGTGCGCGAGTCGCTGATCCGCGAGCTCGAGGCCAAGAACGCCGAGCTCGAGCGCTTCGGCTACGCGGTCACGCACGACCTGAAGGCCCCGCTCGTCACGATCCGCGGCTTCGCCGACTATCTCGAGAAGGACGCGCGCGAGGGCCGCGGCGACCGGCTGGCGGCCGACGCGGCGCGCATCGCCGACGCCGTGGGACGGCTGCAGCAGCTGCTGGACCGGCTGTTCGAGCTCTCGCGCGCCGGTCGCGCCGTCGGACCGCCGGCCGCCGTGCCGGTCGGCGAGCTGGTGCAGGAGTCGCTGCGGCTGCTGCGCGAGCGCGCGGCCGCGTCGGGCAGCAGCGTCGAGGCCGCGCCCGAGCTTCCGGTCGTGTTCGGTGACCGCGCCCGGCTGGTGCAGGTGTTCCAGAACCTGCTCGACAACGCGATGAAGTTCGGCGCCGGCCGGCGCGTGCGCGTGGTCGGCCGCGAGCCTCAGGAGGGGCGCGTGGTGGTCGTGGTGCAGGACGAGGGCATCGGCATCGACCCGCGGCACCGTGACCGGGTGCTGGACGTGTTCGAGCGGCTCGACCCGCGCGGCGAGGGCTCGGGCGTGGGGCTCGCCGTCGTCAAGCGGATCGTCGAGTCGCACGGCGGACGCGTCTGGCTCGAGTCCGAGGGGCTGGAGCGGGGGACGGCCGCCTGCGTGGAGCTGCCGCTCGAGCCGGCGGCCGCGGTGCTGGCTACTCCAGCGGCTTCGCGTCCGCCGGGATCAGCGCTTCGGGGAGCGGGGCGTCGAGAAACCTGAGCCCCAGGCGCTGCACGCCGTCGGTTCCGGCGGAGAGCCCCAGCGACACGTACATCACCTCGGCGCGCGTGTCGTAGTTCTCGCCGACCGCGAAGCGGATCATCTCGCCCTTCTCGACCGCCATCCGGCTGCGCACCAGCGCTCCGCCGGAGGCGATCACGTCGGCGAGCGTGGCCTCGGTCTGCGCCGAGGGATCGCGCCAGGTGGCGATCCGGGCGATCGTGACCGGCATGGCGACCTCGAAGCGCTGGAACTCGCGCCGCTCGCCGTTGTCGGCGCGGCTCTGCGCTTGCTGGAAGACCGTCAGGCTGCCGGGCTTGCCGAGCTGGCGCCACTCGTTGATCCCGAGCACCAGGCGCTCGCCGGCCTCCGAGCCGTTGCCGCAGGGCGACTGCTGCTGTGAGTCGAGCAGCACCCACGCGCCACCGCGGCAGGAGCACTCGACGCCGTGCAGCTCGATGCGGGGCGCGTTCACCTATGGCACTCGGCGGCCGACCGCGCTTCGCGCTGCTGCGCCAGCAGGCACTCGGGGCAGATGCCGTGCGTGGCCGGTGCCATGCGAGGCTCGGCTTCCGGCTTCTCCCAGCGCCCGGCGAGCGTGCGGACGCGATCGCACCAGGCGCACGCGATCGGCAGCGCGCTCGTGCTCACGATGCCCTCGCGAGCAGGTCGCCGACGATCGCCTCGAGCGTGGGCAGCGGCAAGGGCTTCTGCAGGAACGCGTCTGCGCCGCGGCGCCGCGCTTCGGCTTCGATCTCGGGAGTGGCGTTGCCGGTCAGGAGCACGACGCGGGTCTCGGGCCGAAGGTGGCGCGACCACTCGACGATGTCCAGGCCCTCGACCCCGTGGATTCCCGTGAGCCGCAGGTCGGCGATCACGACCGCGTACGCCGTGCACGACAGCAACGCTTCGGCCTCCTCTTTTTCGGAGGCGGAGTCGACGTCCCAGCCGCTGCCGCGGAAGTACTCGACGAGCGCGAAACGGATCGCAGCTTCGTCGTCGACCACGAGGAGTCTGCCGAGCTGCTCACGCACGCGATTTCGTTGAGCATGAGCCGTGCCAGGGTGCCGACACCGAGGCTTGTGTCTGAAGGTCGCTCTAGCCCAAGGGGTTGCGATTTTCGTCAGCCGTCGGACAGCCGGCCGGACGCCACGGGTTCCAACTCCGAGACAAGGCTCCAGATTCCAGACGCGCGGCCGTCAGGAGCGCGGCAGCGGGATCCCGTATCGCTTGATCTTCTGGTAGAGGGTGCTGCGGGGAATGCCGAGGCGCTGCGCCGCCTCTGTGACCCGGCCTCCCAGCTCGCGCACGACTCGCTCGATGTGCAGCTTTTCGAGCTCCTCGAGCGTCAGCTCCGATCCGGAGCCGTCCGTCGGGACCAGTCGAGCGCCCTCGGCTTGCTGTTGAAGCGGCGTCTCGAAGCGCAGGTCGGAGGCTTCGAGCGCGTCGTGGCCGCAGAGCAGCGCGGCCCGCTCGAGCACGTTGCGCAGCTCGCGCACGTTTCCGGGCCAGGAGTAGGCGGTGAGCGCTCGCTCGGCGTCGGGCGAGAGGCGCAGGCCGCGCCGGCCGAGGTCGCCCGCCAGCCCCGCGAGCAGCTGGCGCGCCAGGACCGGTATGTCTTCCGCGCGCTCGCGCAGCGCGGGGACGCGCAGCGGGATCGTGCTGATGCGGTAGTAGAGGTCGCTCCGGAACTTCTTCTCCTGCACGAGCTGGGGCAGGCTCTGGTGCGAGGCGGCGACGAGCTGCACGTCCACCTGGCGGTCGCGCACGTCGCCCAGCCGGCGGAAGCGTTTCTCCTCGAGCACCTTGAGCAGCTTGGGCTGGACCTGCGGGTCGAGATCGCCGATCTCGTCGAGGAACACGACTCCGCGGTGCGCGACCTCCAGCAGGCCCTGCTTCGTGGTGACGGCCCCCGTGTAGGCGCCCTTCTCGTGGCCGAAGAGCTCGGTTTCCAGGAACTCGCGCGAGAGACCCGCGCAGTTCATGTCCACGAACGGCTCGTCCGCCCGGGTGCCGTTGCGGTGGAGCCAGCGCGCGAGCACCCCCTTGCCGCTACCCGTCTCGCCCTCGATCAGCACCGGGCTGCTCGACGCGGCCACCTTGCGGGCGTCCTCGGCGAGCCGGCGGATCGCCGGCGACGCGCCGGAGAACGGGTCGACCGCTTCGCGCGCCTGGCGGGCGCGGCCGGCGGCCTGGCGCCGCTTCTCGCGCTGGCTCTCGAGCAGCCGCCGGATCATCACGAGCAGCGCCGGCAGCTCGACCGGCTTCGCCAGGAACTGGTCGGCGCCCTCCTTGACGGCCCGCACGGCGAGGTCGATCGTGGCGTGGCCGGTCAGCACGACGACCGGCACGGTCGGGTCGATCTCGCGGATCCTGGGAAGCAGCTCGAGCGCCGTCCCGTCGGGCAGCATGTGGTCGAGCACGACGGCGTCCGGGTGGAACTCGCGGACGCCCTTTTCCGCGCTTGCGGCGGAATCGGCTTCTTCGACCTCGAGGCCCTCGGCCTCCAGGAAGTCCCGGACCCCGAAGCGGATCCCGGGCTCGTCGTCGACGATCAGTATCTTCGGCAAGCCTCTCTTCCCCGCGCGCATTGTCGCACGCTTGCGCCGGGCGGGGGACGCGTGGCCGGGAAATGAAGGGTTGGCTGCGGCGCTAGCCGCCGAGCAGCGCGATCAAAGTGATGGTGACCACGAGCGTGGCGGCCACGATGACGTCGATCGCGTCGCGGCGCCATTCCGACGGAGATTCCTGCCTGAGCATCGCGCTGGTGCGTTCAATCGCGAGCACTGGACCCTGAGCGCGACGGCGGCATGGCGTTCTCGGGCGGTTCGAGGTCCCCCAGCAGGTACGCCGCCTGGCTCGCGTCGACGAGCCGCGCCCCTTTCTCCACGAGCTTGCGGGTCCAGAACGGGGATGAGCACCAGAGGCGAACGCCCTCCGACTCGAGTTCGAACGTCATCACTGCACCTCCGCACACACACTGCGAGCAGGTCAGCCGACGGAGGGAACCCGATAACGAGAGGGACTTCCTGGAGCCTACGACGACGCGAACCCCTGGCTCAAGCAGAATTTTTGGGGCCACAGGAAAAAGGCCCGGGAGTGTCCGCAGACGATACGAAATCGGTGAAGGAGTGCGCGCTAGCTAGCGCGCCGCGCCAGCCCGGGGCCGCTCGACGTCGGCGAATCCGCTGAGAGCAAGCCACCCGGGGAAGGCGCGGACCAGTGTTCTGAGCCCCTCGACTCTGACGAGCCCGGAGCGCATCGCGTCCGCGAGACGCATGTCTCCCATCCAGGCTTTCGTCAGGGCGCCGAGGTCGGCGTCGACGACGAGGTCGATCTCGAAGCCGGGGTCCTTCAGGCACACGTCCACTTCCGGGCGCTCGAGGATGAGCCAGTAGGTCGGCGGTCTCCGGACGGTCTTCGGCACGGCGCGGAAATCGAACCGGACGACCACACGCCGGTCGGGCAGGCGGTCGGTGTTCACGCGCCGGCGGATGTCCCACATCAAGAGGCCCGCGTCGAGGTCTTCGGCGCCTATCTGTTGTCGGGCCCAGCGCTGGCCCCACTCGCCGAGCCCCTCGATCACCGGGCGGAGCTCCTCCCCGGCGGGCGTCAGGAAGTACTCGCGGCCACGCCCCTTCAGCTTCGCCGCGCTTCGGATGATGCCGGCGTCCTCGAGCTGCTCCAGTCGTTGAGCGAGGAGGCTCCGTGACATGAGCGGCACGCCGCGGTGGAGATGGCTGAAGCGGTGGCTCCCGCAGACGAGCTCGCGCAGCACGAGCGGGGTCCATCGCTCGGCAACGATCTCAGCGGCCTTGGCGACGGGGCAGAACTGGCCGTACCCCTTCATGCCCTCAACGTACGGACTGCCCGGCGCCGGGGCAAGTCCATTTTTTGGGCTTTCGGGCGGCCGGCCGCGGAGCCATCTTGATCTCGACACACAGGAGGTGCCCCATGGCCATCCGAACAGGGCCTGCGACCGTGCAGCCGCGCTTCAGCTCGAGGACGGTCTTCAAGGCGGGTCATGCCGTCATTGCGACCATGCTCGTTGCCGGCATCCACGCGCAGGCGCTCGCGCAAGAAGCGTCGGCCGACTGGGCGGTGAACACGACGATCATCGATGGCTGCAGCTGCCGCATGCTGTGCCCGTGTATCTTCGGATCACCCGCTACAGTCGGCTCCGCCGCCACTCACGAGCATGCCGGACACAGGTCCTGCAACTTCAACGCGGCGTTTCGGGTCAACAAGGGGCATCACGGCAGGCTCGTGCTGGATGGAATGAAGTTCTGGTTCGCGGGAGACAAAGGCGACGCCAAGACCGTCGAGCTGACATTCGAGCCTTCCGCGACCCAGGAGCAGCGGACGGCGATCCGCGTGTTCCTGTCGCATTTCCTGCCGGTGGAGTGGAAGTCCTTCACCGAAGGGCCAGACGCGACGATCGAGTGGCGAGCCGAGGCAGTCCGCGCCGAGGCCAGGCTCGATGGCGGAAAGGCGGCTGAAGTCGTATTGACTCGGAACCCGGGCGCCACAGGCAAAGGTACGACCGTCATCAGGAACATGAGCTACTTCGCCGCCACCCGAAACGACGGGTTCAACATCTTGCCGGTCGAGACTCTCACCTATCGTCGAGGGCCCAAGCCAGGACCGTTCGAGTTTCGTGGAACCTCAGGATGGACCATCACCGTCGACATGAACTCCAAGGATGTGGCTCCGGCGCGGTAGATGGCCCGTTCGCGCTTCAGACCACCGCGACCTTCACGCAGTGGATGGGCGGCAGCGAGTCGAAGAGGCAGCTCCACTCCTCGCCGGCGTCGCGGCCGATCCAGAGCTGCCCGGTCGTCGTCCCGAAGTAGAGGGCCGGCGAGCGCAGGTCGTCGGCGTCCATCGCGTCGCGCAGGACGGTGAAGAAGGCATCCTTCTTCGGAAGACCGCGGGCGAGGCGCTTCCACGAAGCGCCGCCGTCCTCGCTGCGCCACACCGCGGGCGCGCCGTCCGGGCAGGTGCGGGTCTCGGGCACGAGCGGCACGACGTAGACCGTGTCGGCATCGTGCGGGTGGACGACGATTGGAAAGCCGAAATCGGACGGCAGGCCCTTCGCGATCGAGCGCCAGCTGCGGCCGTAGTCGTCGCTGCGCAGCACGCCGATGCCGGGCCGCGGCCCGCCGGGGCCCGTCCACTCGGCCCATCCACCGTGGTTCTGCATGTAGAGCCGGCCGGGCGCGGCGTCGTGCCGCGCGATCTTGTGGACGCACTGGCCGAACTCGGGATACGGATCGGGCGCGAAGCCTGCACCGATGCCCTGGTTCGAGGCGCTGAACGTCTGGCCGCCGTCCTCGCTCAAGTAGTGCCCACCGGTCGAGATCCCGAGGTGCACGCGGTTGCCGTCGCGAATGATCGTGT
>DATBSL010000247.1:0-7983 GCA_036559805.1 Vicinamibacteria bacterium
GCGAACGGCTCGTCGCCCACGAGGTCGCGCGCCTGCAGCACCGCGTGCCCCAGGCCGAGCTGCTCGCCCTGGCGCACGTAGGAGACGTTGATCATGCTGGAGATGGCGCGCACCTGCTCCAGCTGGCCGGTCTGGCCGCGCGCCTCGAGGTGGCGCTCGAGGTCGTAGGAAACGTCGAAGTGGTCCTCGATCGCGTTCTTGCCCTTGCCGGTGACGATGATGATCGAGGTGAGACCCGAGGCGACCGCCTCCTCGATCACGTACTGGATGATCGGCTTGTCGACGAGCGGCAGCATTTCCTTGGGCTGCGCCTTCGTCGCGGGGAGAAAGCGCGTGCCGAGTCCCGCCGCCGGAAAAACGGCCTTGCGTATCCTTCGTGCCGTCGTCATCACGTGAAAATGCTACCACGCGCCCCTGGAGCGGCCGCGTTTCGACCCCATGCTATCCTGCGCGGTCATGCTGGACCTGAAGTTCCTCGTCGAGAACAAGGATGCCGTGTTGCGTGCGCTCGAGGCGCGCGGCCAGAGCCTCGAGAGCGTGCAGGCGTTCCCGGGTCTCGACGGCAGCGATCCCTGGGCGCTCGACGGCGAGCGGCGCGCTCTCATCCAGCAGACCGAGGAGCTGCGCCACGAGCAGCGCAGCGTGGGCGAGGAGATCGCGCGGCGCGGCAAGGCCAAGGAGGATGCGTCCGCCCTCAAGGCCGAGATGAAAGGCGTCGCCGAGCGCATCAAGCAGGGCGAGGCGCGGCTGGACCAGGTCAAGGCGGCGATCGAGCGCTTCCTGCTGGTGGTGCCGAACCTGCCCGACGCGAGCGTCCCGGTCGGCAGGGACGCGGCCGACAACAAGGAGCTCCGGCGCGTGGGCGAGCCGCGCGCCTTCGACTTCACCCCGAAGGGCCACGCCGAGCTCGGCGTCGAGCTCGGGATCCTCGACTTTGAGCGGGCCGCGCGCCTCTCGGGCGCGCGCTTCGCGGTGTACTGGAACGAAGGCGCGCGGCTCGAGCGGGCGCTCATCCAGTTCATGCTCGACCTGCAGACCGGCCGCGGCTACAGCGAGGTGATCCCGCCCTACCTCGTGACGGCCGAGACGCTCACGGGGACCGGCCAGCTGCCCAAGTTCGAAGGCGACCTGTTCAAGACCTCGGCCGGCGATCGCGACCTCTACCTGATCCCCACGGCCGAGGTGCCGCTGACGAACCTGCACAAGGACGAGATCCTCGAGGCGGCCGAGCTTCCGAAGCGCTACGTGGCCTTCACGCCCTGCTTCCGCTCGGAGGCGGGCTCGTACGGCAAGGACGTGCGCGGCCTGATCCGGCTCCACCAGTTCCACAAGGTGGAGCTCGTCAAGCTCACCACCGCCGAGTCGTCGATGGCGGAGCTCGAGAGCATGACCCTGGACGCCGAGGAGGTGCTGAAGCGCCTCGGACTGCCCTACCGCGTGGTCGTGCTCTCGACCGGGGACATGGGCTTCTCTGCGGCCAAGACCTACGACATCGAGGTGTGGCTGCCGGGGCAGCAGGCCTACCGCGAGATCTCGTCCTGCTCGAACTGCACCGACTTCCAGGCCCGCCGCGCCGGCCTGCGCTACCGCCCGGAGCCGGGCGCCAAGCCGCGCTTCCTGCACACGCTCAACGGCAGCGGGCTCGCCGTCGGACGCACGCTCGTGGCCGTGCTCGAGAACTACCAGCAGGCGGACGGCTCGGTGGTCGTGCCCGAGGCGCTGCGCCCGTACATGGGCGGGCTCGAGCGGATCACGAAGCGCGGCTAGCGCTTGCCGCCTGGCGACGCTGCGGAGGTCGAACCGCGATGAACGTGCTGATCGCCGTTCTCCTGGCCGCGGCCCCCGCCGCGCCGGAGGTCGTGCTGCTGCGCGCGTCGCGGCTCGTCGACGGCCGCGGCGGGCCTCCGCTCGCGCCCGCGATGGTCCGGGTCGAGGGCGAGCGCATCACGGCCGTCGCGCCCCGGCTCGAGGTCCCGCCGGGCGCCCGCGTGATCGAGCTGGGCGCCGCCACGCTGCTGCCGGGGCTGATCGATCTCCACACCCACCTCGCGGGCAATCCCGCCGTCCACTGGGAGGACGCGCTCGTGAAGACGACGCCGGCCCAGGCGGCGCTGTGGGGGGCGCGGAACGCCCGCGTCACCTTGATGTCCGGCGTGACGACCTGCCGCGACATGGGGACGGAGTGGCCGTACGTGGACGTCGAGCTGCGCGACGCGATCGCCGCGGGTGCTATCCCCGGCCCGCGCCTGCTCGTCGCGGGGAGCTACGTGTCCTCGACCGGCGGAGCCGGCGACCCGAGGCAGTTCTCGATCTACGTGGACGTGCCCGGCGCGCGCAACCTGGCCGACGGGCCCGAGGAGATCGTCAAGGCGGTGCGCACGAACTTCAAGCACGGCGCGGACTTCATCAAGGTGCTGGCCACGGGCGCGATCCTGTCCAAGGGCATTCCGCCGGGCCAGCAGCAGTACTCCGACGAAGAGCTCCTGGCCGCGGTGACCGAGGCGCGCCGCTGGGGCCGGCGCGTCGCCGCGCACGCCCACGGCGTCGAGGGCATCAAGGCCGCGATCCGCGCCGGCATCTGGACGATCGATCACGGCTCGATGCTCGACGACGAGGCCGTCGCGATGCTGAAGCGGCAGCCCTCCAGCTACTACGTGCCGACGCTCTACATCACGAACACGATCGCCGCGTCGGCCACCGTTCCGGACTCGGAGAAGGCCCGCTCCCGGCAGATGGCGGCCGCAAAGGACGCGGCGTTCCAGCGGGCGCTTCGCGCCGGGCTGCCGATCGGGCTGGCGAGCGACGCGCCGGTGATGCCCCACGGGGAGCTGGCGAAGGAGATGGCCCACCGCGTCGGCCTCGGCGAGCCGCCCTCGTCCACGATCGTCTCCGCCACGCGGGTGAACGCCGAGATCCTCGGCTGGTCGGACCGCGTCGGCACCGTGGAGGCGGGCAAGTGGGCCGACCTGATCGCGGTCGCGCAGGACCCGCTCGCGGATATCCGGGCCATGGAGGCCGTCCTGTTCGTGATGAAGGCCGGTGTCGTCTACAAGGCGGCAACGCCCGAGCGCTGAGCCGTCTCGAGGTCCTGGAAGCCGCGGCTGCCGCGGGCGGGATCAGCGCGCTCGGGGAGCGCGCCGTGCAGCGGGTGCCACGCCCTTCGCGAGCGCCTCGAACCCCGCGAGCGTCGTCGCGGGGAGCGTCTGCACGAGGCCCGTCTCTCGCGCGAGCGCTTCGAGCTCGTGGAGCTCCGAAGGCAGGAAGGCCGTGAAGTTCTCGAACCCGGTCTCGGTCACGACGCCCGTGTCCTCGTAGCGGTAGTAGAGGCTCTCCTCCGGCACCCACAGCTGCGGGTCGACCGAGAAGACGTGCCCCGGCTTGAGGACCTCGCGGTAGCTGCCGACGTCGTGGACCGCCATCCCGACCGTGTGGGAGAAGACGCCGCCACCCGTCTCGACCAGCTTGCGCGCCGCCGCCTCGAAGCTCGGCTTCGAGAAGCGGCTGCGGGCGAAGACCGGCTCCATCGCGAGCTTCGCCTCCGCGCGGATCGCCTCGGGCGACACGCCGGGCCGGATCCGGCTCATGACGGCGTTCCTGTACTCGAGCACGAACTGCAAGAGCTCGCGCTGCTCCGGCCGGTAGCGCCCGTCGACCGGCCACATGCGCCCGATGTCGCTCACGTAGTAGCGATAGTCGGGCGCGTAGTCCATCAGCACCAGCTCGCCGGCCTCGAGCTTCTTCGTGTTCCGGAAGTAGTGCGCGTTCCAGATGTTGGCGGTGCCGCTCGCGGTGATCGAGCGGTAGCCGTCGAGGCGCGCGTCGTTGAGCAGGAACACGTAGCGGCAGGCGGCGTCGAGCTGGTACTCGTAGACTCCCGGCTCGGTGCTGCGGATCGCCTCCAGCACGCCGAGCCCCGCGAGCTGCGAGGCGCGGCGGACGAGGGCGATCTCGCGCGGGCTCTTGATCCCGCGCAGCTCGTCGAGGACCGGGGTCAGGTCCTTGATCGCGGCGCGCGCGTGGCGTGCGCGCAAGAGCTCGACGAAGCGCCGCTCGCGCGACAGCCGGCCGTCCCAGAAGTCGTTGGCGATCGCGGCGTCGGCGGCCTGCAGCTCGTGGCGGCTCTGGGCGTAGCCCTCGGCCGGCACGCTCTCGGCGTAGATCGCCCCCGGTGTCGCCTCCCCGAGCGGCCAGCTCGGGCCCATCGCCTCGGTCGACAGCACCTCGTCGGCTCCGACGAGGCGCTTGACGAGCTCGGCGTCGGCGGCCGAGAGCACCTTGCCCTCGGAGCGCTCGAGCCGCTCGTTGCGCGGCGGCAGGTACAGCGTCACGCGCCGGTCGCGCCCGTCGAGCCGCAGGTACGCGTGCGGCGTCTCGATTCCCGAGAGGTAGTAGATCGAGTTCGTCTGGCGCGGGAGCTGGTAGCCGTTCGTGAGCGCCACGCCCTGTACGACCGCGACGGCCTCGGCGCCGATCCGGTCGAGCACCGCGTTCCAGCGGGCGCGGAACTCCTCGGGCGGAAAGTCCGCCTGGTAGTGCTGGGCCGCCGCGAGCGCCGGGGCGAGCGCGCAGGCGAGGGCCGCCGCGACGAGCCTCCCGGCCGCGCGGAGCCGCCTCGCGCCGGCGCCGCTCACGGCCGGTCCTTGTAGCGCTCGTAGAGCTTCGTGTGGCGCGTCTCGAGCGACTGGGCGACACCGCCCACGAACACGTGCGTCACCTGCGTGCGGGTGTCGAGGATGTCGCCGCTCGCAAGCACCAGGTTGGCCTCGCGGCCGGGCGCTATCGAGCCGACGAGCTCGGAGGCGCCGAAGATCTCGGCCGGCGACAGCGTGATCGCGCGCAGCGCCACGTCCGCCGGGAGGCCGTAAGCGGCCGCCATCGCAGCCTCGTAGGGCAGGTTGCGCGACATCTCGGGGTCGTCGCTGACGATCGCGAAGCGCACGCCGGCGCGGTGCAGCACGGCCGCGTTGGCGTAGGGCGCGTCGTAGGGATCGGACTCGCGCGACGGCAGCCGCAGCACCTTGACCAGCACCGCCACGTCCTTCTCCTTGAGCAGCGCGGCGCAGCGCCAGGCCTCGAGACCGCCCGCGATCACGAGCTTGAGCCCGTTCTCGGAGGCGAAGTTGACCGCGGCGCGGATCTCGTCCTCCCGGTCGGCGCGGACGACCACCGGCGCCTCGCCGCGCGCGAAGGGGGCGAGCGCGTCGAGCGCCAGGCTCGTCTCGGGCGACGGGCGCGTCGTGTCGCCGCCGGCCGCCGCGTGCGCCTTGGCCTCCCCGAGCAGGTTGGCCAGCCGCTGGAGCGCCTGCTTCTGCGCCTTTTCACGGTCCTTGAGGCGCTCCGCGAGCGTCTTCGGCTCCTGCGGCTCGAAGGGACGCGTGGGGTCGACAGCCGGCCGTCCGCTCGGGTAGACGACGTGGAGCGCCGCCG
The DNA here is from genome assembly GCA_036559805.1 of Vicinamibacteria bacterium. GTDB lineage: Bacteria > Acidobacteriota > Vicinamibacteria > Fen-336 > Fen-336 > DATBSL01. Next base: position 5,428 of record DATBSL010000247.1, read on the forward strand.
GCGCCTTCACCACCATCGATGCCGGTGTCGTGCCGGCGAGCCGCACGAGCGCGCTCTGGCCCGAGACGAGGCCGCCCGCAGGCGCGCTCAGCACCGTGGTCACGCCGTTGGCGCGCGGCACCGGGATGAGCTCGCTGTCCGGGTGGAGCGCCACCCAGGCGCGCGCGTGGGGGTTCATGTCGCCGACCTCGGTCGAGTCGAGCGTCGCGGGAACCGCCGCGACCTCGACGAGCCCGATCGTCGTGAGCGCGTCGACGAGACCCGGATAGAGCGTCTTGCCCGTTCCGTCCACGACCGTCGCCCCCGCCGGCACCGCGACGTCGGGGCCGACCGACACGATGCGCCCCTTCTCGACCACGACCGTGCCTTTCTCGATCGCCGGCCCGCTGACGGTGATCACGCGGGCGCCGCGGATCGCGAGCGGCGCGTCCTGGCAGACCGCGAGAACCGGCGACAGCAGCAGGGCCTGCAGAATCACGACGCAAAGCGCCTTCACTGCACACCTCCCGCGCCCGCGAGCGGCGCCCACTCGGCGGTCGCCCGGCGAGCCTCCACGTCCTTCGCGCGGTCGAAGTAGACCTGCCCGTCGACGAGCGTCATCTCGCAGCGCGCCTGCGGCGAGAGCGGGTGCGCGCTCCAGATCCCGACGTCCGCGTGCTTGCCGGCCTCGAGCGAGCCGACGTAGCGGTCGACCCCGAGCTGCCAGGCGGCGTTGAGCGTGATCATGCGCAGCGCCTCCGCCTCGCTCACGCCCCCGTACTTGACCGCCTTGGCGGCGTCCCAGTAGAGCCGTCGCGCGAGCTCGTCCGAGTCGGAGTTGAGCGATACGCGCACGCCCTTGCTCGCGAGGATCGCGGGGTTGTAGGGGCTCGCGCCCATCGCCTCGATCTTGTACGCCCACCAGTCGATGAAGGTGCCGACACCCGCGCCGTGGCGCGCGATCTCGCTCGCGATCTTGTAGGCCTCGAGCCCGTGCTGGAACGTGCGCACTTTGAAGCCGAACTCCTCGGCGACGCCCAAAAGCATCAGCATCTCGTCGGCGCGGTAGCCGTGAGCGTGCACCAGGATCTGGCCGTCCAGGATGCCCTGGAGCGTCTCGAGCCGCAGGTCGCGGCGCGGCGCCACGGGCTTGTCGGCCTTCGCGGAGAGCGCCTTCATCTTCGCCGCGTGGTCGGCCCACTCCTTCTTGTAGGCGCGCGCGCGCAGGAACGCCTCGCGCAGCACCACTTCGACGCCCATTCGCGTCCCGGGATAGCGCGGCTCGCCGGGCGCACGGAAGTTCGAGCGCTTGACGTTCTCGCCGAGCGCGAACTTGATCCCGCGCGGCGCCTCCTTGAACACGAGCCCCTCCGGCGGCTGGCCCCAGCGCAGCTTGAGCACTGCGTTCTGGCCGCCGATCGCGTTGCACGAGCCGTGCAGCACGTTGATCGCGGTGACGCCGCCCGCCAGCTGCCGGTAGATCGACACGTCGCGGTGGTCGATCACGTCGCGGACGCGGGTCTCGGCGGTGATCACGTCGGTGCACTCGTTGACCCCGCCCTCGACCGCGGTGTGCGAGTGCGTGTCGATGATGCCGGGCATCACGTAGCGCCCGCGGGCGTCGATCACCAGCGCGTCGTCCGGCACGGCGACGTCCTTGCCCACGGCGGCGATCTTTCCGTCGCGGATCAGCACCGTGGCGCCCGGCAGGTCGCCCTGCGCGCCGACGCTCAGGACCGTCCCGCCCGTAATCGCGACCGGCTTGCCCGGCGGGAAGGGCGCGGGCGACGCCGGCAGCGGCGGGAGCGGCTTGTCCTCGAGCTTCTCCGTCTTGGCCGCCGCCTCGCCCGAGCCGGGACGTTTGCCCGCCTCGCGCTTGTCGTCCTCCTCGGGCTCGTAGAGGCGCCCGTCGACGAACACGTAGCGGGCCTTGGTGTCCTTGGCGAAGGGCTCGCCGGACCAGGCCACCACGTTCGCGAGCTTGCCCGGCTCGAGGCTGCCCGTCGTCTCCGCGAGCGACAGCGCCTCGGCGGCGCCCAGCGTCGCGGCGCGCAGCGCCGCCTCGCTCGCAAGGCCCTTCTCGATCGCGGTCCGGATGCCGGCCACGAAGTCGGGCGCCCACGCCGAGGCCAGCGCGAAGGGCACCCCCGCCTTGTGCAGCTCGGCCGGGTTGCGCTCGGCGTCCCTGATCCTGCGGCGCTCCTGCTCCTCGTCGAAGCCGCCGAAGAAGCCAGAGGCGCGAGGCGGGTCGAAGTTGACGCTGACGAGGAGCGGCGGCCGCCGCGCCTTCAGCAGCTCGACGGAGCGGAACGCCTGCGGCACGCCCGCCAGCACGACCTTGACCCCGAACTCGTCGGCGAGCGCCAGCGCGCGCCGCGTGTCGTTCTCGAGCGTGCAGGTGACGACGAGCGGCAGGCGTCCGGCGAGCACCTGCTGCCACGGCGCGAGCGCCGGGTCGTAGCTCGGCCGCTTCTGCCCGCGCGGCGATTTCTCCCACGCCGCCCAGGCGTCGCGCGCGCGCGCGGCGTCGAGCAACGCCTGCCGCGCATAGGCCATCGTGCCCATGAGCGCGCCCGG
>DATBSL010000248.1:0-14339 GCA_036559805.1 Vicinamibacteria bacterium
CAGGCCTACGACGTGCGCGGCCCGTGGCCGATCCTGGTGGTCGAGCAGGGCGACAAGCGCGAGCGCATCTCGAACGACGGCGAGCAGGACATCACGAACGCGCTCATCAAGATCACGCGCGAGGGCAAGAAGACGGTCTGCCTCGCCGAGGGCGAGGGCGAGCGCTCGAGCGAGGACTCGGGCGAGCGCGGCATGACCGGAGCCAAGACGTCCCTGACCAAGGCGCTCTACGAGGTGAAGAACGTCTTCCTGATGCGCGAGAAGGCGGTGCCCAGCGACTGCACGGTGCTGGTCGTGGCCGGGCCCGAGAAGGACCTGCTGCCCGAGACGACCGCCGCGATCCAGGACTACGTGAAGCGGGGCGGCAAGGCGCTCGTACTGGTCGAGGCCGAGCTCAAGGAGTCGTACCCCAACCTGGTCGCTCTGCTCAAGGGCTGGAACATCGAGGCGGGCAAGGACGTGGTGGTGGACGTCTCGGGCATGGGCCAGCTGTTCGGCTTCTCCGAGCTCGCGCCGCTCGCGATCGAGTACCCCTACCACGCGATCACCAAGGACTTCCGCCTGCCCACGCTCTACGGCGGGGTGCGCAGCGTCAAGGCAGGAACCGCGACGCTCGAGGGCGTGAGCGCCCAGGACCTGGTGAAGACCTCGGAGCAGTCCTGGGCCGAGACGGACCTCACGCTCAAGGGAGCGGTGAAGTTCGACGAGGGCCAGGACCAGAAGGGCCCGGTCTCGCTCGCGGTCGTGGCCACCGTGCGCGGGCCCGCGCCCGCCCCGACGCCGACCCCGTCGCCCGCGGCATCGCCCTCGCCCGAGAGCGCACCCGAGCCGCCCAAGACGCCCGAGGGCCGGGTCGTGGCGGTGGGCGACGCCGACTGGGCGACGAACGCGCTCCTGGGCTTCCAGGGCAACCAGGACTTCTTCCTGAACACGGTCGCCTGGCTCGCCGAGGACGCCGACATGATCTCGATCCGCCCCAAGGAGGCGGAGAACCAGGCGATGTTCCTCGACCGCCAGAAGCAGCAGAACGTGGCGTTGACGGCGCTCGTGCTCATCCCCGGCATCTTCGTCGTCGCCGGGATCGTGAGCTGGTGGCGGCGTCGGTAGCGCGGCGATGAAGGAGTTCTGGAAGACGGGCCTCGCCCTCGTCGCGCTCGCCGGGCTCGGTTCGTACATCTGGTTCGTGGAGCGCAAGCGCGAGCCGAAGAAGGAAGGCGAGCTGGAGAAGGTCACGGTCGTCGCGGTCGACAAGGCGAAGGCGAAGGAAGTCTCGATCCAGAACGCCTCCGGCGAGTCGATCAGGGTCGTGAAGGAAGCCGGCACCTGGAAGCTCGCGGCGCCCTCCGCGGCCCCCGCCGACACGACCGCCGTCGAGACGATGCTCACGAGCCTCGAGAAGCTCGAGGCCGACGAGATGGTCGCGGAGCAGGTGACCGATTTCGCCCAGTACGGCCTCGACACCCCGAGCCGCAAGGTCGCGGCGCTGGTCGAGGGCGCCGCGGCGCCCGTCGCCGTCGACTTCGGCGCCAAGTCTCCGGACGGCGGCAGCGTCTACGCGCGCAAGCCCGGCGAGGCCAAGGTCTACCTGGTCGCGTCCTGGATCGAGGGCAGCTTCGACAAGAAGCCCTTCGACCTGCGGGACCGCGACCTGCTGCACGTCAAGCGCGACGACGTGCGCTCGCTCGAGGTGGCGGGCCCCGAGGGTGGCTTCGCGCTCGCGCGCACCGACGCCGGGGAGTGGGCTTTCACCAGGCCGATCGCCACGCGCGCCGGCCGCTGGTCGGTCGACGGACTGCTCGGCACGATCGAGAACCTGCGCATGGACTCGGTCGCCGACGAGAGCGCGAGCGACGCGAAGGAGATCGCGCGCTACGGTCTCGCGAAGCCGTCGCGCAGCGTCACGCTCGTGACGAAGGACGGCGCCCTGAAGACGCTGGAGATCGGCGCGGCCGCGCCGGATCCCTCCGCCACGCCGGCTCCGACACCGCCCCCGTTGCCCGGGCAGAAGGCCGAGAAGCCGGCCCCGCCCAAGCCGACGAAGTACTACGCGCGTCAGGCGCAGAGCGGTCTCGTTGCGGTGGTGCCGGCGGCGCTCGCGGACGATCTCGCAAAGGGCATGGCCGAGCTGCGCGCCAAGCGGCTGCTCGAGGTGGCGACCTACGAGACCGAGGGCTTCGACGTGGCCGCCGGCGGGGCCACGAAGAGCTACGCCAAGAGCACCACCAAGGACAAGGACGGCCTCGACAAGACGCAGTGGAAGCGCACGGCCCCCGACGCCAAGGACCTCGACACGACCAAGGTCGAGGACGCGCTCTTCAAGATGGGCGGCGTCGACGTCGCCGAGTTCATCGACGCTGCGAAAGCGCCGTCGGAGTACGGCCTCGACGCCCCGGTGCTGAAGGTGACGGTCAAGGCGAAGGGCGAGTCCTGGATCGAGCTCGGCCAGAAGGACGGCGGCTTCTACGCCCGCCGCAACGGCGACGCCGCGATCCTCAAGCTCGACCCCACCAAGGCCGAAGAGCTGCTGAAAGCGTTCGGCGAGTTGTAGCCCTGCGGGGGGTGTGGGGGGCGGCAGAGGAGCCCCCCACGACGTCCGTTTGTCCGTTGTCCGTTTCGTTTCCGTTGTCCGTTTTCCGTTGTCCGTTTCTCCTCTTCAAGGCTTCGCCACATCCGGAGTCTTCGCCGCCGGCGGAGTCCAGCTCTTGAGCTCGTACGCCTTGCGGATCAATACCGAGGTCTGCGGGGCGTTCGCGTGCTCCTTGCGCGTGGTCGTGGGAGTGACCGAGATCCTGTCGGCGACGTCCAGGCCCTCGACCACCTCGCCGAAGACGGCGTAGCCGGCGCCGCTGATGCCGAAGTCCAGGCGATGGTTGTCCCTGACGTTGATGAAGAACTGGCTGGTCGCGCTGTTCGGGTCGTTGGTGCGGGCCATCGCCACCGAACCGCGCGAGTTGCGCAAGCCGTTCCTGGCCTCGTTCTTGATGGCCGGACGCGTCGGCTTCTCGACGAGCTCGGGGGTGAAGCCGCCACCCTGGACCATGAAGCCCGGCATCACGCGGTGGAACACCGTCCCGTCGTAGTGGCCCGCCTTCAGGTACTGCAGGAAGTTGTCGACCGAGACGGGCGCCTTCTCCTTGTCGAGGGCGATCACGATCGTGCCGAGCTCGGCGCGGCCCTGTGTCAGCTCGAGCGCGACGAACGGCCCGCTCGGCGCGGGCTTCGGCGTCGGCGTGGGTGTCGGCGCGGGGACCGCGGCGGCGGGCGGCGCGGCCTGGGCGAGCACGAGTACGAAGGCGAGCATCGACATGGGTACTGAAGCCTCCAGGGTCGTTGAATGCGGGATTCTAGCAGTCCGATTTGCGCCCTCAGGGAAGCGGGGCCTAGAATGCCCGTAACCGCATGGTTCTGTTCAACTACTCCACCAAGGAGCTGACGGCCAAGGTTGTCTATTACGGGCCGGGTCTCTGCGGGAAGACGACGAACCTCCAGTGGATTCACGAGAAGCTGCCCATCAAGAACAAGGGCAAGATGCTCTCGCTCGCGACCGAGACGGACCGGACGCTGTTCTTCGACTTCCTGCCAATCGAGATCGGGACGATCCGCGGCATGCGCACGCGAATCCAGCTCTACACCGTTCCCGGCCAGGTGTTCTACAACGCCACGCGCCGGATGGTGCTCAAGGGCGCGGACGCCGTGTGCTTCATCGCCGACTCGCAGGAGGCCATGCTCGACGCGAACCTCGAGAGCTACGAGAACATGCGCCAGAACCTCGAGGCCAACGAGATCGACCCCGACGAGATACCGGTGGTGCTGCAGTACAACAAGCGCGACCTGCCCAACGCGTTGCCGATCGAGATCCTGAACGAACGCATGAACCCGTTGAACGCCCCGTTCTACGAGGCCGTAGCGGTGAAGGGGGTCGGGGTCGAGGACACGCTCAAGGCCGTCACCAAGCTGGTGTTCAAGTCGCTGTCGGTCAAGTACGGGGACGGAGCGCCCTCGCCTTCGGCGCCCGGCAGGGCGCCCGGCCCTCCACGGGCGACGCCCCCGGGTCGACCGGGCTCGCAGCCGCCGGTCGCGCCGTCGAACGACGACCTGCTGAGCGAGCTCGAGCTCGGGAGCCCGGCTGGGGGCCTGCCGGCGATCGAGGTCGACGAGAACACGCCCGTCGGGGCGCCGAGCGTCGCTGCGGTGCGCGCCGCGATGACGCCGCGCCCGCCGACCGGGGCCGTCGCGCAGCCGACACGCGCGCCGGGACCGCTGGCGCCCCCAGCCCCTCCGCCCCCTCCCGCTCGACCGGGCGGCCCTGCCGCCGCCCCGCCGCGTCCCCAGCAGACGCTACAGACGAGGCGCGACGAGGCGACGGAGCTGCGCCGGGCGATCTCGGCTCCCGGCATGCCGTCCGACGAGCTGGAGATGGACCTCGAGGAGATCCACGAGCTCGAGCACCCGACACACGGCCGGGCGAGCTCGCACCGCGCCGCCGAGACGGCGGCGCCCGAGCCGATCCTCCATCCCGACGCGGGCACCACCGAGGTCGAGGTGCCGATCGACATCGAAGTCGCTCCGGGCACGACCCGCGTCAGCCTGAACGTGAGGCTGGTGCTCAACCTGCACCGCCGCTAGGTCAGTCCGAAGCACCTGCCGGCGCGGCGAAAGCCGATGCCCGTTGCACGTCCTGGTAGTTGACCTTCGACACGTCGAAGGCCTCGATCGCGTCGCGGAGCTTCGTGAATGTCTGGTCGAAGGAGGGCAGCGTCTTGCGCGCGCGGGTCAGCGGGCTGGTGCGCGCCAGCACGAAGTTCTTCACGTAGGGATGCGTGATTCCGCGTTTCTTGAGCGCGGCGACCGCCTTGACGAGCGCCTCGTCGGCGGCCTTCACCTTCGCCGCGCGCTCCTCGCGCTCGCCAAGCGTGTCCTTGAGCGAGCCCTTCAGGAACTTGTCGACGCGCTTCAGGATCGGCGCGAACGCCCCGCCCGCGAAGCGTCGGTTCTCCTCGTAGAGCACGCCGAGGGTGATGAAGTGGGGCGCCTCGAACTGGAACGACCAGTGCTCCTCGCTCGTCTTCGGCTGCTCCTCGGCGAGTCCGCGGTACATGCGGATCACCTCGAGCGACTTCTCCTTGAGGTTGTGCGCCTTCTCGGTGTTGAGCGCGAGGATCTGGTAGGCGACCTCGGCCTCCGGAACCAGGATCGCCGGCACCCACTCGGCCTTGAGCTTCTCGAGCGCCGTGCGGCGATGGTGGCCGTTCGGGGTCCAGTAGACGCCGGGCTTCGGCGAGACGACCACGATCGGGTCCACGAAGCGGTCGATCTTCTTCACGACCTCGGTGAGCCGCTTGGCGTGGGTGGGCGAGAGGTCCCGCTGGTAGGGCGTGGGTGCGACCGAGTCGAGCGGCAGCAGGCAGAACAGCTGCCAGTTCCCGCCGACCGGTTCGCGGTAAACGGCTAGAACGTGCCCGCCGTCGCTCGCCACCTGCTCGGCGAGGGCGATGACGGGCTTCGGCGGCGCCTTGTCCGCCGGGAACTGGCCGAAGGGCTGCATCGCGAGAGGGTACTACGTGGTAGCCTCTAGGCGAGGGTGAAGTGATGAGCGCGCCCGCGCAGGAGCAGGGTTTCCGCAACTACGGCGAAGGCACGCGCTCGACCGTCCACGAGCTGTACCGGCTCAACCACACCCACCAGACGCTCGACTTCGTGCGCTCGAAGCAGCGCGAGTACCAGGCACTCGACAAGCGGCGCATGACGATGTGGCAGGCGCTCGAGCACGTGGACACGCTCGTGGACGACAGCGATCCCGACCTCGACCTCGGGCAGATCGAGCACGCGCTGCAGACCGCCGAGGCGATCCGGGCCGACGGGCACCCGCGCTGGTTCGTGCTCACCGGCCTCGTCCACGACCTCGGCAAGGTGCTCTGGTCCTTCGGCGAGCCGCAGTGGGCCGTCGTGGGCGACACGTTCCCGGTGGGCTGCGCGTTCCGGCCGTCGATCGTGCTCCACGAGTACTTCGCGGCCAACCCCGACACGCGCGAGCCGCGCTACTCGTCTCGGCTGGGGATCTACGAGCCGGGCTGCGGGCTGGACAACGTCGAGATGTCGTGGGGGCACGACGAGTACCTGTACCACGTGGTGAAGGACTACCTGCCGCCCGAAGCGCTCTACATGATCCGCTACCACTCGTTCTATCCGGGGCACCGCGAGCGCGACTACGACGACCTGATGAACGACCGCGACCGCGAGATGTTCGAGTGGGTGCGCGCCTTCAACCCCTACGACCTCTACTCGAAGTGCCCGGTGCGCCCCGATCGCAAGGCGCTCGAGCCCTACTATCGCGATCTCGTCGCGGAGTTCTTCCCCGAACCGCTGCGCTTCTGAGCCTCGCGTGGTCGAGGAGATCATCGTCGACTGCCCGAGCTGCGGCGAGCACATGGCGCTCGACGTCGACACCACCGGCGGCGCCGAGCAAAGCTACTTCGAGGACTGCGTCGTCTGCTGCCGGCCGATGGAGGTCTTCGTCAAGTGCGAGCCCGGCCGCGTCCTCTCGATCAGCGTGACGGCAGATTAACGCCAAGCAGGGGGTCTGGGGGGCGGCTTAGGAGCCCCCCAGGTTAAGATCGTCGGCCGCGAATCCATGTCCCATCCGAGTTCCCCGGCTGTCATAGCCGTTCTCGCCGGCCTCTTGTCCGTATCCGTCTCCGTTTCCCCCCAGCCCGCCCCCTCGCTTCCCGCCCAGCACGCCTTCGCCTCCCAGACCACCCAAGAGCCCCTCGACTTCGACCGCGGGGCGAACGGCCTCGGCCTGGCGCTGCGGCGCGTGGGCACGACCGCACGCGTGCTGTACGTGACCGCGCACCCGGACGACGAGCACAACGGGATCCTGGTGCGGCTCGCGCGCGGGCTCGGCGTGCGCACCGCTCTGCTCACCGTGACGCGCGGGGAAGGCGGGCAGAACGCGATCGGGCCGGAGCTGTTCGACGCGCTCGGCGTGCTGCGCACGGGCGAGCTCATGGCGCTCCACCGCTACGACGGCGTCGAGCAGTACTTCGGGCGCGCCTACGAGTTCGGCTACTCCTTCAGCGTCGAGGAGACCTTCGCGAAGTGGGGCCGCGACGCGACGGTGGGCGACATCGTGCGCGTGATCCGGGCTTTTCGGCCCGACGTGATCCTGGCGCTGCCGCTCGCGGGCGAGGGCGGTGGCCAGCACCACCAGGCGGCCGCCCAGCTCGCGCGGGCGGCCTTCCGCGACGCAGCCGACCCGGCGCGGTTCCCCGAGCAGGGCCTTTCCGCGTGGCAGGCGCTCAAGCTCTACGAGGGCGGCATCGGTGGCTTCGGCGGGCCGAAGGATACCGCGGTGCCCGTGTCGACGAGCGTCTACGACCCGCTGCTGGGCATGAGCTGGCAGCAGCTGGGGATGCGCGCGCGCGCGATGCACCGCTGCCAGGGCGCGAGCCAGGTTGCGGCCGATCTCGGGCCGAGCGAGGGGCTGTTCCGCCTGGTCGACGCCGAGCCGCCCGTCGCGGCTCGCGAAGCCGACTTCCTGGACGGCGTCGACGCGACGCTCGCCGGCTTGCGGCGCTTCGCCCCGGCGAACGCAGCCCTCGCGGCGAAGCTCCAGGCGCTCGAGCCGCTGCTCGGCGCCGCCCGCGCCGCCTTCGACCCGCGCTCGCCCGAGGCCGCGGCGCCCGCGCTCGCGTCCGCGCTCGCAGGGGTCCGCGCGCTGCGCGGCGCGCTGCCGGGCGTCGTCGACGACGCGCGCGCACGGGCCGAGATCGACGGCCGGCTCCAGGACGAGGAGCATGACGTCGAGACGGCGCTCCAGCTCGCCCACGGCCTGCTGCTGGAGGCGCGCGTGGACGACGGGCTCGTGACGCCGGGGCAGTCGCTCGGCGTGAGCGTGACGCTCGCTAGCGGCGCTCGCGCGCTGGAGGTCGAAGGCTTCGAGCTCGAGGCGCCGGCCGGCTGGACGGTCGAGCGCCGTGACGACGGCGCTCGCGCCGGCGGCGCGTCGCGCGCGGCCCGCTTCCAGCTGACGGTCGCCCCCGACGCTCGCCCGTCGCAGCCCTACTGGCGGAAGCTCCCGGACCGCGATCGCAACGAGCTCGTCGTTCCGGCCGACGAGACGCTCCCGTGGAGCCCGCCCCCGGTGTGGGCACGCGCCCGGCTCCGCGTCGCGGGCCTCGCGACGACCGTGCGGGCGCCCGCGGTCTTCCGCTACGCAGGCCGCTTCGTCGGCGGCGAGCGGCGGCACGCGCTCACGGTCGTGCCGGAGCTGTCGCTGCGGCTCGACCCCGACGTCGCCGCGGTACCGCTCGCCGGGCCGCGGCGCGCCGTGGAGGTGCGCGTCTCGGTGCGCAGCTACGCGAAGAACGCGGGCGCCGCGGCCGTGCGCCTTGAGGCGCCCGAGGGCTTCGCGGTGGACCCCGCCGGCGTCACGCTGCCGTTCGCGGTCGAGGGCGAGGACGCCGTCGCGCGCTTCCGCGTCACGCCGCCCGCCGGCGTTCGTGCGGGCACGCACACGCTGCGGGCGGTCGCTACGCGCGACGGCCGCGAGCACCGCGCGTACGTGCAGGCCGTCGAGTACGACCACGTCGAGCGGCAGCAGCTGCTGCGTCCCGCCGAGACGCGGCTCCTGGCGCTCGACGTGCGCACGGCGCCGGGCGCGGCGGTGGGCTACGTGATGGGCTCGGGCGACGCCCTCGCCGACGCCATCGAGCAGCTCGGCGTGCCGCTCACGCGGCTCACGGCCGACGACCTCGTCTTCTCGGACCTCGGACGCTTCACCACCATCGTCACGGGGATCCGCGCCTACGAAACCCGCGCCGACCTGCGCTCGGCGCACGGGCGGCTCTTGCGCTGGGTCGAAGCCGGCGGCCACCTCGTGGTGCAGTACAACCGCGCGGCGATGAACCGGCTCGCGCCGGACACAGCACCGCTGCCCGAGGGCTCGCCAAGCCCGTTCGTCCCGTATCCCGCGACGGTGAGCGCGGATCGGACGAGCGACGAGACGACTCCGATGCAGGTGCTCGCGCCCGAGCACCCGCTCGTCACGACGCCCAATCGGATCGGGGAGGCCGACTGGTCCGGCTGGGTGCAGGAGCGCGGGATCCAGCTGCTCGCCGCGCGGGACCCGCGCTACCAGGAGCTGCTGGCCGCGGCCGATCCCTTTCCCTACAACGCCGGCGAGAAGCGCGGCCTGCTCGTGGACGCCCGCGTCGGGCAGGGAAGCTGGACCTACGTCGGGCTGGTCCTGTTCCGCCAGGTGCCGGCCGGCGTTCCGGGCGGCTGGCGGCTGCTCGCGAACCTGGTGAGCCGGCCGCGCGTCACGGGGCGCGCCGACAGGTAGGCTACCTAGCGCAGTGCCTGCTCGAGGGATGAACGGGTCACGTAGCTCACGCGCTCGTGGTGCTCGAAGTGGAGCGCCGCTACGGGCGCCGTGCCGCGCAGCGACCATCCGCCCGTTTCCTGGATCGGGAACTCGAAGCGCGCGTCGCCGCCCGCCACGCGCGGCCGCTCGCGGACGGTGTACTGGCTCGACCAGGCCCCGTGCTCGTCCTCGTCCCGGCTGAAGAGCAGCTCGCGGCCCTGATGGCGGACGCTGAAGGCGAGCGGCGTCTCCCAGCAGCCGTAGGCGCGGATCGGGAGCCGGCCCGGACGCGGCACCGACAGCCCGTCGGCCTCGGCCACCCAGCCGACGAAGGCGAGCCCGAGCGCCAGCCAGGCCAAGGGCAGGAGCTGCGGCACGGAAGTGGCACCGACGAGCAGCAAGGCCAGCCCCGCGCAGGGCAGGGCACCGTCCACGAGCCTCAGCGCCGTTGCGTTTCGACCCATCCTTCTCCCCCTGCCAGCAACTACAGCCTTGCCCCGGGGAAGTTGGCTACGGCTTCGTCTCGTGGAGCACGCGTCCGCCCAGGATGGTCGCGACGACCTCGGTCTTCAGGAGCGCCGCGTCGGGAACCGACAGGATGTCCTGGGAGAGCACGACCAGGTCGGCGAGCTTGCCGACCTCGATCGAGCCCTTCTCCCGCTCGGCGAAGCTGGCGTAGGCGACGTCGAGGGTCATGGTGCGGAGCGCCTCGGCGCGAGTCAGCTTCTGGTCCGGGTCGAAGCCGCCCGGCGGGTTGCCGTCGGCCCCCGCGCGAGTCACGCTGGCGTGGAAGTTCTGGATCGGCGAGAGGTCCTCGACGGGCGCGTCGGTCCCGTTGACGATGCGCGCGCCCGCGGCGAGGAGCTTGCGCCAAACGTAGGCCCCCTCGGCCACGCGCGCCTCGCCGATCCGCTTGGGCGCCCACGGCCGGTCCGAGGGGCAGTGGATCCCCTGCATCGAGGCCAGCACCGAGAGCCCTCCGAAGCGCGGGATGTCGGCCTGGTCCAGGATCTGCGCGTGCTCGATCCGGAAGCGCGGGTCCTTGACATCCGGCCTTTCTGCGAAGGCCTTCTCGTAGGCGTCGAGCACCTGCCGGTTGGCGCGGTCGCCGATCGCGTGGGTGGCCACCTGGAAGCCGTGGGCGAGGCCGAAACGCGCGGCCTCGAGGATCTCCGCGGGCGGCGTGACGAGGAGCCCCGTGTTGCCGGGGTCGTCGGCATAGGGCTCGAGGAGTGCCGCTCCCCGCGAGCCGAGCGCCCCGTCGCCGTAGAGCTTGACCGCGCGCACGCTCAGCAGGCCGCCGACGATGCCGACATCCGGCCGTCCCAGCGCACGCATCGTCCGGAGGCCGGCGGCCATGACGTAGAGGCGCGTGCGGAGCTTTCCCTCGGCGGCGGCGGCCCGGTAGACAGCGATCACGTCCGTGCCCGCGCCGGCGTCGGTCAGGCTGGTCACGCCCTTGGCCAGGCACTCGTCCATCGCCAGCTCGAGGGCCTGGCGTGTCTCGTCGGCGGTGCGCTCGGGCGCTTCGACGAGGCCCTCCGCGTTGTCCACGAAGACGCCGGTCGGATCGCCCGCGTCGTCCCGGATGATCTCGCCGCCCGCGGGCGCCCCGGTCCCGCGCGCGATGCCCTTCACGGTCATCGCCCGCGCGTTCGCGAGCACCGCGTGGCCGTCGGCGCGCGTCAGCACCACCGGGTTGTCGGGCGACACGGCGCTCAGCGCCTGGTGCGTGGGAAAGCCGCGCACGGCTCCCGGAGCCGGCGCGTCCCACTTGCCCTCGTGCCAGCCGCGCCCGCGGACCCACTCGCCGGGCCTGCGTGTCTTCACCGCCGCCGCGACCCGATCGACCACCTCCGCGTAGCTGCGCGTTCCCACGAGGTCGACGTCGAGCCGAGCGAAGCCGATGCCGAGCATGTGCGCGTGGCCGTCGTCGAAGCCGGGCACGACGGTCCGGCCCGCGAGGTCCAGCACGCGGGTCGCGGGGCCGACGAGCGCGCGCACGTCGGCGCTCGAGCCGACCGCGACGATGCGCCCGCCGCGCACGCCGACCGCCTCGGCCCGCGGCCGCCGGGCGTCGACGGTGTGGACGACCCCGTTCAGCAGGACGAGGTCGGCCGGGTCGCCGGCGCGGGCCGCGGCAGGCAAGGTGGACACGAGAAGCGCCGTGAGAGCCAGGCAGGGCCTCTGGACCATGGCTTCGAACCTCCGGGAGGGCGGGAGTATACCGGGCTTGACACTCTCGAGGGCGCCTCCTAGTGTTCGATCTCCGACATGCCCGAAACGGTTTTCGAGGTCTTCGACGCGACGGCGCGCGCACACGCCGAACGCCCCGCGATGAGCCGGAAGCGTGCGGGGAGCTGGGAGCACACGAGCTGGCGCGAGTACCACGACGCCGTCGGGCGCGCTGCGCGGGCGCTCGTGGCGCTCGGAGTCGAGCCGGGCGCCGGCGTCGCGATCCTGGCCGCGAACCGCCCGGAGTGGTTCGTGACGAGCCTCGCCACGGCCATGGTGGGCGCGCGCACGGTGGGCATCTACACGAACAGCACGCCCGAGCAGGTCCGCTTCATCGCCGACCACGCCGAGGCGACGCTGGCGCTCGTCGACTCGAAGGCGGCGCTCGCGAAGCTCGAGGGAGCGGGCGGGCGGCCGTCGCGCCTCAAGACCGTCGTCCTGCTCGAGGAGAGCCCCGCGGGGCAGGGCGTGCTCTCGTGGGCCGACTTCCTGGCGAAGGGCGAGGAGGCGCACGCGGTCGAAGTCGCGCGCCGCCGCCAGGCGCTCACGGGCGCGACCGTCTCGACGCTGATCTACACCTCGGGCACGACTGGCGCGCCGAAGGCCGTGATGCTGACGCAGCGCAACCTGGCCTTCATCGCCGAGAAGATCCAGGAGCTGGTGCCGGTCGGCGGCGCCGCGGGCGACCGCCTGATCAGCTACCTGCCGCTCTCGCACATCGCGGAGCAGGTGGTCTCGCACCTGCTGTCGATCGCGACTGGCGCCCACGTCTACTTCGCCGAGAGCCTGGAAAAGCTGGGCGACAACCTGCGCGAGGTGCGGCCGCACTTCTTCCTGGGCGTGCCGCGCGTGTGGGAGAAGATCCAGGCGGGGATCCAGGCGGCGGGTGCTTCGGCGAGCCCGCTGCGCAAGCGCATCGCGGCATGGGCGCGCGGCGTGGGCCGCGCGGCGGGCGAGGCCGATCAGGCGGGGCGGCCGCGGCCGTGGAGCTACGCGCTCGCGGACCGGCTGGTGTTCCGGAAAGTGCGCGCGCGGCTCGGGCTCGACCAGGCGCGCATGCTGTGCGTGTCTTCCGCGCCGATCGCCAAGGAGACGCTCGACTTCTTCCAGAGCCTAGGCCTGCCGATCATGGAGGCCTACGGCATGAGCGAGTGCACCGGGCCCGCGACGATGTCGCTGCCCGCGCGCTACCGGCTCGGGCGCGCCGGCTTCGCGATCCCGGGCACCGAGATCCGGATCGCGGAGGACGGCGAGGTGCTGATCGGCGGCCCGCACGTGTTCCTCGGCTACTACAAGAACGAGGAGGCGACGCGCGAGACGCTCGACGCGCAAGGCTGGATCCATTCGGGCGACGTCGGCGAGATCGACGGCGAAGGCTTCCTGCGCATCACCGACCGCAAGAAGGAGCTGATCATCACCGCGGGCGGCAAGAACATCGCGCCGCAGTACCTGGAGGGTCAGCTCAAGCAGATCCCCGCGGTCTCGCAGGCAGTTGCGATCGGCGATCGCAGGCCGTACGTGGTGGCGCTCGTCACGCTCGATCCCGCGCGGCTCCTGGCCGAGGCGTCGAAGGCCGGCAGCCCCGCGCGCACGCCCGAGGAGGCGGCGCGCAGCCCGGAGTTCAAGGCCTACCTGGACCAGCAGGTCGAGGCGCTCAACGAGCGCCTGGCGCGCTACGAGACGATCAAGCGCGTCGCGGTGCTGCCGCGCGAGCTGACGGTCGAGGCCGGCGAGCTGACGCCCACGCTCAAGCTGAAACGGCGCGCGATCCACGAGCTGCACAAGGCCGCGATCGAAGCGCTCTACGCCTAGAAGGAGGGGCCGATGCCCCCGGCCGTCGGGATGCGGTTCGCGCGCTTCGAGCTCGTCTCGCTTCTGGGAGCGGGGGGCATGGGCGACGTCTGGCGCGCGCGCGACCAGGACCTGCACCGCGACGTCGCGATCAAGTTCCTGCCCGAGCGCTTCGCTGCCGACCCCGTGCGGCTCGGCCGCTTCGCGCAGGAGGCGCGCGCCGCCTCCTCGCTCAACCACCCGAACATCGTGACGATCCACGAGATCGGCGAGACCTCGGGCGTCCCCTACATCGTGATGGAGCTGGTCGAGGGCCGCACGCTGCGCGACGTCGTGCTGGGGCTGGAGGGGCGGCCGCTCGCGACGCGCCGGCTGCTCGAGATCGGCGCGCAGACGGCCGACGGCCTGGCCAAGGCCCACGCCGCGGGCATCGTCCACCGCGACCTCAAACCCGAGAACGTGATGGTGTCGGGCGACGGCTTCGTCAAAGTGCTCGACTTCGGCCTCGCCAAGCTGCGCGCCGAAGGCCGCCCGCCGCTCAGGGGCAAGGGGGAGAGCGCGGCCGAGTTGTGGTTCGACTCGCAGCAGCCGACCTGGCCCGGGCTCAGCCCGCAGCACACCGCGGTGGGAGCGGTGATCGGGACCGTCGGCTACATGTCGCCCGAGCAGGCGCGCGGCCACGCCGTCGACTTCCGCTCCGACCAGTTCACGCTCGGCGCTATCCTGTACGAGCTCGCGAGCGGCCAGCAGGCCTTCCGCCGCGAGACGCCGGCGCAGACGATCGCGTCGATCATCGAGGACGCGCCCGAGCCGCTCGCGACGCGAAACCCGTCGCTGCCGGCGCCGCTGCTCTGGGTGATCGAGCGCTGTCTGGCCAAGGACCCCGCCGAGCGCTACGCCTCGACGCTCGACCTCGCGCGCGAGCTGCGCGGACTGCGCGAGCGGCTCG
>DATBSL010000249.1:0-4239 GCA_036559805.1 Vicinamibacteria bacterium
AGCACGACGGCCGAGGTCGCGCCGAGCGCGAGGCGGACGCCCATCTCCGCGCGCCGCTGCCGCACGGACGCCGCCATCACGCCGAACAGCCCGATCGTCGACATCAGCAGCGCCGACGCCGCGAACACCAGCAGCACGAGCGCGTTGAAGCGCGGCGAGGCGAGCGGCCCCCGAAGGAACTCGGCGTAGGGTGCGACGCGCAGCACCCGCACCGAAGGGTCGACGGCCCGCACCACGTCGCGGACGACGCCGGCGGCGAATCCGGGCGTGGCGCTCGTCCGGATCACGAGGCGCGGGGCCGTGATCATCAGCTGCTCGGCGGGCACGTACAGGCTCGGCCGCGGCGTCCGGAGCTCACGATAGCGCGTCGTCGCGGCCACGCCGACGACGCTCAACCACTCGTTGCGGGACTGAAGGCCGCCGAACTTGACCCGACGGCCGATCGGGTCCTGCCCGGGCCAGGTGCGCGCGGCCATCGCTTCGTCCACGACGGCGACCCGCGGCGCGTCCTTGCGGTCGTCGGGCGTGAAGCCGCGGCCGCGCCGGATCGCGACACCCAGGGTCGAGAAGTAGCTCGGGAAGACGGCTTCGAAGTTCAGGGACGGATTCGCGGCGACCTGCGGCTCCGTCTGGCCTTCGGCGGTGAAACGCGGACAGTCCCACCCCAGAGCGCCAGCGAACGGCTGGGAGTTGACGGGCGTCGCCGCGTCGATCCCGGGCACCGCGGCCAGCCGGGCGAGCACGGCGTCCAGGAACTGCCGGCGCCGCTCACCCTGGAGCACCGTGGGCACGTCGAGCTCGGCGAGCACCAGGCGATCGTGTTCGAAGCCCATGTCGGCCGACTGCAGCCGCAGCAGGCTGCGCGTCAGCAGCCCGGCCGCGGCCACGAGCGCGACCGCCAGGGCCACCTGCGCGACCACCAGGGTTCGCCTCCCGCGCTGCCCCACGGCGCCGCGAACGCCGCGCCCCCCCGCGCGGAGTGCCCCGGCGAGGTCGTGCGAAGGAGCCGCGAGCGCCGGCGCGAGGCCGGCGAAGACGCCCACGACGAGCGTGGTGACGGTCGCAAACGCGACCACGACCCAGTCGACGCGAATCGCCTCGAGCCGCGGCAGACCGTCGGGGACGAGCGCCGTCACGGTCCGTAGCCCGAGCGTGGCCACCAGCACGCCGACAACGGCTGCGCACGCCGTCACGAGCAGGCTCTCGGCGAGCTGCTGCCGCATGATGCGGCCGCGTCCGGCCCCGAGCGCCGCGCGCACCACGAGCTCCGTCCGGCGCGCTTCGCCGCGGACCAGGAGCAGGTTGGCGACGTTGGCCCCCGCGATGAACAGGAGCAGCCCGACGGCCGCGAGCAGGATCGAGAGTGCCTGCCCTGTGTCGCCGATGACGACGTCCTTGAAGCGGTGCACCACCGGCTGGAACGACACGAAGCGGTTGGCGCCGGCCCCCTGGGCGTCGAGGCGCGCCGCCATCGCGCCGAGCTCCTCGGCGGCCTGCGCGAGGGACGTCTCGGGACGCAGCCGGGCCACGATCTCCACGTCGCGCAGCAGGCTCTCGCGGAACTCCGAGTTCGGCTCGTCGCTCGCGAGCGCCCAGCGCGTGGTCCAGATCTCCACGCCGCGGGGGTACTCGAGGTCGGGCGGCATCACGCCTATGACCAAGAATCCGCGCTTGCCCGTGACGAGGCGACGTCCGACGACCGCCGGGTCCCCGCCGAAGACACGCTGCCACCCGGCGTGCGACAACACCACCGCCCGCTCGGCGCCCTCACGGTCGTCGGCGGCGGAGAGCGGGCGCCCCAGCACCGGCGAGGCACCGAGCACGGTGAAGAGCTCCCCCATCACCACGGCCGTTTGCGCGGTGAGTGCTTTGTCGCCGTCCAGCCACACGTGCTCCCACGCGCCGTTGTATCCGACGCCGGCCACGGCCGCGAAGCCGCGACTCGATCGCCCGATCTCCTCGACGTCCGCGGCGCGGTACGGCACGTGCGTGGGCCCGTCGGGTGGCATGCGCCAGGACACCACGAGCTGGTCCTCGCCCGGCAGCGGGAAGGGCCGCAGCAGGATGCCACGCACGAGGGTGAAGATGATCGTGGCCCCGGCCATGCCGATGGCCAGCGTCAGCACGGCAGAGGCGTAGAACCCCGGGGCGCGGCGGGCGCCGCGCAGCGTCTCCCGCAGGTCGCTCGTCCAGAAGACGGGCATCTCGGTCCCTCGATTCTACTGCCCGACTCGCTGTGAGCCCCGGCTGCCGTCAGGTAAGATCCGTCGCTTTTCCGGAGGTCACCGATGATCGATCGCCAGTCAATGCTCGCCGCCGGCCTGCTCCTCGGCTCGCTCGCCGTCCCCGGCGAGGCCAAGACCCTGATCCACGCCGGCCGGCTCTTCGACGGGCGTGGCGACTCGCTGCGGACCGCGGTCACCGTCACCGTTGACGGCGACCGCATCACGAACGTGCAGGACGGATATGCCGCCGGCGGACCCGGCGACACCGTGGTGGATCTGCGAAACGGCACGCTGCTGCCGGGCTTTATCGACCTGCACGTCCACATCTCGAGCCAGCAGTCGGGGGCGGCCGGATACGCGGAGCGCTTCTTCCTGAACCCGGCTGACGTGGCCCTGCGCGCGACCACCTACGCCCGCAAGACGCTTTTGGCCGGCTTCACCACCGTGCGCGACTGCGGCGCGGGCGACAAGCTGAACCTGGCGCTCCGCGACGCCGTCGAGAAGGGATGGATCGCGGGACCTCGCATCGTCGCCGCGGGCAGCGTCAGCACGACCGGCGGCCACGGCGATCCCACGAACGGCCTGGCCTCGGAGCTGCAGGAGATCCTGGCCGACCGCCGGCCCGGCGTCGCCAACGGCGCCGACGGGGTGAGGGCCATGGTGCGCCAGCGCTACAAGGACGGGGCCGACTTCATCAAGATCGCTGCGACCGGTGGCGTGCTGAGCCTCGCCAAGAGCGGTCAGGCGCCCCTCTTCACCGAGGAGGAGCTGCGCGCCGTGGTCGAGACCGCGCGCGAGTACGGGATGAAGGTGGCGGCCCACGCTCACGGCAGCGAGGGCATGCTGCGCGCGGTGCGCGCGGGCGTGCACACGATCGAGCACGGCACCTTCATGACGGAGGAGATCATGGCGGCCATGAAAGAGCGCGGCACCGTCTACGTGCCCACGATCAGCGCAGGCCGCTTCGTGGCCGAGAAGTCGAAGCTGGACGGCTACTTCCCGGCGGTGGTGCGGCCGAAGGCGGCCTCGATCGGGCCGCAGATCCTGGAGACCTTTTCCAAGGCGCTGAAGGCGGGCGTGAAGATGGCGTTCGGCACCGACCAGGGCGTCGCGCCGCACGGCGATAACGCGCTCGAGTTCGGCTACATGGTCGAGGGCGGGATGTCGCCCGCAAACGCCCTGCGCGCCGCGACTCTCGAGGCCGCGCGCGTCGTGGGCCTGGACGCGGAGCTGGGAACGGTCGAAGCCGGCAAGCTGGCCGACCTCGTGGCGGTTCCGGGCGACCCGCTCGCCGACATTCGCGCCACCACCAAGGTGAGCTTCGTGATGAAGGGCGGCGCCATCCACAAGCAACCCTGAGCCCTGGGCTCCGCGACGCAGATCCGGCAGCGGGCCTCGAGCGGGTCTCCGCCCGAGCCCGTGTCAGTCCTTCAGGAAGAAGGGCCGGCGCTTCGAGAAGTCGATCGGCATCGACTTGCGGATCTCGCCCAAGAGCTCGGGCGTAATCTCTGTGAGCCCGCGCGAGCGCGCGAAGTCTTCGACGCGCTGCACCACGACGCCGCGCACGAAGGACGGGATCTTCGCCATCCGCTCGCTCGCTTCCTTCGACCAGGCGAGCTGGGCACTCGCGGCGCTACCGTAGCTCGTCGCCTTGCGCTCCACGAGCGGCCGGTCGCCCGGCGGCTCGTAGACGCAGCCCGGGTCCTCCGCCAGGTAGTCTCCGGTCGTGGCGAGCGCGCGGGCGCGACAGCCGCCGCAGACCATGCGGTACTCGCAGCGGCCGCAGCGGCCCCCGAGCTCGCGCGCCCGCAGGTCGGCGAAGACCGGCGCGCCCGACCAGATGTCGCCGAAGGAGTGCTTGCGCAGGTCGCCGGCCTCGGTCGGCATGTACGGGCACGGCGTCAGCTTGCCGTCGGGCGTGATCCGGCAGTAGTCGATCCCGCACGGGCAGCGCGTGCGGTAGCTGAGCACCGGCGAGTCGGCGTCGGCATGGTGCACGTGGCGCATGAAGTGC
>DATBSL010000250.1:0-7013 GCA_036559805.1 Vicinamibacteria bacterium
TCGTCCTCGTCGAGGCTCGCGGCCTCGCCGTTCGACCCGAGCACCAGGAAGCCCGAGAACTCGTGGACGGCGAGCGCCTCGAGGCTCGCGCCGAAAGCCTCGAGGTCGAGCCCGCCGTCCGCGTGGAACGGGGTCACGAGCGGCGGCACGACGCCGCGCAGCGACACGGTCGTCTAGGCCGCCGGCGTCTTCTTGGCGAGCGCCTGCGCCACCTTCCCGAGAAGCTTCTGGTCCTGCGGCGAGAAGGCGCCGCGGAAGTCGCTCCACACCTCGACGATCGCCCACAGGCCCGCGTCGGTCCTGACCGGGGCGACCATCGCGCTGCCGCTCTCGAGCCCCACCTGCGCCCAGGCCGGGCTCGCGGAGAGATCGGAGAACACGGTCACGCTCTGCCCCTGCGCGGCGTCGGCCAGCACACCGCCGCTCGACGCCACGCGCTCGGGCCCCTGCGGCCGCTCCAGCGCCATGTGGACCGCCAGCTCCTCGCCGTCCGCCACGTAGGCGGTGACCGACGAATAGCGCGCGAAGCGCTTCTTCATCATCTCCACCGCCTGGCGCAGGGCCTCCTCGAACGAGGCCGCCTTCTTGATTACGTCCTCGAGCTCCTGGCCGACCTGCTCGCGCCGCTGCGCGGCCTTGCGCGCCAGGTCCGTCTTCCAGGGCTTCTCGTCCTCACGCGTCGCCGTCATGCTCACCTCGATGCTACTCCCTTCCTCAAATCGTCTGCGTTTTCACGCGAGGCCGCGGCCGCCGTCCACGCGAACCACCTCGCCCGTCGTATAGGCGCCGCCCGCCAGCAGGAACATCACCGCCTCGGCCGCCTCGGCGTGCGTTCCGAAGCGGCCGGCGGGCACGCGTTCCCGGAGCTCCTCGGGGGCCCCGGGCGTGTCGAGGATCCCGGGGGCGACCGCGTTCACCCGGATCTCGGGGGCGAGCGCCAGCGCCAGGCACTGCGTCGCCATCACCAGGCCGGCTTTCGAGGCGCAGTAGGGCAGATGGGCCCGCCACGGCCGCAGGCCGCCCAGGCTCGCCACGTTGACGATCGCCCCGCCGCCGCGCTTCCGCATGTGCGGCACCGCGGCCCGCGAGGCCATCACGGCGGCCTTCACGTTGACGTCGAAAGCCTCGTCGAGCGCCTCCTCGCTCATCGCGTCGAGCGGGATGCGCCTGAAGACGCCCACGTTGTTGACCAGGAAATCCAAGCCGCCCAGCGCGGCCGCCGCCTCGTCCACGAAGGCCGCGATCTCGCCCGGCACTCGCGCGTCCGCGGGTCCCGCGAACGCCCGCCGCCCCAGGCGCCTCACCGCCTCGGCTTCCTCAAGGGCGCCGCGGCGGCTTTCCCGGTACGAGAAGGCCACATCGGCCCCCTCGACCGCCAGGGCGCGGACGAGGGCGCGCCCCAGGCCCCGCCCCCCGCCGGTAACCACCGCGATACGACCGGAAAACCGCGGCTCACCCATCGGGTGCGGAACGGAACATCATACCATCTCTCCGGACGCTTCCTCGTGGAGGAAGCGGGCGCCCACGTAGGCGGCCTCCGCCCTGCGCGGCCGCTCCAGGCGGCACACGACGGCGCGGGCCCGGTACACCTCCTGGTCGCCGAAGTGGCGCCTGAGGGGCGCCGGCAGCTCGATCTCGAGCCGCACGCGCGTCCCGATCGAGAGCCGGCGCCGGCTCTCGAAGCAGATGCCGCCGCCGCTGACGTTGAGCGAGCGCGTCTTCTCCGTGAACCGCACGCCGGCCGCGTCCTCGCCGCGCACCTCCAGCGGCAGATGCAGCGGCACGCGCTTCTGGCGCTTGAGAAAGCTCATCGGATCAGCCCGGAAAGGGCCTCACGTCGGCTGGCGCAGCAGCACCACGGTCACGTTGTCGCGCCCGCCGGCGTCGTTGGCGGCCTCGATCAGCTGCGCGCTCGCATCCTCGAGCGGCGCCTTGCCGGCGGCCAGGATGCGGCCTATGTCCTGGTCGTGGATCATGCCGTGCAGGCCGTCCGAGCACAGCAGGATCAGGTCGCCCGCCTCGAGCTCGTGCTCGACCACGTCGAGGTCGATCGAGTCGCGCGCGCCCACCGCCTTGGTGATCACGTTACGCAGCGGGTGATGCTCGACGTCGTCGGAGTTCAGGATCCCCTCGCCGAGCGCCGCCGAGACCCAGGAGTCGTCGCGCGTCAGCTGCCGCAGCTCGTCGCCGCGCACCAGGTAGCAGCGGCTGTCGCCCGCCGACGCGATCGTCATCAGCTTTTCGTTCACGAGTGTCGCGACGACCGTGGTGCCCATCCCCGTGAGCTCCTCGCGGTTGTCGGCGGCCTGGAACACCTTCGCGTTGGCGAGGCGGATCGCGGTCTTGAGCCGGTTGCCGTCGAAGGAGAGGTTCGCGTCCAGGCCCCAGGGCCAGGTGATTTCCTTCTCGACGCCGCTCCTCTCGATGAAGGCGGCGATCGTCTCGATCGCCATCTTGGAGGCGACCTCCCCGGCGTTGTGGCCGCCCATCCCGTCGCAAACGGCGTAGAGCCTCGCCTCCGGCGACACGAGGTAGCTGTCCTCGTTGATCTTCCGGCGCCGGCCTACGTCTGTACGCCCGAACGCCTCGATCATGGAAGTGGGCCCAGCATAGGGGGTTTCGAAAAACGGGTCAAACCCGGGCTGTGCGCCCGGCGCGCATGGCATCGGCCATCTCCCGCACCGCCCGCTCCATGCCCACGAGCACGGCGCGCGCCACGATCGCGTGGCCGATGTTGAGCTCGGCGAGCTCGCTCATGGCGGCGATCGGGCCCACGTTCTGGTAGTCGAGGCCGTGCCCCGCGTGCACCGCGAGCCCCAGCTTGCGCCCCAGCCGGGCGGAGTCCGTCAGCTTCCGGAGCGCCGCTTCCCGGGCCCGATCGTTCGCCGCCTCCGACCAGGCGGCGGTGTTGAGCTCGACAGCGCGCGCGTCGACCTTGTGGGCCTCTTTCACCTGCTCGAGCTCCGGGTCGACGAACAGGCTGACGTCGATCCCGGCGTCCTGCAGCGTCTTCACCATCGGCCGGATCTGGACGCTGTTGAGCACGGCGTCGAGGCCTCCCTCCGTCGTGAGCTCGTCGCGGCGCTCCGGGACCAGGGTGACCTGGTTCGGCTTTACGGTGAGCGCCAGGTGCGTCATCTCCTGTGTCGTCGCCATCTCGATGTTGAGGCGCGTGCGCACGGTCTGGCGCAGCACCTGCACGTCCCGATCCTGGATGTGCCGCCGGTCGCCGCGCAGGTGCACCGTGATCCCGTCGGCGCCACCCAGCTCCGCGAGCACCGCCGCGTGGACGGGATCGGGCTGCTGGACGCGCCGCGCCTGGCGCACGGTCGCGACGTGGTCGATGTTGACACCGAGGCGCGCCATTCGGGGCGGAGTATAGCTCTAGCGCCCGAGGAGCGCCCTGACGCGCGCGTACTCGCGCCGCGTCGCGGCCTCCAGGAGCCAGGGGGCGGCGCCCCCCAGCCACGAGACGAGCCGCCACCAGGCGGGATGCGTGATCACCTTGCGGCCCCGGGCGACGTCGTCGAGCGCCTTGCGAGCGAAGGCGTCCACGTCCATCGGGCGCAGGCGCTCGTTCATCGCCGCGAGCGTCGCGGCCGGGATGAAGTTGCGGAGCCGTCCGTGACGGCCGCCGTCCAGGATCGGGGTGCGCACGACCCCGGGGCAGAGCGCGCTCACGCGCACGCCGTTGGGCGCGCCCTCGATGCGCAGGGCGCGCGTCAGGCTCAGCACGGCGCTCTTCGTGGCGCCGTAGGGCGCGGCCATCGCCACCGGCAGGAACGCCGCCATCGAGGCGGTGTTCACCACGTGGCCGAAGCCCTGCGCGAGGAGGCGCGGCCAGGCGGCCGCGACGCCGTGCACGACGCCCATGAGGTTCACCTCGACCGCCTCGCGCCAGTCCTCGAGCGTCAGGTCGCAAACCTCCCCGCCCACCGCGATCCCGGCGTTGTTGAACAGGTAGTCGAGCCGGCCCTGGCGCTCGAAGACGTCGGCCACCAAGCCGGCGCAGGCGGCGGCGTCGCGCACGTCGAGGGTCGCCGACTCCGCCCGGCCGCCCTGGGCCGTTATCCGCACGGCCTCGGCCTGGGCCAGGTCGCCGTCGCGGTCGGCGAGGACGACACTCGCGCCCCGGCGCGCCATCTCGCGGCCCAGTGCCGCGCCGATCCCGGAGGCGCCGCCGGTGACGAGCGCTACGGCCCCGTCGAACGTGCGAAGGCCCCGAAGCACCGCGCTCCCCTCGACCATGACCCCTTCCCCCCGGGCTGCGCTATCGCGCTGGCGGCAGCTCGAGGCCGAGGATCGCGGAGCCCAGGCTCTTGCCGTGCGCGTCGAGCGCGAGCGAGCGCGTGACCCCTCCCCCGAGAGCCTCTTCGAGCACGAAGTTGAGGGCTCCGATCCCCGGCAGAGGATAGCGCCGCACGGGCCCGCGCACGATGCCCGCGAAGAGCGCCGCGACGCGCTCGGCCGTGAGCTGGCGCTCCAGCAGCGCGTAGTCCTGCGCCCGGTAGGCGATCACGCAGACGTTGGCCGTGTCCCCTTTGTCGCCCGTGCGGGTGTGCGCGATCTCGCGGAGCTGCACGGCTACACCTCCAGGTACTCGACCCGCGCAGAGACCTGCTCGCGCGGCAGGAACAGCGTCGCGACGGCGATCACCTCGCGCACGGACTGGGTCGCGCCGCCGCCGGCGGCGGGGCCGTTGGTGTAGAGCGCTTCCACCTCGCGGCCGATGCGGGCGGCCTCGGCAGCCGACTCGGAGCGCCCGGCGACGCGCGCCCGCACCTCGTAGGGTTCGGCACCGGCCGAGAGGCGCGCGCCGTGCAGCGCGTCGACACCGATGACGTCGCAGCGCACCTCGCGACAGCGCGCCCCGGTGAGCCGCAGCCGCTCGGCCACGATCTCGAGCGCGAGCCGCGCCCGCGCCAGCGCTCCGGGGCCGGCGTAGGAGATCTGCCCCTCGCCGATGAACCCGTCGCGATACCCGACCGCGACCTTCAGCTGCTCGGGCCGCGCCCGCCCGGTCGCACCGCGCGCTGCCACCCGGTCCGGATCGAGCTCGGCGAGCGTCACGCCCGTGAAATCCGCGACGACGTCGGGCGTCACGTAGCGCGCGGGGTCGTGGATCTCGTAGAGCAGCTGCTCCTTGCAGGTCGCCTCGCTCACCCGTCCTCCGGAGCCCTCGACCTTGGTGATCACGGCGGAGCCGTCCTCGGCCACCTCGGCGAGCGGGAAGCCGAGCCGCGCGAGCCCGGGCACGTCCTTGAAGCCGGGATCGGCGAAGTAGCCGCCGGTGACCTGCCCCGCGCACTCGAGCAGGTGCCCGACCAGCGTGCCCTGGCCGAGCCTGGCCCAATCGTCGCTCGACCAGCCGAACGCGTGGACGAGCGGCGCGAGAAAGAGCGACGGGTCGGCCGCGCGGCCCGTGATCACGACGTCCGCTCCCCCGGCGAGCGCCTCGACGATGGGACCCGCACCGATGTAGGCGTTGGCCGAGATCACGCTGTCGCCCAGCTGGGCCAGGGGCTCCCCCAGCCCCTTGCCCCGCTGCAGCAGCGCGAGCACGTCGTCGCCCGTGACGACTGCGATCCGCGTCCCCGCGAGCCCCAGCGAGCGCGCGACCTCGAGCACGCGGCGTGCGGCGGCCCTGGGATTGGCCGCGCCTGAGTTCGTCACGATTCGCGTGCCGCGCGCGCGGCACGCGGCGAGGACCGCTTGCATGCGCTCGCCCAGCAGCGGGTCGTAGCCGGCTTCCGGGTCCTTCGCCTTTTGCAGCTGGGCGAGAGCGATCGTGCGCTCGGCCAGGCACTCGAACACCAGGTAGTCGAGCCCTCCCTTCTCCGCGAGCTCGACCGCGGGCTCGATCCGGTCACCCGAGTACCCCGCGCCCGCTCCGATCCGGATCACAGCGGGATCACGCCGAGCGCCACGCAGGCGAGCGCCATGGCGAGCGACGCTCCCCACAGGATCGGGAGGCTGAACTTCTGGTGCTCCGCGAGATCGACCCCGGCAAGGCCGACGAGCAGGAACGTCGACGGCGTGAGCGGGCTCACCGGAAAACCGGTCGTCATCTGCCCGAGCAGGGCGCCCTGCGCGACCTGCACCGGAGGAACGCCGAGCGCCCCGGTCACCTGCGCGACGACCGGCAGCACGCCGAAGTAGAAGGAGTCCGGATCGAAGAGCAGGCTCAGGGGCGTCGCGATGAGGGCGAGCAGCAGCGGCACGTGGGGAGCGAGGGCTTGGGGCACGTGGGAGGCGGCGGCCTGCGCCATCGCGGCCAGCATGCCCGAGCCGCGCAGGATGCCGGTGAACACGCCGGCTGCCATCAGGATGCTCGCCATCATGAGCGCGGCGCGGGCGTGGGCGTCCACACGCTCGCGCTGGAGCCCGGCGTCGGGGTAGTTGACGAGCAGAGCCAGCGCCGTCCCCGCCATGAACACGATGGCCGGCTGAAGCGTACCGGAGAGCATCACGCCCAGCACCGCCAGGACCAGGATCGCGTTGATCCAGAACCTTCCGGGGCGCCGCAACGCACTCTCCTCGGGGCTCAGCTCACGGGTGAGGACAGCGGCCCCGGAGACCTCACTCGAGCGCCGCGCCTCCGCGCGCCGGCCCAGCAGCCAGGCCACGAAGAGCGCATAGGCGAGCCCGGCCAGAAGCGCCGGCAGGAGCGGCCGGAACACGTCGCCGACCGGGATCGAGAGCGCCGAAGCGGCCCGGAGCGTGGGCCCGCCCCAGGGCACGATGTTCATCACCCCGGCTCCCAGGGCGGCGGCGCAGGCGAGCAGGCGCCTGTCGAGCCCCAGCCGCTCGTAGAGCGGCAGGAGCGACGGCACGACGATCAGGAATGTGACCGCGCCCGACCCGTCGAGGTGCACGAGCGCGGCGAGGAGCACGCTGCCCGGGACGATCCGCGACGGGCGCGTGCCGACGGCGCGCAGCACGCGCTCGATCACCGGGTCGAAGAGGCCTGCGTCCGTGACCACGCCGAAGAACAGGATCGCGAACACGAACAT
>DATBSL010000251.1:0-35740 GCA_036559805.1 Vicinamibacteria bacterium
TGGAGCTCGAGCGCGCCATGACCCGGGAGCCGCGCCACTGGAAGGCGCACTACGGCACGGCGGACGAGGACACGCTGCGACTGCGCCGCGCCTTCAGCCTCTCCGACCGCGCCCGCTACTACTGGCCGGTGCCCGAGGTGCGGCAGGCCGTGGAGCGCCTGTTCGCGAACCTCGACGCCTGTCACGTCCCGAGCGGCATCCTGCGCCAGCACCTTCCCGAGGACGCGGAAGCCGACTCGCTGCGGCCGCTGCCCGGCAACGCGGCCCGCCTCGCGCGCACGCACGTGCGACGCGTGCTCGCCCGCTATGCGCGGGCGTGCGGCTCCGCGGCCGCATCCCTGGCTCCGCGCGCGAGCTTGCCCTTATGATGCCCGCGATGCGGAAGGGCAAGCGCGACGCTTCCGGCCCCGGCAAGGGGCGGGCGCCGCGGCTGCTCGTCGAGGAGCGGCGGCGGCGGATCCTCGAGCTGCTCGACGACCAGGAGCGCGTCACGGTCGAGGAGCTGGTCGCGCGCTTCTCCGTCTCCGCGGTCACGATCCGCGGCGACCTCGACGCGCTCGCCGACCTGGGCGCGGTGGTGCGCTCGCACGGCGGCGCGCTCAAGCGCGGCGACGCGCCCGAGGACGTGCCGATCACCGTCAAGGAGACGCTGCACCACGCCGAGAAGGTGCGGATCGGGCACGCGGCCGCGCAGATGATCCAGGACGGCGAGACGATCATGCTCGACTCCGGCACCACCACAGCCGAGATCGCGCGCCAGATCCGCTTCCTGCGGCTGCGCTCGCTGAACGTGATCACGAACGCGCTCAACATCGCGATGGAGCTCGCGAACCTGCCGCACATCCGGCTGATCATGATCGGCGGCGTGCTGCGCCAGATGTCCTACTCGCTGGCCGGCCCGCCCGCCGAGCAGACGCTGCGCGGCCTCCACGCGGACCGGCTGTTCCTGGGGGTCGACGGGCTCGACCCCGAGATCGGGCTGATGACTCCGGACGTAGCCGAGGCGCAGCTCAACGCCGTGATGCTGCAGGTGTCGCGCGAGGTGGTGGTGGTCGCCGACGCCTCGAAGTTCCAGCGCCGCAGCCTCTCCGTGATCGCCAAGCTCGACGCGGTCCACAAGCTGATCACCGACTCCGGCACCAGCCCGGAGGTGATCGCGGCTCTGCGAGCGCGCAACGTCGAGGTGATCGTGGTGTGAGGCCCCCGCACTCCCGTCAGCGTGCCTTGACCTCGGTCCACAGGCGGTCGTAGGCGATCGTCGCGTCGCCCAGGTCCTGGATCAGCTCGAGCCGGGCCATGGCCTCGGGCGGCGGGAACACCGCGGGGTTCCCGCGCAGCTCCGCCGGCAGCAGCGGGAGCGCCGCGCGGTTCGGGCTCGAGTACTTCATGCTGCGGCAGATCTCCGCGGCGATCTCGGCCTCGAGCGTGAAGTCGATGAAGGCGTGCGCCAGCGCCACGTCGCGCGCGTCCCTGGGGATCGCGAGGTTGTCGATGAACAGCGTCGAGCCTTCCCGCGGCAGCACGTAGCGGATCTCCGCGTCCAGCTCCATCGCCTTGGCGATCTGGCCGTTCCACGCCTGCTCCAGCCACACGTCGCCCGACAGCAGCACGTCCTCGAAGTTCGAGGAGTTGTAGGTGCGCACGAGCGGCTTCTGGCGCAGCAGGTCCTCGCGCGCGGCGGCCAGCTGCCGTGGATCGGTCGAGTTCAGGCTGTGCCCGCGCCACTTGAGCGCGGCGCCGATCGCCTCGCGCGCGTCGTCGAGCATCAGGATCCGGCCACGGTAGCGCGGGTCGAAGAGCGCCCCCCACGACGCGGGCGGCTCGGCCACGCGCCCGGCGTGGTAGGCGATGCCGCTCGTGCCCCAGAAATACGGGACCGAGTGCGCGTTGCCGGGGTCGTAGGACCTGTCGAGAAAGGCGGGATCGAGGTTGCCGAAGTGCGGCAGCGCCGCGCGGTCGAGCCGCCGCAGCAGGCCCTGGGCACGCAGCACCTGCAGCGAGTAGTCCGAGGGGCACACGATGTCGTAGCCGGCGTTTCCAGCCTGCAGCTTCGCGAGCAGCGCCTCGTTCGAGTCGTAGAGGTCCAGGTTCACCTTGGCGGCGTGGCGCGCCTCGAACTTCGCGATCGTCTCGGGAGCGATGTAGCCCGACCAGATGTAGAGGTTCAGGACGCGCCCCGTGGGCGCCCCGCCGCCGGCCAGCACGAACGGCGCGCCGAGCACGGCGAGCCCGAGCCCAATCGGGAGCGCGGCCGCACGCCACGAGCGGCCCTGCTCGAGCAGGAAAGCCGCCAGCAGCAGGAGCCCCGTCGCGGCCAGCAGCAGCGTGGACACCGCGTTGATCTCGGGCGACACACCGCTCTTCACCATCGAGTAGATCTGCAGCGGCAGCGTGGTCGCGCCCACGCCGGCGACGAACGAGGTCACGACGTAGTCGTCGATCGACAACGCGAACACGAGCAGCGCCGCCGCCGCCACCGCGGGCAGGAGCGCCGGCAGCGTGACCATCAGGAACGTGCGCAGCGGGCCCGCTCCCAGGTCCATTGCCGCCTCCTCGAGGCTCCTGTCGAAGCCGGCGATGCGCGCTCGCACCACGACGAACGCGTAGGACAGCGTGAACGCGACGTGGGAGAGGATCACCGTGGCGAAGCCCAGGCGCAGGCCGAGCGCGGCGAACAGCAGCAGCAGCGAGGCCGCGAGCACGATCTCGGGGGCAACGGTCGGGAGCGTGAGCAGCGTCTCGAGCGCCGCCTGGCGCCGGAAGCGGTGGCGATGGAACGCGAGGGCCGCGGCCGTGGCGAGTGCCGTGGCGAGAGCCGTGACGACGGCTCCCACCAGCAGGCTGTTGCGGAGCGACGCGAGGATCGCCGGGTTGGCGGCCGCGCGCAGGTACCAGTCGAGGGTGAAGCCCTCCCACGCGCCGGAGAGCCGGCTGGCGTTGAACGACAGCGCCGTCAGAACCAGGATCGGCGCGTACAGGAAGGCGTAGACGAGCGCGGTCAGGAGCCCCAGCCCACGGCCCGCGCCGACGCCGGTCCGGCCGGCCATCTAGAGCGCCTGCGCCTTCGCCAGCGGGCGGCGGAACAGCAGCAAGAGCGCCGCCACGACCAGCGACAGCACGAAGGACAGCGCAGCGCCGAACGGCATGTCGCGCGCGACGGCGAACTGGGCCTGGATCAAGTTGCCGACGTAGGCGGTCTTGCCGCCGCCGAGCAGGTCGGGCGCGAGGTAGCAGCCGAGCGAGGGGATGAAGACCAGCACGCAGCCGGCCGCGATGCCGGGCAGCGTTTGCGGCAGCACGACACTCGCGAAGCGGCGCCGCGCGTCCGCGCCGAGGTCGGCGGCCGCTTCGAGCAGCGAGGGGTCGAGCTTCTCGAGCGAGACGTAGAGCGGCACGATCATGAACGGCAGCTCGCCGTAGAGCTGCCCCAGCAGCACGGCGAAGTCGTTGTAGAGCAGCTCCAGGGGCGGCAGCCCCAGCGCGCCGAGCGTGAGGTTGACGATGCCCTCGCTGCGCAGCAGCACGATCCAGGCGTACATCCGGACCAGGAAGCTCGTCCAGAACGGCAGGATCACGAGCGCCAAGAGCGCGCTCCGGTAGCGCGCGGGAGCGCGCCGGGCGAGCCAGTAGGCGACCGGGTAGGCGACCAGGAGGCATACGAGCGTCGTCACCGCCGCGAGCACCACGCTGCGCCACAGGATCGCCAGGTACAGCGGCTCGAGCGCGCGCAGGTAGTTGGCGAGCGAGTAGCTGCGCTCGACGCCCCCGTAGGCGGTGCGCCGGCCGAGCGACACGGCCAGCATCAGGAGCTGCGGCAGATAGAAGAGGACGAGCAGCAGCCCGAGGCTCGGCAGCAGCAGCCCGAGTGCGTGGCGCCGCGCGTGCCTCACGCGCCGGGCTCCCCGTCCTCGAGCCGCAGCACGGCGTCGGGCGGAAACGACAGCGTCACGCGGTCGCCCCGCCGCCGCGCGCGCGCGAGCACGTTGCCTTCGCCGACGCTCAGCACCGCGGCGCCCACGCGCACGCGCCAATCGGTCCAGTCGCCCAGGAAGATCTCGTCGTCGATCGTGCCCTCGAAGGCGTTGCCGGAGCGCTCGACCAGGCTGATGCGCTCCGAGCGCAGCCCCAGCCACACGCGCGCGCCTTTCCGGTAGCCGCCGTCCTGCTGCGCGTCGAAGGCGAGGCCGGACTCGGTGCGCACGCGCGCGACCGCGTCCGTGGCGCTCTCGACCCTGGCCTCGAACAGGTTCGCCACGCCGAGAAAGTCGGCCGCGAAGCGCGTGCGCGGCCGCTCGTAGAGCTCCTCGGGTCCGCCGATCTGCTCGATGCGGCCCTGGTTCATGACGGCGATCCGGTCGGCCATCACCAGCGCCTCGTCCTGGTCGTGGGTCACGAACACGAACGTGATCCCCACGCGCTCCTGCAGGTTCTTGAGCTCGACCTGCATCCCCTGGCGCAGCTTGGGGTCGAGCGCCGCCATCGGCTCGTCGAGCAGCAGCAGCTCGGGCTCGAGCACGAGCGCGCGCGCGAGCGCCACCCGCTGCTTCTGCCCGCCCGAGATCTCGTCGACGCGGCGCGCCCCCAGGCCCGCGAGCCGCACCAGCTCGAGTGTCGCCTCGACGCGGCGCGCGATCTCGGGCCGCGGCGTGCCGCGCACCTCGAGGCCGAAGGCCACGTTGCCGAATACCGTCCGGTGCGGGAAGAGCGCGTACTGCTGGAAGACCGTGTTGACCGGGCGCTTGTGCGCGGGAAGCGCCGTGACGTCGCGGCCCGAGAGCGAGACCTGGCCCGCATCCGGCGCCTCGAAGCCCGCCACCAGGCGCAGGAGCGTCGTCTTGCCGCAGCCCGACGGCCCGAGCAGCGTCAGGAACTGTCCCGGCTCCACGTCGAGCGAGACGTCGCGCACGGCGACGGTATCGCCGTAGCGCTTCGTGACGCCGCGGATGCCGAGGGCGCCTTTCATCGCGTGGAGGAGGTCGCGCGCCGCATTCCCGCCGGGCGGATGGTATCGCAGGGCGAGCGCGTCAGAAGCGCAGCGCCACGCCAGCCGACAGCTCGAACTGGTTCGCGTACTGGGCTTCCGACAGCACGTAGCAGCCCCAGTAGGGATCGCACCACCAGCCCGAGCTGTCCGACTTGATGTAGGTCGGCGTCCAGCGGCCCTGCAGCCGGATCCCGACGCTGCGCGCGGCCCAGAGCTTCACTCCGGCTCCCCAGGTGGTCGAGAAGCGGGTGTCGCCTCCGATCGTGCGGGGCTGGTCCGCGGCGCTGAACGTGAGCTTGCCGTAGCGCGTGGCCCCGAGCCCCCCGAACACGAACGGCCTGACGCGCGCCTGGCGCAGGCCGAAGTGGTACGCGATCAGCCCGTGGTAGTTCTCGACCGCCATGTCGCCGACGACGAGGGCGGCCGTCCCGAACACGGCGAGCTGGCTCTCCTGCCGGTCGTACAGGAACTCGAGCGACACGGCGTCGGAGACGAGGTACCCGGCGCCGAGACCCCACGAGAAGGCGTCGCCGGGCTCGATGCCGCTGAAGGTCCCGGCGCCCGGCACCGTCACGGCCGCGCCCGTCACCCCGTCGCTCGACGTCCAGCCCGCAAGGCCGGCGATCTCGAAGCGCGTCTCCTGCGCCAGCCCGGGCGCCGCCGCCAGCCAGACGGCGAGCAGCGGAAAGGCGCTTCGCGTCACGGACACCGGCCTCCCTTGGTCGCGAGGTTTCCACCCCCGGCTCCCGACGAAAGCAGGCTCGTGACGTGAGCCACTTTACCATCCGGCCAGGGCGACGGGCGATCTCAGGCCGCGCCGGCGGGCGCCAGCTTCCGGTGTTCCCTGAGGATCAAGAGCGCCACGCCGAGCCACACCAGCGTCAGCACCACGTTGACGAGCGCGAAGCCCGTCACCTGCAGCGCGAGCCAGTGCGTGCCCGCGTACACGAGCCCGGCCTGCACCAGGTCGCCGGTGCGCACGAAGAACGTGTCCACGGCCTGCTTGCCCTTGTACTTCTCCTCGCGCGAGGTGGGCAGCCACAAGAGCCCGCGCGCGGTGTTCATCACCGAGTAGTCGGTGGCGTTCTCGGCCGTCTTGACCCAGCGCACCACCGCGAACGACACGCCGGCCGCCACGATCGCATAGCCGCCGAGGGCGATCAGCGGCAGCATCAACAGCGCACCGCGCAGCCCGAGGTACTTGACCAGCCGGGACGTGACGAAGAACTGCAGCAGCAGCGCCGCGACGTTGACCCAGAACTGGTAGCTGCCGTAGAAGCCGCCGATCCAGGCTTCCTGGTTGAAGCTGCTGTCGCGCGCCGCGGTCGCGGCGGCCTGCGCCGAGACGAGGCGCGCGATCAGGTACTCGCCGGTGGTGTTGACCACGTTCAGGAGCGCGATCAGCACCGCGATCAGGCCCAGGTAGCGGCTCTTGAAGACGAGCGCGAAGCCGCTCGCGCCGGTGAGCGCGGCCTGGTCCGACCCCGCCCCGCTTCGCAGCGACTCGCGCGCGTTCACCACCAGGTAGAGCGCGAGGCTCACCAGCAGCAGCAGCGCCGAGACCTGCAGGATCATCTGCGGCGCAACCTCCGCCCGCGCCAGCCGCCCGGCGATCACCGAGCCGAGCGGCGCCCCGGCCGTCATGCCGATCGCGATGATCGGGAACAGCCGGTCGCCCGCCGGCTTGGTGTAGATGTCGTTGGCGTAGGACCAGAACTGCGCGACGAGCGCGATGTTGAAGATTCCGACCCAGATGAAGAACGCGACGCCCACGAGCGGCACGTGCGCCGCCACCGCCAGCGCGAACAGCTCGATGTTGAGCGCGAAGAACAGCGTGATGCCGATCAGCAGCTTGCGGCGGTCGACGCGCGACGCGAACCAGCTGTAGAACGGCACGAACAGCATGAGCAGCAGCGCCTGGCCGCCCGCCGAGTAGGACCGCACCTCGGCGCCGCCTCCGAGCAGGATCAAGGGCTCGCGCACCACCTTGATGATCGAGTAGCTGACGAGCGTCACGAAGATGTTCGTGAGCATCAGCAGCGCCGTCATGCCCTCGCCGGCGTGCACCTCGCTGAAGAGTCCCAGGAACCGGTCGATCGGACCTCGCGTGTCCCCGGCCACGCCGGCGTTGCTCATGACCGCCGAGCATAGCCGAGCTTCGGGCTTTGTGGGCGGACGCGAGCGAAAAGACTTGCGTGCGGAAGACGCCGCGGGACAGACTCTCGCACCCTTGAAAAGGAGCGCGACATGGGATGGCTTTACACGTTGATCGTGGGCGGCATCATCGGTTGGCTGGCGAGCAAGGTGATGAAAGCCGACGCCCAGATGGGCGTCCTGGCCAACATCGTGATCGGGATCATCGGCTCGTCGCTGGGCTTCTGGCTCGCGGGCGTGCTCGGCTTCGCGGCCTACGGCCTCGTCGCGCAGCTCGCCGTGTCGATCGCCGGCGCGGCGCTCCTGATCTTCCTGGTCCGGAAGCTCGGCCTGCTCAAGTGAGGCGTGCCGCGGGCACGTCGAACTCCGTCGTCTCGCCCGCGGGCAGCGCGAAGCGTTCGAGGTCGAGCGCGCGGTCCGCGGCCGTGACGGCCATGCCGCGGCCCTCGGTGAGCGGCAGCACCAGCTCGCCGGGGCACTCGGCAGGCAGCGTCACCGAGGCGCGGTGGCCCTCCTCCTGCGCCTGCGCTCGGAACGTGATCGGGCCGCGTGGCGTGTGGCACACGAGCTCCAGCTCCCGCAGGTCGCCGAGCTGCGGCCGGACCTCCGCCTTGGCGAAGCCCGGGGCCCCGGGGCGGATGCCCGCGACGTCCATGTAGAGGAGAGCGAGCGGGGCCACGGCGCAGTGGCTCCACTGGTCGCTCGAGTCGGGCCGCGCCGTGAAGCGCTCCGAGATCGTGTTGTTGCGCAGCACCGACGGCAGCACCGCCCAGCGCTCGCGCAGCTCGCCGAGCACGGGCGCGATGCGGCCGTGCCGCGCGAGCGCCGAGAGCCGCCAGATCGCGTTGGCCGGGAAGGACAGCATCAGGGCCTCGGAGGGCCGGGCGAGTGCTTCGACCGACTCCTTGACGCGCCCCGCGGGACACTGGTCGAAGACGAGCGCGGTGGCAAGCGAGCGGTCGTCGAGCCGCGGCGCGCCTTCCTCGTCCTCCCAGGGCAGGTTGCTCACGAACAGCGAGCGCTCGCGGCTCCAGAAGCGGGTGACGACGGCCGCGACCAGCGCGTCGCCGGCGGCCGCGTACCGCTTCTGCCCCGCCGCATCGCCGGCGAGCGCCGCGAGCGGGGCGAGCGCGCTCTTGAGCACCGCCGCCGTGAACAGGTTGAAGGCGCACTGGCGGTGTCGCGGGTGCTTGAAGCCGTCGTCGATCCACACCGTCGGCACGCCCCAGCCCTCGACCGGCAGCAGGCCGTCCCTGCCGCGCCGCTCCAGCAGGTACGCGACGAAGCGCACGAAGCGCGGGTAGAGCTCGCGCGGCAGGTCGGCGTCGCCCCACTCGAGGTAGTGGCTCCACGCGTCGTGCACGAAGCTCACGCCGTGGTCGAGGATCGGGCCCCAGCGCGTCGCGCCCATCTGGCGCTGCGCGAGCCGGTTCAGCCGGTCGTAGGCCGGCCAGCAGTCGAGGAAGTAGCCCTCGAGCGTCTGGCCCAGCGCGAAGCTGCGCAGGAAGCGCCGCGCCAGCTGCCGGTCCCCGCCCACGAGCCGCGCCACGTGGAGCTGGTGCGCCGCGTCGCCGCCGTACTGCTGGCGCTCGCGCCCCATGCCGTCCGCGACCGTCTCCTGGACCGCGTTCGTGAGCGTGTTGAACGCGGCCTCGCACAGCCGCTGCAGCGGCGCGTCGGACACGCGGAAGCTCGGGACGCCCGGCCACGGGTAGGCGCGCCGGCGCAGGCCCACGTCCTTCACCACCACCTGGCCCGCTCCCCCGTGCACGTGGAGCTGTACGAAGCGCAGCGACTCGTACTCGAAGCACTCGAAGCGGTTCTCGCCTTTCCGGCAGGTGAAGCGCGTCCAGGCGAAGCGGCCGGTGTCGAGCCAGCTCGGGCCCGACGCGTCGTGCGCCTCCTGCGTCACGAGCTCCACCACCGTCGCCTCGGGCGCCTCGATCGTGAAGAAGGGAAAGCCGACCATCTGCTCCGGCAGCTCGAAGGTCAGGTAGACGCCCTCGCCCGGGACCAGCTCGGAGCGCCAGGCGCCTTCGCCGAGCGGCGCCGCCGCGCTCTCCTCGATGAGCTCGAACGAGCCCGGCAGCCGGAACTCGAACCAGTCGCGCGGGTCGCGCAGCCAGCGCACGCGGCCCGAGCGCGCCAGCCGCTCGATCGGCCGCAGCGTCTCGCGCACCAGCGCCACCTCGCGCGCGCGCATCACAGCGTCCTTCGCCTCGATGCCGCCGTCGCGCAGGTAGTCGGCGTGGCGGCCCGCGGCCGCCGGGCGGTCCGCCGCGACATCCAGGAGCTGGGGAGGGATCCAGGCCGCGTCGGGCGTGAAGCCGGGCGCGCTCCAGCCGTGCGGCTGGAGCCGCGCGTCGAAGTCCTCCTGCAGCGCGCGCAGGTACCAGCGCTGCCACTGCCCGGGGCGGTGAGCGCGGTCGAGGAGCGCGCGCCACTCGCCGTCGCTCACGAGCTCGCTCACGCGGCCTCCCGGCTCCTCGACGCGCAGGGCGAACAGCAGGCCCGGCTTGCCGAAGGGCCAGGTGCCGTCGCCGTGGCCGTAATAGAGGACCTCGACGCCGATCGCGTTCTTGCCCGGCGCCAGCCAGCGCGAGAGGTCGACGGGGTCGGCCTCGTACGAGCGCGGGTCGCAGGGCGCCGGGCCCCACTGCACGCGCCGGCCGTTGACGTACAGCCGGTAGCGGCTGTCGGCGCTGATCCAGCCGCGCGCCGACGTGGGCGCCGCCTGGAGCTCGAGCTCGCGGCGGAAGAGCACGAAGGTGTTCGCGAGCGTGCGCTCGCCCGGCAGCCAGATCCAGCGCGCGGGTGCTATGTCGATGCGCGCGCCGGGCTCGGGCAGCGGCCACGCGCCGCGCGCCGCGGCGACCGGAGCGGGCTCCGCGGCGACGGCCGCGGACCTGGCCGGCGCCGGCTTCGCCGCAGGCTTGGCGGCGGGCTTCGCGGGCGGCTTCTTCGCTTTCGGGGCCGCCTTGCGCTTCGCCTGCGCGCGCGCCAGGCCCGGCGTCGCGAGCGTGGCGGCGACCGACGCGCCAAGCCGGCGCAGGAAACCGCGCCGTCCGCCGGACCGCGAGGCTCGCGTGCGCGCCATCCCGCTGCGGCCCCTAGCCCGCGAAGACCGGCTTCGCCGCCGCGAGGTGGAGCGCGAACGTCTGCTCGTCGATGTTCGCGCCGCACACGATGACGCCGACGCGTTTCCCGCGCAGCCGCTCGCGCAGCGGGCCGCACAGCGCGGCGGTGGCGGCGGCGCCCGCGGGCTCGACCGCGAGCTTCGCCGAGCGGAACAGCAGCAGCATCGCCGCGCGCAATTGATCGTCGTCGACCAGCACCAGCTCGTCCAGGTAGCGGCGGACCAGCCCGTAGCTGTAGGGCGCCGCGTGCGGCGCGCCGAGCGAATCGGCGATCGTGCGCACCGCGTCGATCGACTGCGGCGAGCCGGCCGCGAAGCTCCGGTGCATCGAGTCCGCGCCCGTCGGCTCGACGCCGATGACCCGCGTCGCCGGCCGCGTCAGCTTCACCGCGGCGGCGACGCCGGCGGCGAGCCCGCCCCCGCCGATCGGTACGACCACGGCGTCCAGGTCGGGCAGGTCGTCCATCAGCTCGAGCCCGAGCGTCGCCGTGCCGAGCGCCGTCTTCGGGCCCTCGAAGGGATGGACGAAGCTGCGGCCCTCGGCGTCCTGTATCTCGCGCACGCGCTCGAAGGCCTTGTGCACGTCGTCGACCAGCTCGACCTCGGCGCCCAGGCCGCGGCAGCCCTGGACCCGGAACGGGCTCGCGTTCTTCGGCATCACCACCTTGGCGGTGGTGCCGAGCGCGCGCGCCGCGTAGGCGACGGCCATGGCGTGGTTCCCGGCGCTCACGGCGGTCACGCCGCGCGCGAGCGCGGGGCGGTCCAGCTCGAGCATCACCGCGAGCGCGCCGCGCGGCTTGAAGCTGCCGGTGCGCTGGAACAGCTCCTGCTTCAGGAAGACCGACGTCTCCGGTCCGACGATCGCCGCGAAGGCGTCGTCTTCGACGAGCCGCACCGGCGTGCGCACGACGCGCGCGCCGAGCCGCTCGCGCGTGGCCCGGATCGCCTCCAGGGTGGGCTCGTCCCCGCGCATCGGGCGATCATACCCTCGCGGCGCTCGCCTCGAGCTCGCGGTAGCGCTCCGCCAGCGCCGCGAGCGCCGCGTTCTCGCGCGGCTCGAAGCGCCGCGGCGGCTCGACCAGCCGGCGGCCGTCGGCGAGCGACGCCAGCCGCCCGCTCGCGATCGCCTGCAGCAGCACGTTCCCCGTGGCCGTGGCTTCGACCGGCCCCGCGAAGACCGGCCGGAGCGCGGCATCGGCGGTCGCCTGGTTCAGGTAGTCGTTGCGGCAGCCGCCGCCGACGATGTGGATGCCGGGCACGCGCTCGCCGGTGAGCGCCTCGAGCGTGTCGATCACCGAGGCGTAGCGCAGCGCGAGCGAGTCCAGGACGACACGCGCGACGAGCGCCGGCTCGTTCGCGACGTGCTGGCCCGAGGCGGCGAGCGCCGCGAGCAGCTCGGCGCTCATGCTCGCGGGGTTGAAGAAGCGCGGGTGATCGGGGAACACCACGCCCGGCGAGCGGCCGAGCCCGGCGGCGGCCTGCAGCAGCGCCTCGAGGTCGCTCGCCCGCGCCGCCTTCCACTCGCGGCGGCAGGACTCCAGGATCCAGAGCCCCATCACGTTCTTCAGGAAGCGGATCGTGCCGCAGGCCCCGCCCTCGTTCGTGAAATTGGCGCGCGCCACGGCCTCGTTCACGAGCGGGGCCGGGCGCTCGGTGCCGACGAGCGACCAGGTGCCCGAGGAGACGTAGGCCCAGCCCGGCAGTAGCGGCGTGCCGGCGACGGCGCTTGCGGTGTCGTGCGTCGCCGGCGCAATCACGCGCATGGCACCCATCCCCAGCTCGGGCCGCAGCTCTCCGAGCGGCGTGCCGGGCGCCACCAGCTCCGGCATCAGCGCGCGCGGCAGCTCGAGCCGCGCGAAGAGCTCGTCGGCCCAGCCGCGCGTGCGCGCGTCGATGAGCTGCGTCGTCGAGGCGTTCGTGTACTCCGACGTCGTCGAGCCGCAGAGCGCCAGGTGGCACAGGTCCGGGATCATCAGCAGGCGCCGCGCCCGGGCCGGCAGCCCGGCGCGCGCGTGGACGTAGAGCTGAAACAGCGTGTTGAACTGCAGGAACTGGAGGCCGGTTCGCGCGAACAGCTCCGCGCGCGGCACCTCGCGCAGCACGCGCTCGATCGCGCCGTCGGTCCGGTGGTCGCGATAGGCGATCGGGTCCTCGACGAGCGCGCCCGCCTCGTCCACCAGCCCGTAGTCGACGGCCCACGAGTCGACGCCCACGCTCTCGATCGGCTGCGTCGCCTCGCGCCGCGCGGCCGCCAGCCCGGTCTCGATGCCGTCGCGGATCGTCGCGAACGGCCAGCGCAGGTGGCCCGCGCTCTCGGCCGGCGGGTACTGGAAGCGGTGGACCTCGCTGAGCGAGAGGCCGGCCTCGGACACCGCCCCGAGCACAGCCCGGCCGCTCCCCGCCCCCAGGTCGATCGCCAGGTGTCGACTGGTCAAGGGAAGGGGTCAGGTCTTGTTTTTTGACAAGTCAAGATTCAAGACCTGACCCCTCACACGATCCCGGCTCCCTGCTTCACGCTGGCGGGGCGCTCCCGGGCCTTGTGGCTGCGATAGCCGCTGGCCCGGTACGCGGCGACGGGGTCGATCGCGCCGCCCGCGCGCTGCCGCGCCCTCGCGAGGATCGGCGCGACGTCGGTCGTGAAGGCCTGCTTCAGCGCCGCGAGTGCTCCGATCGCGTCGCACTTCTCCTGCGCAAAGGCGAGCGCCGCGCGGTCCACGAGGTGCGCCTGCACGTACGCGCGCACCACCTCGACAGCGCTCATCATCAGCGACTCGGCGGGGTCGGTGACGTTGTGGGACTGGTCGAGCATGTACGCCGGGTCGAAGCCGGGCACCCGCTCGAGCTCCGCCTCGACGAGCTCGTGGAAGATCAGGAACAGCTGGAACGGCTTGATCGAGCCGGAGTCGAGGTCGTCGTCGCCGTACTTGCTGTCGTTGAAGTGGAAGCCGGCCAGCTTCCCGAACTGGACGAGCCGCGCGACGATCATCTCGATGTTGACGTTCGGCGCGTGGTGGCCGAGGTCCACGAGCGAGAAGGCCCGCTCCCCCAGCTCGCGGGTGCAGTGGTAGCTCGTGCCCCAGTCGTTGAGTACGGTCGAGTAGAAAGCCGGCTCGTAGAGCTTGTGCTCGATGAACAGGCGGAACCCGGCCGGCAGCTCGCGGTAGATCGCGCGCAGGCTCTCCATGTAGCGCTCGAGCGCGCGCCTGAAGCTCACCTGGCCCGGGAAGTTCCCGCCGTCGCCGATCCAGACCGTGTGCGAGCGCGCGCCGAGCTTCGCGCCCAGCTCCATGCAGTGGAGGTTGTGCTCGACCGCCTGCCGGCGCACCGCGGCATCCGCGTGCGTCAGGCTGCCGAACTTGTAGGACAGCTGCTGCCCCGGCTGGTCCTGGAACGTGTTGGAGTTCATCCCGTCGACGAACAGCCCGCGCGCCGCGGCGTAGGCCTTGAGCTCGCCGGGGCTGTCGGGCTCGTCCCACGGGATGTGCAGCGAGATGCCGGGCGTGACGCGCACGAGCTGCAGGATCGCCTCGCTGTCGTCGAGCTTCTCGAACACGTTCCGCGGCTCGCCCGGCCCCGCGAAGCGCGCGAAGCGCGTCCCGCCGGTCCCGACGCCCCACGACGGCACCGCCACGCGGAAGCCGGCTGCGCGCTCGACCAGCCGCTCGATCTCGACGCCGCGCCGCGCGAGCTGCCGGCCGAGGTGGGCGTAGTCCTCCTCGAGCCACGCGAGGCGCCCTTCGTTGTGCTCGGCGACGAACCCGTCGTCGATCCTGAAGCTCATGCCTCCCTCCGCGGAAGGGGTCAGGTCTAGCATCTCGAGGCGGCGGCGACTGCCGATCATACTGCGAGGTCCGCTCCCGGCGCGCCCGCTCTGCTAAGCTTGCCCGCCATGTCCGGCCGCTCCCTGCGTTGGCTGGCGATCCCGGGGGCGCTCGTCGCGGGCGCCTGCCAGGCCCCGCGGCCGGAGCCGTCCGACGCCGTCCTGCGCGCGGCCGTGCGGGCCGACGTCACCGGCTTCTTCCCGCACCCGCCCGCCGCCAACGAGAGCTACACCTTCGAGATGAACCGCTGGGTGCTCGACGCGGTGGTGGCGCTCGACCGCGGGCTCAACGTGGTGCCGGCGCTGGCCGCGCACTGGCTCACGCTCGACGAGCGCACCTTCGTGCTCGAGCTGCGGCCGGGCCTGCGCTTCTCCGACGGGAGCCCGGTGAGCGCCGAGGACGTGGCCACCAGCCTCGAGGCCGGCACGCGGCTGCGCTGGCCGAACGACGGCTACCTCGCCACGGTCGAGAGCGTGCGCGTGCTCGACGAGCGCCGGATCGAGGTGCGCGCGCAGCGGCCCGACCCGACGCTGCTCGCGCGGCTGGCCTGGGGCTTCGTGGTGCCCGGCGCGGTCGCGGGGCCGAAGCCCGTGACGGCGCGGGGCACGGGGCCCTACACGCTCGAGAGCTGGAGCCCCGGGCAGGGTTTCTCGTTCGCCCGCAATCGCCACCACTGGGGGACGCCGTCCGCGTTCGCGCACGCCGCGTTCCGGGTCGTGCCGGACGACGAGACGCGCCTGCGCCTCGTCGAGGCGGGCGAAGCCGACATCGCCGACTTCGTGCCCCCGGACGCCTGGGCGCGGCTCGAGCGGGACGCGCGTCTGCGCCTCGTCGTCGGGGCGGGCCTGCGCGTGCTGTTCCTCGGCCTGCGCGTCGACCGGGCGCCCTTCAACGACCCGCGCGTCCGCGAGGCGCTCGACCTCGCGATCGACCGCCGCGCGCTCGTCGAGCGCGTGTTCCTCGGCAAGGGCACGGTCGCCAACCAGCTGATGCCGCGCGGCTCGGTCGGCTACGTGCCCGAGCTACCCCCGACGCCCCACGACCCGGCGCGGGCGCGCCAGCTGCTCGCGGCCGCCGGGCTGCGCCCGGGCCACGTGCTGCGCCTCGACGGACCGCGCAACCGCTACGTCCGCGACGTCCAGATCCTGGGCGAGGTGGCGCGCCAGCTCACCGAGGTCGGACTGCGCGTGGAGGTGAACGCGGTCGAGAAGAGCGCGCTCTACGACCTGCTCGAGCGGGGCGCGTCCGACTTCTTCCTGCTCGGCTGGGCCAGCGAGTCGGGCGACGGCGCCGACGTCTTCGAGGTGCTGTTCCCGCACCCGGGCGAGAAGCTGCGCGGCAGCTCGAACGCCACCGGCTTCACCGACCCGCTGCTCGACGCCATCACGCGCGAGGCGCAGTCGACGCCGAACCTGCGCGAGCGCGCGGTGGTGCTGCGGCACGCTTTCGAGCGGCTGGCCGCGCTGCGTCCGATCCTGCCGCTCGTGGTGCAGCCCGAGGCGGTCGTCTACGACCGGACGCGCGTCGTCTGGGACCCGCCGGTCAGCCTGGCGCTGCGCCCGCGCGACCTGCGGCCGGCCGAGGGCGCGAGCCGCCCGTGACCCCGATCGTCAACAGCCTGCGCACGCGCCTCGTGGCGACCTTCGTCGCGACGCTGGTGCTGATCCAGGTCGCGAACGCCGCCTACCTGCTGATAGCGGCGCGGCGCACGATCCGGCTCCGGCTCGAGACGGGGGCGCGCCAGTTCGCGGTGCTGGCGACGCCAGCGCTCGGTCAGAGCTTCGACAGCTACTTCCAGTCGGGCTACTTCAAGTTCCGGCAGTCCGTGCTCGACCTGCTCGCGCGCTCCGAGGAGGTCACCGCGATCCAGATCTGCGACGTCCAGGGCCGCGTGCTGTTCGACTCGCGCGCGCTCGTCTCGCCGTCCGAGGAGACGGGCGTCCTGCTCGGCGACGAGCGCCTGGCCGCC
This sequence comes from Vicinamibacteria bacterium, assembly GCA_036559805.1. Taxonomy (GTDB): domain Bacteria; phylum Acidobacteriota; class Vicinamibacteria; order Fen-336; family Fen-336; genus DATBSL01. Next base: position 16,065 of record DATBSL010000251.1, read on the forward strand.
GTGCGGCGCGTCGAGCCGAGCGAGATCCGCCCCGAGGGCTCCGGGCGCGGCACGATCGAGATCGTGGTGCCCTACCTCGAGGACTGGGGGCGCCACCGGCTGTCGGTGGTCTATCACGTCAGCCTCGCCAGCCTCGAGCGGCAGTTCGCGGCCTCGGTCCGGCTGGCGATCGGGCTGGTGGCCGGCTCCGGCGTGATCGTCTGCGCGCTGGGCCTGGCGCTCGGCACGCGCCTCACGCGGCCGCTCGGCGCGCTCACCGAGGGCGTGCAGCAGGTGGCGCGCGGGAACTACGAGAAGCGGCTGCGGATCCAGTCGGGCGACGAGCTGCAGGTCGTCGCCGAGGCGTTCAATGACATGTCGACCCGCTTGCAGCAGACGATCGGCGAGATGGAGCGGCGCAACGCCGAGCTCGAGCGCTTCACCTACACCGTGTCGCACGACCTGCGCAGCCCCCTCGTCACGGTGCTGGGCTTCCTCGGCCTGCTCGAGCAGGACATCGCCGCCGGGCGCAAGGAGAGCGCGCTCGCCGACGTCGCGCGCATCCGCGCCGCGGCCTCGACGATGGAGCGGATGCTGCGCGAGCTGCTCGAGCTGTCGCGCGTCGGGCGCGTCACGAGCGCCCCCGAGGAGGTGCCGCTCGCCGAGCTGGCCGAGGAGGCGCGCCAGTCGCTGGCGGGGCGCCTCTCCGCCGCCGGCGTCGAGCTCGATGTCGCCGGAGACCTGCCGGTGCTCTACGGCGAGCGCGCGCGGCTGCTAGAGGTGGTGCAGAACCTGGTCGACAACGCCGCCAAGTTCCTGGGCGGCCGCAAGGACCCGCGCATCGCGATCGGCGCACGCCACGGAGCGAACGGGCAGCCCATCTGCTTCGTGAAGGACAACGGTATCGGCATCGACACGCGCCACCACCAGCGCGTGTTCGGACTGTTCGAGCGCCTCGACCCGCGAGTCGAGGGCACCGGCATCGGCCTCGCGCTCGTCAAGCGCATCGTCGAGGTGCACGGCGGCGAGGTCTGGGTCGAGTCGGACGGCGACGGCCAGGGCTCCACGTTCTGCTTCACGCTGCCGCCGAAGGCCGCCGCGCGGGCCGCAGGCGAGGCAGGGCCCGCGCTCGCGACGCGGGCCCCCTAGACTGTTCTGTTGGGTAGGTGTTAACACTGCCCGCTGATGTGTCGACACGAACCGCAGGCGGGATCCTCTGGAAGTCGCCGTGAGCGGGCGTGACCCGTGCGGGGCTTTCACCGGCTACTCGGTCCGGACGGAGTCGTTCACCGACAGGGTCAGGGAGCAGGGCTCGCGTTCGCGTCGCGAAGGGGTCGGTGCTCCACGGGCTCTCGCTCGCTTGCGACGCAGCGCGGCAACGTCGGCACCAGCGTACTCGACTAGTACCTTGACTTATCTCAGCCGTGTTGCGTCATACACACAATCGACAGTCGGTTGTTTTCGAGTGCAAACTCTTTTCGCGTGCTGCGGCCCTATCCTGTCCACCGTGTGACCTACTCTTGCTCATGCATGAGCCACGTGCCTGCGGGCATGTGCGCCACATCCCCGCGGCCATCCAGCGCGCGGTGCACGAGCGCGACGCGGGGCGCTGTCGTTACGTCGACGAGACGGGGCGCCGCTGCCCGGAGCGCCACAGGCTCGAGTATCACCACATCCACCCCTTCGGCATGGGCGGCGGGCACTCGCCCGAGAACCTGCGCCTGATGTGCCGAACCCACGATTTCTACCTGGCCGAGCACGACTACGGACCGAAGGCAATGGCTGCGTACCGGACCGGCTGAATACTGCCGGCGGAGTAGTGCCGGCGCCCGAAGTCCGAGCTGTCCACACGCATCTCGAACAGAACTGCCTAGACGCGCTCGGTCGCGGCGGCCACGCGCGGCAGCGGCACGGCCGCCGCGAGCAGCCCCAGCACGGCGACGATCGCCGCGAGCACGTAGAAGGCACTCGCGTAGGAGCCGGTCGCCGCCACGCACCGCGCGAGCAGCAGCGGGCCCACCGCGGAGGCGAGCACGGTCACGATCTGGGCCGCGCCCTGGATCCGCCCGAGGTGCGCGCGGCCGAAGGCCCGGCCCCAGAAGCTGAAGAAGATCACCATCACGAAGCCGCCGGCGAGACCCATCACCACCGCGTAGGCGACGACGTGCGACTCGCGGCTCACGTGCGGCAGCGCGAGGAGCGAGAGCGTCAGCAGCAGCATCGCCAGTGCCATCAGCCGCCGCAGCGAGCCCTTCTGGGCGAAGGCGCCCCCCGCGAAGTTGCCCACGAGCGCGACGAGGGCCGTGACGACCAACGAGCGATAGTAGGTCGAGTGGTCGAAGCCCCGCTCCGCCAGGATCGACTCGTTGAAGAGCGCGATCCCCGACGCGACGAGGCCGTAGACGGCGGCCCCGAGCGCGAAGACCCAGAAGCCCGGCGCGCGCAGCGCAAAGGCGAGCGTCGCTCCGCCCTGCGCCGGCTCGCCCTGCGGCTCGCGGCCCACGGCGGCGCCGTCCAGCTCGAGCCCGCACGACTCCGGGGTCGAGCGCGCGAGTAGCCACGTGAGCGGTGCCACGACCAAAAGCAGCACCCAGCCGATGCCGGCCCAGGTCGCGCGCCAGCCGCTCGCCTGCACGGCCGCGCCCACCGCGGGAAATGCGGCCATGAAGCCGATGCTCATGGCGAGCGCGTAGACGCCCATCGCCAGCGGCAGGCGGCGCGAGAACCACTTGCCGACGAGCGCCAGGCTCGCCACCGAGAGGGCACTCTGCCCGAAGCCCCGCGTCAGCGTGACCCAGACGAGGAGCCACGGCTGGGTGGCTACGCGGCTCATCGCCACGACGACCAGCCCCAGGGCGACGACCACGGCGGTCAGGACGATCCGGCCGCCGGTGCGGTCGATCAGCCGGCCGATGCCGAGACAGAACAGCGAGCCGACGAGAGTCGCCACGAGGTTGATCTCGGCGAACGCGACCCGGCCTAGCCCCAGGTCGCGCATCAGCGCCTCGGTCACGAGGCCCAACCCTTGCGTGCGGCCGGGCAGGGTGCTGACCATTGCCAGGGCGGCGACAGCCAGGCTCACCCATCCGTAGTAGAAGGCGGGACGCGCCTCGCGCGAGAGCGCGCCCGCACCGGCTTCAGCCATTCGTCGTCCCGGCTCCCGCGCCACGGTACCACGCAGCCAGCACCACGATGAGCGCGGCGGCGCCGAGCCAGCGCGCCGGCGCGCGCACGAACACGAAGGCGCCGTTCGCGAACATGAACAGGAAGAAGCCACGGACCGCGCGATCGACGGCGCGGGAACGCTGCACGTAGCCATCCGGGGAACGCCACCACCAGGCGATCTCCGCGAGCCACAGCACGACGAACGCGTAGTTCACGAACAGCCCGGCACCGACGGCCAGCCCGGTGACCGCCTCGGTCTGCCGCGCCGTGTCCTGAAGCGCCGCGGCCTGGCTCCACGCGTGGCGGACGTGGAAGGCCACGAGGGAGTGCACAAGCAGCAATGCCCCTCCCGCGGTGAACAGGCCCCGCGCGCACCGCACCCCGGCCGCCGGACGCGCGCGGGTTCGCTCCCATTCCGAGCCCGCCCAGGCCACGAGGCTCAGCCAGGCGGTCGATCGAAGCAGCAGCTCGCCCATCGCGGATCGCGGTGTATTCTCGCCTGATGCCCGGCCCGGTGGCGGCTCTCGTCGGCGCGCTCGTGCTCGGGGCGCTCAACACCTTCGGCGACTTCCTGTGGGCGCGCTTCGTCTCCTCGCACCGCGCCCCGCTCGGGCTGGCGCACGGCACGCTGCTGCTGCTCGCGCTCGGCCTCTACCTCGGCGGCTTGCGAAAGCGCCCGGCGGCTGGAGCGATCGGAGGCGCCGTCGTCGGACTGCTCGCGGCCGCATCCTTCTACGCGCTCGCGCCGCTCTTCGGGTATTCGGCGATGTTCGTGAGCTGGATGGCGCTCTGGCTCGGCTTCGCCCTCCTCGACGCGCGGCTTATGGGCGGCGTCCCCGCTCGCGAAGCGGTGGTGCGCGGGGTCCTCGCCGCGCTCGGCTCGGGGCTCGCTTTCTACGCGATCTCGGGGATCTGGACGAAGCCGGCGCCGGGCGGCCCCAACTACGCCTACAACTTCCTGTGCTGGACGATCGCGTTCCTGCCGGGATTCGCCGCGCTGCTCGTCACGGGCCCGAGCGCGCGTGGATCTCGAGCTCGAGTTTGAAGCGGTTCGAGACGTTCACGACGCCCCCGACCGAAGGCGGCTCGATGCCCCAGTCCCGCAGCTTGAGCTCGACCTCGCCCTTCGCCTTGAGCGATTCGCCCTGGCGCTCCACGTCGAGGGGGACTTCGACCGGAACCGAGCGGCCCTTGAGCGTCAGCGTGCCGGCAACGGTCAGCTTGAGGGCGGCGCCCGGCGCCGAGCCGAAGCGAACCGACGTCGACGCGAACACGATCTCCGGGTAGCGCGACACCTCGAGCACCTCGCCGCGCATGCGCTCCTCGACCTTCGGGACGTCGGCCGCGGGCTCGGTGCCGGGGATCACGTAGAGCGCCGCCGCCCTGAAGCGCAACGCCACCGACGAGCGCGCGGGATCCTCGTCCGTCACCTGGACGCGGCCTTCCGCGACCGGCGCCTCGATGTGGTGCTCGTGGCCCATGAACTGGAACAGGCCGGAGCGGCCCAGGTGGATGCGGACGTGGCTCGCCTTGGAGTCCACGCTGAACACGACGGGGTCGGCCGAGGCGATACCGGCGCTGCATGCGGCCAGCACCGCGAGCGAAGCGACCCGAGCGAGGCCAGTGTGCATGGTGCCGCCTAGTGGACCCGGTAGCTCACGAAAACGCGGCCGTTGAAGAAGCCGTCGTTCTCGGAAGTCGTGGACGGCTGCCGGACGACGCTGAGCCACGAGTAGAACAGCTCGCCCGTGATGCGCCATTTCTCGCCGGCCGCGTAGGTTAGCCCCGCCGTCGCCGAGATCGTGGTGCCGCTCGTGAGCTGCACGTTGTGGTCCTCGACGAGCCCGTCGGCGTAGAGCGCGTTGACCTGGAACTCGAGGTCCATGTAGTTGACGCCGAGGCCGAGGTACGGCTTGAAGCGCGCGCTTGCGTCGTAGCCGGCCACGAGCTCGAGGCCGATCACCTTCTGATGGCTCTCGTCCCCGGACGGCTCGACGCACTGGAACGGGTTCTCCTGCAGGTCGTCACCGGCGGCGGCCTCGTCGGCGCTGCACGTGATGTCGCCCTCGATCGTGCCGATCTGCCCGTAGCCGCGCACGCCGAGGCGCCAGCTGTCCGAGAGCTGGAAGGGCCGGGCGAGCCCGAGCGCCAGGATGTTGGGCTTGGCGCCCCCCACCTCGACGGGCGGCGTGTAGCCGAGCTCGAGCGCGAGGTCGTGGCCGAGGCCCACACTGCCGCGGATCCGTCCGAAGAAGCTCGTTTTGTTCACGTCCTCGAGCTTCGTGCCGTTGAAGCCGATGCGCCGCTGCTCGTCGCTCATCTGCGGCACGTAGGCACCCTCGAAGCCGAGGTCGACCTGGCCGCCCGCCCGCCGCTGCGGAGCGCCCATGCTGGTGAGGAGCGCGAGTGAAGCGTAGTACTTCATTCCCCACGACTCGGGACGGTCGAAATCGAGCGTTTCCGTCACTGCCACCACCGACTGCGCGCGCGCTGGCGCGGCTGCGCCCGCGACGAGCACGGCGAGCGCCGCGAGCCCCTTCTTGCTGAGCGTCATTTCTCCTCCCGGTGTTTTTGATCGAAGGGGGGCGACGGCGTTCAGCATAAGCCAGCGTGCGGTACAAGTCCTGCAAAAACATGCATTTACGGAAAATGAAACGGTGGTTACGGGATTCGTCCGTGGGCTCGGGTCAGCGTCCGCCGAGCGCGGCGACGAGCGGGGAAACCCCCGCAAACAGCACGAGGCCACCGAAGAGCACCGCGAGCACGCGAAGCCCGCCATAGAGCCGGCCGACCGCCGCGTACTTCTCCTCGTTGACCTGCGCCAGCCGATGGTTCTGCAGCGCAAGCTCGTTGTGGAGCTGCTCGAAGCGCACGTCGCGCCAGGACCGCGCGTAGTCGGCCACGTCCTGGACCACGACGCGGTCGAGGCTCCTGAGGCTGGAGGCCTCGACGAGCGCCGTCCGCGAGGCGCCGGGTGCTACGGGCGTTCGCGGCCGCAGCGCGTCCACGGCCTGCACGAAGAAGTAGACGGCGACGACGCCGTAGGCCAGCAGGTACGCCCCGAGCCAGCCGCGCAACGACATCGCCTCGAGACCGAGCAACTCGGGCCGCGTCGTCAGGGCGAAGACGCCGATGTTGAGCGAGGCCATCACGACCATCGCGAAGCGGACCTTGCGGTCCGCTTGCTCGGCGAGATCGATGCCCTCCTCGAGCGCGTCGACGAGCGCGCGGTAGCGTTCCCAGGGGTCGAGCGCGCGCTTCGCCTCGGCGAGGAGCTTGGCGTCCTTGCGCTGCTGCCGGACCTCGACGTCCTCCTCGCGGCGGTCGAACGCCGCCTCGAGGTGCGCGTCGGAGCGGGGACGGAACGGGAGCGCCACGGGTATCTCTCTTCCCTCGGGACCTACCACGGCAGGGGCGGCTGCCCGGACGGGCCGAACGGCGGGCGCTGCCCCCGATTCGCCGGGCCGCTGCCGGGCGGCGGGGCGGGCCATCCCTCGGGGCCGGGACCCGGACGACCGCCGGGGCCGCGGCGCGGGCCCTGGAACTTGTCGAACTTCTTCTGCTGCTCCGGCGTCAGGATCGCGCGGATCGCCTTCTGCTCGGCCTCGCGCAGCGCGCTCGACTCCTGGTGGAGCTTGCGGCCCTTGAGCACCAGCTCCCCCACCGCGGCCGCGTCGGCACTGCCGCCCTCCAGCAACTCGTGCAGCGCGTCACGGTTCGCGGAGAGCTTCTCGTGGAGCTGCTCGCGCTGCGCGCGCTGCTCGTCCAGGATCTCGCGCACCTTGTCCTGCTGCACCTGCGAGAGCCCCAGCTCGCGCAGCATGCCTTCCCGGCGCGCGTGAGGGACGCTCGCCCCCTGGCCGGGGCCGGGCGCAGGCCACGACGGCGAGCCCGTTTGCGCGAACCCCGCAGAAGCCACGAGCACGAATGCGGCCGCGGCCACGATCGACGCGCCCCGCGGAAACCTCATGACCTTCCTGCCTCCTCGAAGCGGCGCCTCTCGGCCCCGCCGCTCCACCCTCACATAATGCGCCTCCAGCGCCGGGAAGTATTCATCGAACCGCAAGCTCGCTGTAAGGGATGTAAACGTCGGGTAGCACTGTGAAAAGCGGTCTCCGGGTCGCTGGTAGACTCGTTCGTGATGCCGCTGCGATCGCGCGACCGCGGGCCCTGGCTGGTGCTCTCGGTGCTGACCGTTCTCCTGGTGGTGCTGGGCTTCCTGCAGTACCAGTGGACGCGCGAGATCGGCCGGGCCGCGGCCGAGCGCCGGCAGGCCGACCTTCAGCGCGCGGCACGGCGCGTCGCGGGCGCCATCGAGCGCGACCTCGGGCAGGCTGCGATCGCCTTCTTCGGTGACGTCGGACCGCCGCCTCTCGATCGGCGCGCCTTCCTGATCGAGCGCCTTCAGGAGTGGCAGGAGCGCGACCGGGCAGGCCTCGTGAGCGGACTCCTGCTCGCGACGCGCACGCGCTCCGGCCAGGTCGGCCTCGAGGAGACGCACACGAGCGACGACGCCTTCCACGCGGTCGCCTGGCCTGACGAGCTGCGCGGCCTCGCCGACGAGCTCGCCGCGGGCGGACACGGAGCGCGTCCGGATTCGCTCGTCCGTCCCGGGGCGGTCGTCGAGAAGCCGCTCGGCGTCGTATTGCCGCTGTTCGGCGCCGCCGAGACCGGAGCGGCTCAGGACCCGCGGCGCCTGAGCATCGACGGGGTGGTCGTGGTGCTCCTCGACGAGGCCTACCTTCGCGAGCGCCTGCTGCCCCGCGTCGTGGAGGCGATGCTCGGCCCGGCCCCGACGCGAGTCGTCGAGGTCGCGCTCTTGCGACGCGAGGACCGCGTGGTCTTCTACGCAAGCGACCCCGCGGTCGTGGGCGGCGACACGCAGAACGGCGACGTCGAGCTGCCGCTGCGCGGCCGCGGGCGCGGTCCGGGCTTCGGGCCGGACTTCGACCCCCCGCCTCAGGGCGGGGACGCGACGCGCCGCGACCCGCCACCTCCTCCACGCAACGACAGCCCGTGGCTGCTCGTCGCGCGCCATCGCGGCGGCACGTTCGAGGCGGCCGTCGCCTCTGTGCAGCGGCGCAACCTCGCGACCGGGTTCGGCGTGCTGGCTCTCCTCGCGGCGACGGCGCTCGTGCTGGTCGCCTCGGCGCAGCGCGCGCGCCGGCTGGCGCGCCAGCAGCTCGAGTTCGTCACGGGCGTGACGCACGAGCTCAACACCCCGCTCGCAGCGATCCGCTCGGCGGGCCAGAACCTCGCGGCCGGCATCGTCACCGAGCCGGCGCAGGTGCGCCGCTACGGCGAGCTGCTCGACAAGGAGGGCGCACGGCTCGCGGCACTCGTGGCGCAGGTGCTGGACTTCGCCGGCATCGAGTCGGGCGGCCGCGCCTACCTGAAGGAGCCGCTCTCGCTCGCGAGCCTGCTCGACGAGGTGGTGCGCGACAACCGACTGGTGCTCGAGCAAGCGGGCATCGCGCTCGAGCGCGAGGTGGCTCCCGACCTGCCCGAGCTGCGCGGCGACGCGCCCGCGCTGCGGCGCGCGATCGCGAACCTGGTAACGAACGCCGCGAAGTTCGCGGCGACCGGCCGCTGGATCGGGATCCGGGCCACCGCGCGCCCCGACGGCCGCGCGGTGGTGCTGCGCGTCGAGGACCGCGGCCCCGGCATCCCGCGCGAGGAGCGCGAGCGCGTCTTCGAGCCGTTCTATCGCGGCCCGGCCGCGGAGCGGAACGCGACCCCCGGCAGCGGTCTCGGGCTGAGCCTGGTGCGGCACGTGGTGCGCGCGCACGGCGGCAGTGTCCGCGTCGAGCCGCGCGACGGCGGCGGCGCGGCGCTCGTGGTCGAGCTGCCGACCCCCTCGGTGGCCCCCGCGTGAGCGGCCGGATCCTGATCGTCGAGGACGAGCCGGCGCTGGTGCTGACGCTCTCGGACCGGCTGCGCGCCGAGGGCTACGAGGTCGAGTCGGCCGAGACCGGCGACCTGGGCGTGAGGCGCGCGCGCGAGGGCAGCTTCGACCTCGTGCTGCTCGACGTGGCGCTGCCGGGCAAGAACGGCTTCGACGTACTGCGCGACCTGCGCCAGCAGCGCGTCGCGACGCCGGTCGTGATGCTCACGGCGCGCGGCCAGGTGCTCGACCGCGTGCTGGGCCTGAAGCTGGGCGCGGACGACTATCTGCCGAAGCCCTTCGACATGATGGAGCTCGTCGCGCGCGTCGAGGCGGTGCTGCGGCGGCGCGCGGCGGCCCCCGACGGAGCGGGCAGCTACAGCTTCGGCGACGTGCGCGTCGACTTCCGCCGCGCCGAGGTGCAGAAGGGCGGCGCGCTCGTCGAGCTGTCGAGCCTCGAGTTCAAGCTGCTGCGGCACTTCGTCGAGCACAAGGGCGCGCTCGTCACGCGCCGCGAGCTGCTCGAGCACGTCTGGGGCTACCCGGGCGTGCTGCAGACCCGCACCGTGGACGTGCACGTCGCCTCGCTGCGCCAGAAGATCGAGCGCCACCCCGCCAAGCCCGAGCACATCATCACCGTGCACCGCATGGGGTATCGGTTCGTCGGCTAGTATTCGGCCATGAAGCCGATCCGACTGCTCGCCGCACTGGCCGTGTTCGCCTTCGCTGCAGTCTCGCGCGCGGCCGACGTGCCGCTCTACGAGCTCGGCCCGTTCTCGAGGCCCGTCACCACGAACTCAGCCGAGGCGCAGCGCTACTTCGACCAGGGCCTGGCCTTTCTGTACGGTTTCAACCACGACGAGGCGATCCGCGCGTTCCAGCGCGCGGCCGAGCTCGACCCCGGCTGCGCGATGGCGCACTGGGGCATAGCGCTTGCGAACGGTCCCCACATCAACAACCCGGTGCTCCCGGCCGAACGGTCGGAAGCCGGCTACGCCGCGCTCGCGCGTGCCCGGGCCGCCTCGGCGGGCGCGAGCCCGGTCGAGAAGGCGCTGATCGTGGCGCTCACGGCGCGCTACGTCTCGCCGCCGCCCGAGGATCGCCGCCACCTCGAGCTCGCCTACGCCAACGCGATGCGCGCGGTGTGGGCCGCGTTCCCGAAAGACGCCGACGTGGGCGCGCTCTTCGCCGAGGCGCTGGCCGACCTGCGGCCGTGGGACTTCTGGCTGCCCGACGGCAAGCCGCAGCCAGGGACCGAGGAGCTGGTCGCGACGCTCGAGGAGGTGATGAAGCTCGACCCGAAGCACCCGCTCGCAGCCCACATCTACATCCACGCGGTCGAGGCCTCGACCCAGCCGGGCCGTGCGGACGCCGCCGCCGACGCGTTGCGCGAGCGGCTGCCCGGGCTCGGCCACCTGGTGCACATGCCCTCGCACATCGACGTGCGGCGCGGACGCTGGCCCGAGGCGATCGCCGCCAACGCCAAGGCGATGGCGGCCGACCGCAGCTACTCGGCGCGCGCTCCCGAGCAGGGCTTCTACCGCCTGTACATGGCCCACAACCACCACATGCTCAGCTACGCGGCGATGATGTCGGGCCAGAGCGCTCTCGCGCTCCAGACGATCCGCGAGATGGTGAAGGACATCCCGCTCGAGTTCTACAAGAAGAACGCCTTCGCCGACGGCTTCATGGCGATGCCGCTCGAGGTTCTGATGCGCTTCGGGCGCTGGGACGAGATCCTGGCCGAGCCGGCGTTTCCCGACTTCGTGCCGATCTCGCGCTCGCTGCAGCACTACGCGCGCGGCGTCGCGTTCGCCGCGAAGGACCGCGTGCCCGACTCCGAGAAGGAGCTTCAGGCCTTTCTCGAGGCGCGGACCAGGGTGCCGAAGGAGGCGTTCTTCGGCAACAACAGCGGCAGCGACGTGCTCGACGTCGCCGAGCGCGTGCTGAAGGGTGAGCTCGTGTTCCGTTCCGGCAGGCGGGACGAGGGCATCGCGCTGCTGCGCGAGGCCGCCGTCCGCGAGGACAAGCTGCGCTACGACGAGCCTCCCGACTGGATCCAGCCGGTGCGCCACGCGCTCGGGGCCGCGCTGCTGCAAGCCGGCCGCTTCCCCGAAGCCGAGGCTGTCTTCCGCGAGGACCTCGAGAAGCTCCCCGACAACGGCTGGGGCCTCTATGGCCTGCATCGCGCGCTCGCGCTCCAGAAGAAGAAGGCCGAAGCGGATTCCGTGCTGAAGCGCTTCCAGACCGTCTGGAGCCGCGGCGACGTCAAGATCCAGTCCGCCTGCCTGTGCCTGCCGGGAGTGTGACTACCGGAGGTGTCAGGTCTTGTATTTTGACAAGTCAAGATTCAAGACCTGACCCCTAGCGCCGTGGCGGGGGCAACGGAACGCCCTCGCGGATGCAGCTCGAGAAATCGTCGCGGCCGGCGCAGCGCTTCGCCTGGGCGGTGATGTTACCGCGCGCGCGCAGCTCGGCGAGCGGCAGGCGCCGGTCGAGCGTGCCGTGCGCGTACGCCAGCTCGTCGATGTAGCCGTTCGCGAGCAGCCGCCAGTCGAAGCCCACGTCGGGGGCGATCGCGTGCAGGTTGTGCCAGATCGCCGTCGTGCAGTTGAGCGTCAGCGCGTTGTACCAGGCGGGCTTTCGGGCGAGCTCGTTCGCCTCCTCCAGGTAGCTCAGCAAGAGAGCCCGCGCGCGTGCGGGGGGCGTCGTCAGCCGGTAGAGGTGCACCTCTTCGCCGCGAAAGCCGGTGCGCAGCTGGACCACGTCGCGCTCGTCCGCGAGCACGTACACGATCTCGTACTGGCGGAAGAAGCCGCGCAGCGCGGAGTACGACTCGCCCTTCTCCTTGCGCGTCTCGATCGACGCCGCGAGCGGCGGCGCGCCCTCGATGTCCCAGCTCAGGATCGTGTGCGCGTAGAGCGTGGGGCCCCAGAACGAGACGAACAGGTCGAGCCCCGCGACCTTGTCGAGTTCGATGCGGCGGGTCTCCCAGCGCACGCTGAAGTCGGTCTCGCTGCGATACGCGAAGTGGCGCACGTCGCTGAGTGTCACTACACCGTTCTGGATCTCGGCCGTCGGCGTGCGGGCGACGTCGGGCTGCCAGTCGCGGGCGTTCGAGGGCGGAATGCGCAGCCACCACACGAGCACGAGCGCGGCAGGAACCAGCGCTGCCGCCAGCGCCCGCAGCGGCGGGCGCACGCGCGCGAGCGAAAATGCGATCGCAGCCACGCACGCAGCGACCAGTAGTCCCGCCGCGACGCGGTCTCGCGGCCCGTCGATCCACAGGGCGAGCGCGCTCCAGGCGCCGAGCGCGGCCACGAGCGCGCCCGCCACGACCACGACGAGCCGCGTCAGGGCTGGGGCTCGACCTTTTCGGCCTTCCACTCCCCGCTGCCCATCTGGCCAAAGTCCGAGCTGCCGCTCATGAGCTTGCCGTCGATCTTGCCCTTATAGACGATCACCATCTCGCCCGCCGGGCCCTGGCGCTTGGTCGTCCAGGTGATGTCCGTGCCCTTGACGCTGCCTTCCGACTTCACGTCGTTGCCTTCGCGGTCCTTTCCGGTCACGGTCAGCTTCTCGCCGTCCTGCGCGAGCGCGATCTCGGACACGCGCTCGCCGCGCGGGCTCTTGCTGGTCAGCTTCCACTTGCCGCTCACGTCCGCGGCCGCGGCCGGAACGGCGATCGCCACGGCCAGCGCCGCGCACGTCGTGATGCTGAGTCTGCGGGTCATCTCTCCTCCTTGGGTCCGGGTCGAGCCCAGTATTCCACGGCCGGCCGCGCCACGCGGCGTACTGTTACATCCCTTACGTCGATTCGCCGATAATCGCCGCCGACGACGGAGGGACGCATGCTGGAAGCTGCTTCACCGAAGGCCCGCGCCGCCACGCTGCTGCTCGCCGTCCTCGCGCTTTCGCCGGCGACGGGTCCGGCGCAGGAGCCGAAAGGCGAGGCGCCGCTCCCGAGCGTCGAGCTGCCGCAGCCGCTCGCGCGCGTGCTCCGCGACTACGAGTCCGCGTGGCAGAGGAAGGACGCGCGCGGGCTCGCCATGCTCTTCGCAGAGGACGGCTTCGTGCTCTCCGGCGGAAAGCCGCCCGTGCGCGGGCGCGCGGCGATCGAGAAGCACTACCAGGGGTCGGGCGGAGCGCTCGTCCTGCGCGCGCTCGCCTTCTCGACCGCGGGAGACGTGGCCTACATCCTCGGCGGCTACGCGCGCCGCGCGGGCGAGAGCGACGTCGGCAAGTTCACGCTCACGCTGCGGCGCGGGGACGGCGGACGCTGGCTGATCGTGTCGGACATGGACAACGACAACGGCCGGCAGGCTCGACCGACGCCTGCTGTCCGCTACGAGATGACCGACGTCGACACCGCCCACGGCGACCGCGAGTTCCACCTGCTGTGGCCTGGCGGCGCGCCGGGCGCGCTCGGCGACGCGCCGGCCGACAAGCCGAAGCTCACGCCATACCTCCCGCCGGCGGGCGAGGCGAACGGGGCCGCCGTCGTCGTCTGCCCCGGCGGCGGCTACGCGAGGCTCGCGTCGGACCACGAGGGCAAGCAGGTCGCCGAGTGGCTCAACTCGTTCGGCGTCACGGCGTTCGTGCTCCAGTACCGGCTCGGTCCGCGCTACCGCCACCCGGTGCCGCTGCAGGACGCGCAGCGCGCGATCCGGCTGGTGCGCTCGCGCGCGGCCGAGTGGGGCGTCGACCCCGCGCGCGTCGGCATCCTCGGCTTCTCCGCCGGCGGGCACCTGGCCTCGACCGCCGCGACGCACTTCGACGACGGGCGCCCCGACGCCGCGGATCCGGTCGAGCGCCAGGGGGCGCGGCCCGACTTCGCGGTGCTCGCCTATCCCGTCATCTCGCTCGTCGACCCGCCGGCGCACTCCGGGTCGCGCCGCAACCTGCTCGGCGATCCGCCCGACCCGGCGCTCGTGGAGCTGCTCAGCAACGAGCGGCAGGTCTCCGCGCGCACGTCCCCGACCTTCCTGTTCCACACCGCCGACGACACTGTGGTGCCGGTCGCGAACTCGCTGCTGTTCTTCGAGGCGCTGCAGCGCGCGTCGGTCCCGTCCGAGCTCCACGTCTTTCCGCACGGCACGCACGGCGTGGGCCTCGCCGCGGACGATCCCGTGCTGTCGGCCTGGCCGCGGCTGTGCGCCGCCTGGATGGGCGGGCTGGGGCTGCTCAAGCCGAAGTCCTGACGCGTTCAAGCGCCTGAACCCTGGTCACCGCGGTTTCTGCTTGACAATGTCAGACACGATGTCTTAGTTTCGCAGACAGGACGTCTGACCGACAGGAGGCCCATGGCGCGCCGCCCGCAGCACGTGACCGACGCCGAGCGCGAGGTGCTGCGCGTCCTCTGGGAGGGCGGCCCCGCGCCGATCCGCGCGCTCGCCGACAGGCTCTATCCCGGAGGCGGGACCTCCGAGTACGCCACGGTGCAGAAGCTGCTCGAGCGGCTCGAGGACAAGGGCCACGTGACGCGCAAGGCCGACGGACGCCAGCACGTCTTCACCGCCCGCGTCCGCCGAGAGCAGCTCGTGGCGCGGCGGCTGCGCGACACCGCCGACGAGCTGTGCGACGGCTCGCTCACGCCGCTCCTGACGCACCTCGTCAGCTCGGCGCGGCTCACGCCCGACGAGCTCGTCGAGCTGCGCCGCCTCGTCGACCGGCTTTCGCCGAAGAAGGGGTGAGCATGGAGACAGGTCTGCGCCTGGTGCTCACGAACGCGGCCGCGGCGGCGCTCGTCGCCTGCCTGGCCCTCGTCGTTTCGCGGCTGGTGCGGCGTCCCGCGCTCGCGCACGCGCTTTGGCTGCTGGCGCTCGTCAAGCTGGTGACTCCTCCGATCCTGCCGCTGCCGCTGCTGCCGGCCTGGAACGGCTTCGCCGCCTCTGGCCCGAGCCGCCCGGCGCCGATCGTCGTGAGCCTGCCGCCGTCCGTCCCACAGCCGCACGCGAGTACGACCGCGCAGGCGCCGCCAGCAAAGAGCGCAGCGGAACCGCGCGCCCGCACGCTCCCGCCCACGACCCTCGCAGCGTCTGCAACGGCGCCGGCTCGGCTGGCCGGTGCCGCCGCTTTCGCCGCACCCGCTCTCACCCTCCTCGGGTTTGGAGCGGCGAGCGTCCTGGGTCTGGCCGTCATTCGCTTCCTGCGCTTCCGAAGGCTGCTCGCCTGGGCCGAGCCGGCCCCGCGGCGGCTCCAGGCGCGAGCGGCCGAGCTCGCCGCGCAGCTCGGGCTGCGGCAAGCGCCTCCCCTGCTGGTGGTCCCGGCGCGAATCCCACCGATGCTCTGGCCCGAGCCCGGAGGACCGCGTCTGCTGCTGCCCCAGGCGCTCCTCGGCGAGCTGACCGAGGCGGAGTCCTCGGCGCTCCTGGCCCACGAGCTGGCGCACCTCCGCAGGCGCGACCACTGGGTGCGCCTCGTCGAGCTGTTGGCGACCGCGCTCTTCTGGTGGTACCCGGTCACGTGGTGGACGCGGGCTGCATTGCGCCGCGCGGAGGAGCGCTGCTGCGACGAGTGGGTGCTGCGGGTGCTGCCGCATTCGGCGGAGGCCTACGCGCAGGGCCTGCTCAAGAGCCTGACGTTCGTCTCATCGGCGCCGGCCTCGCTGCCGGCGCTCGCTTCCGGCGCATCGCCGCTCTACGAGCTCGAGCTGCGCCTCAAGGAGATCCTGATGTCACGACCCGCCCCCCGCTTTGCCTCTCCCGTCCGCTTCGCGCTGCTGGGAGCCGCGGCGCTCGGCCTCGCGGTTTATCCCATTCACGCGCGCGAGGACGAGCCGCGAGCCGCGGCCACGCCGGCGACCACTACTCCTCCGGCCGTGGCTGCGACACCCGCCGTCGCGGCCAGGCCCTCGAGCGCGCCCCGGACGCCGCGCCCCGCCGTGAGCCTCACGACCCCGCGCGCGAGCGCCGCGACGCCGCGCGTAGCCCAGGCTGCCGCGCCCGTCGTCGCGCCTTCCCTGCCCGCAACCCCCGCCGCACCCGTGGCGCCGGCCCGCCACCTCGACGACGCCCGCCGCGCTCTCGAGGAGCATCAGCGCGCGGTCGAGTCCAAGCGGATCCGACTGCAGCAGGAAGAGCTCGAGATCCAGCGCCAGGAGATCGAGCTGCGGGCGCGAGCAGAGGAGGCCGAGCTGCGCGCCGCAGCGGACGCGATGCGGGCCGAGGGGCAGCAATCGCAGGCCGAGCGCTTCGAGAAGCGGATCGGACTCACGCAGAAGCGCGCGGAGCTCGAGCGGCGCCGGCTCGAGCTGGACGCCGCGCGGCTCCAGTTCGAGTCGAAGGTCGCGTTCGACGAGCGGCAGCAGGCCGCGAAGATCGCGGCGCTCGAGGCCGAGGGAGCCACGGAACGAGCCGAAGCGGAGAGACGCCGGATCGAGGACGAGCTCACGAAGAAACAGCGGGAGATGGAGGACTCGGCGAGCGCGATCGAGAAGGACCTCGAGACGCTCCAGAAACAGGAGCACGTCGATTCGGTCACCGAGGCGACCGACGAGCTCGCCAACTCCATCGCCGAGCGCGCCGAGGAGCTCGAAGCATCGCTCCGCGAGAACGGCGGCTCCCCGGAAATCGAGCGCGAGATCCGGAAGCTCAAGGCGGCCCTCGCCGCTCTGCGCCCAGGCGGCACGCCGAAACCCTGAGATCGCCCGAAGCCGGCGTCCCGGAGCGCGGCAGTCGCTCCGCGGCCGGCAGAGCGGCGAATCTGCTAGTCTGCCCCGCCATGAAAGACGTCACGGTCTGGGTCCTCACCAAGCCCGACGACCCCGCGCTGCACGTGCTCGACGAGGCAGGCCCGGGCGTGCGCTACGTGCTCGGCGCGACACCCGCCGAGTTCGCGGCTGCCCCGCCGCCCGACGCCCTCTTCGTGTGCTCGATCGGCCGCGCGGCCGTCGAGCCGGTGCTGGCGCTCGCGCCCGACGTGGGCTGGGTCCATTGCCGCTCGGCCGGCCTCGACTCGCTGATGTTCCCCGCGCTCGTGAAAGCGAAGGCTGTGCTCACGAACGGCAAGGGCGTCTTCAGCCTCAGCCTCGCCGAGTTCGTGATCGGGGCGCTGCTCTACTTCACGCGCGACTTCCCGCGGCTCATCCGCAACCAGCGGCGCGGCGTGTGGGAGGTGTTCGAGCCGCTGGACCTCGCCGGACGCACGCTCGGCATCGTCGGCTACGGGGACATCGGCCGGGCGACCGCGCAGCGGGCGCACCACATGGGCATGAAGGTCGTCGCGCTGCGGCGGCGGCCGGAGCTCTCGAGCACCGACCCGTGGGTGAGCGAGACGCTGCCGGTGAGCGAGCTCGTCGCGCTGATGCGGCGCTCGGACGACGTGGTGGTCGCGACGCCGCTCACCGACGACACGCGCGGGCTGGTGGGCAAGAGTGCCATCGACGCGATGAAGCCGGGCGCCGTGCTCGTCAACGTCGGACGCGGCCCGTGCGTGGACGAGGCGGCCCTGCTGCAAGCGCTGCGCGAGCAGCGGATCCGCGGCGCGGCGCTCGACGTGTTCGAGACCGAGCCCTTGCCTGCCGGTCACCCGTTCTACGCGCTCGACAACGTGCTGCTGTCCCCGCACTGCGCCGACAACACGCCCGGCTGGCTCGAAGCGGCGATGCGCGCCTTCGTGGCGAACCTCGCGCGCTTCCGCCGCGGCGAGCGGCTCGAGAGCGTCGTCGACAAGGCGAGCGGCTACTAGGCGACGCCGTAGCGCTCGCGCAGCACCGCGAGGTGGTGGCGCGGGTGCCCGGCCATGATCCACGCGAGCGCGCGAACCGACACCGGCTTGCCGCTCGCGGTGCCGACGCGGGCCCACTCCGGCTCGCGCAGCCGGCACAGGAACGCGAGGTTGGCGTCGCGCACCGCCACGAACTCGGCGGCGAGCTCGGCCGGCGGCAGCGAGTCGGCGTCGAAGGCCGCCACGTAGTCGTTCTCGTCGAAGCCCGGTAGCGCCGCCTGCTCCCCGCGGCTGAAGCAGAACGCGCGGTGACCGAAGACGCGTTCGCCGTCGACGACGTGGCCGAGCACCTGGCGCACGCTCCACTTGCCGTCGGCGTAACGATAGCTCGCCTTCGACGCCGGCAACGTGCGTGCGAGCGTCTCGATCTCGCCCCTCTGCGCGGCGAGCACTTTCAGGATGTCGTCCTCGCTCACGCGGGCCACGTAGCCCGCATAGAAAGGCGCGTACTCGCTCTCGGCGGGCCTGGCGGGGGCCATCGGTCGCCTCCTGGTTTCGATTGTAGCGTCCCGGTTGGCGCCTCGAAATCCACGCGTCGAGTTGAATGACATTTCGACCCAACATGAGGCAAAATGCAGCGCCTTATGAGCCTTCGAGATGTCGGCGCGCTGTCGTCGTCGCTGGCCCCGGCCGTGCTCTTGCTCTCGCTCGGCGCCGTGCCCGACGCCCCCTACCGTGACCCCAAGCTCCCGGTCGAGGAGCGGGTCAAGGATCTCGTCGGGCGCATGACGCTCGAGGAGAAGATCGCGCAGGTCACGGCCTTCTGGCGCAAGGAGTCGTTCTCGGACGAGTCGGGCCGCTTCGTGCCGGACAAGGCGCGCACCGCGCTCGCGAACGGGATCGGCCAGATCTCGCGGCCGAGCGAGGCGCGGCCGACGTCGCCGCAGGGACCGGTCGTGCGCGGCCCGCGCGAGAGCGCGCAGTTCATGAACGACCTGCAGAGCTGGCTGCGCCAAAACACGCGGCTCGGAATCCCCGCGATGACGCACGAGGAGGCGCTCCACGGCCTGGCCGCGCCGAAGGGCACCCACTTCCCGATCCCGATCGGCCTGGCCACCGCCTGGGACCCCGCGCTCGTCGAGCGCGTGATGGGCGCGGCGGCGCTCGAGGCGCGCGCCCGCGGCACGCACGCCGTGCTCTCGCCGGTGCTCGATCTCGCGCGCGACCCGCGCTGGGGCCGCACCGAGGAGACGTACGGAGAGGACCCGTACCTCGCCGCGCGCCTGGGCGTCGCGGCCATTCGCGGCTACCAGGGCTCGGGCCGGCCGCTCGCGAAGGACAAGGTCTTCGCGACCGCCAAGCACTACGCGGTCCACGGCCCGCACGAGGGCGGCATCAACACCGCGCCCTCGAGCTTCGGCGAGCGCACGATCCGCGACCAGTACCTGTTCCCGTTCGAGACGGTCTTCCGCGAGGCGAAGCCGCTGCTCGTGATGCCCTCGTACAACGAAATCGACGGCGTCCCCGCGCACCAGAACACCTGGCTGCTCGAGACCGTGCTGCGCGGCGAGTGGGGCTTCGACGGCCTGGTCGTGTCGGACTACTTCGCGATCGACCAGCTGATGGACCGCCACCACACGGCCGGATCGCTCGAGGAGGCCGCGCTCCTGTCGCTGCGCGCCGGGGTCGACATCGAGCTGCCCGATCCCAAGGCCTACCTCGCGCTCGCGGACGCGGTGAAGGCGGGCCGCGTGGACCCGAAGCTCCTCGACCAGGCCGTCGCGCGCAACCTGCGCGTGAAGCTCCTGGCCGGGCTCTTCGAGGATCCGCTCGTGGACGTCGAGCGCGCCGAGCGCGTGTCGAACTCGCCGGAGCACCAGGCGCTCGCGCTCGAAGCGGCCCGGCGCACGATCGCGCTCGTCAAGAACGAAGGCGGCGTGCTGCCGCTCGACCGCGGCAAGCTGCGCAAGCTGGCGGTGAT
>DATBSL010000252.1:0-6205 GCA_036559805.1 Vicinamibacteria bacterium
GCGCTGATCAAGCACCTCGACGTGCCGCTGCTCGTCGGGATCCTGCCGCTCTACTCGCACAAGAACGCCGAGTTCCTGCACAACGAGGTGCCAGGCATGAGCATCCCCGACGCGATCCGCGAGCGCATGCGCGTCGCGGGCACGGGCGAGCGCGCGCAGCTCGAGGGCGTCAAGATCGCCCAGGAGGCGACGCTGGCGGCGCGCGAGCTGGCCCAGGGCGTCTACATCATGCCGCCCTTCAATAAGGTGGATTTGGCAGTGCGGGTCATCGAGGTGCTGCGCTAGACTCGGACGGGGGACGATTGACGCGATACTTGAGTCCGGCGCTCGCTGGCCTGGCGCTCCTGGCGGCGCCGGCCGCGGCCCAGAAGCCCCCGGTCTTCCCGGTCGGGCTCGACCTCGTCAACGTGACGGTGACCGTGCGCGACCCGGCAGGCGGCCTCGTCTCGGACCTCGGGCCGGACGACTTCACGGTGCTCGAGGACGAGCGCCCGCAGGCCGTCGAGCTGTTCGCTCCGGCCGCGACGGTCGAAGAGCGTGCCGAGTTGGCGCTCAACCTGGGCATGCTGTTCGACACCAGCGAGAGCATGCGCCGCGACCTGCACCTGAGCCAGGAGTCCGCGGTGCGCTTCCTCGAGTCGATCCCGCGCGCGCGCGACCTGCTGCTGGTGTTCTTCGACCGCGACATCCGCATCTCGCGCTACAACTCGGAGAACCAGCAGGGCATCTTCTCGCGCATCCTCGAGACCAGGGGCTCGGGGCACACGGCGCTGCGCGACGCGATCACGGTCTACGTCTCGCGCGTCTTCGACTCGCCGGGGCGCAAGGTGCTCGTGATCTTCACCGACGGCGACGACACCACGAGCGACGTGCCGGTGCAGGAGGTGCAGCGGCTGGTGCGCTCGAGCGAGGTGACGATCTACCCCGTCGCGTTCCCGGGCGAGGGGCGCCCGAACAGCACGGACGCGCTGCGCGCGCGCGCTTTCCTGCACGCCCTGGCCGAGCAGACGGGCGGCCAGGTCTTCGCGCCCACGGCCTCCAAGCAGCTCGCCCGCATCTACCAGACGATCCTCGACGAGCTGGGCAGCCAGTACGTGATCGGCTACACGTCGGACAATACCCGGCGCGACGGCCGCTTCCGCCGCATCACGGTCCAGCTCAAGCGCCCGGAGCTGCGAGTGCGCCACCGCAAGGGCTACGACGCGCCGAAGGACCCGACCCCGCGCGAAGCCGCGAAGCGCTAGCGCCCGCCGAGGAGCGACTCCACGCGGCGCTCCAGCTCGCGCAGGCGCCGCTGCAGCTCGGGGAGCTTCGCGAAGACCGCGGTCGACTTGAGCCAGGCGCGGTTCTCGAGCGCCGGAGAGCCGGAGATGATGGCACCCGCCTCGACCGAGCCGGGGATGCCCGTCTGGGCCGTCACCGTCACGCCGTCGCCGATCTCGAGGTGGCCCGCGACGCCGACCTGGCCGGCGAGCGTGACGCGCTTTCCGAGGCGCGTGCTGCCGGCGATCCCGACCTGGCCCGCGAGCACGCTGTCCTCGCCGATCGTGACCGAGTGGCCGACCTGCACCAGGTTGTCGAGCTTCGTGCCGCGGCCGACCCGCGTCTCGCCGAGCGCCGCGCGGTCGATCGCGGAGAGCGCGCCGATCTCGACGTCGTCCTCGACCACTACGACCCCGACCTGCGGAAACTTGTGGTACCGGCCTTGCGCGTCGCGCGCAAAGCCGAAGCCGTCGCCGCCGATCACGGCGCCGTTCTGGACCACGACGCGGCTGCCGAGGCGGCAGCGCTCGCGTACGTGCACGCCCGAGTGCAGCACGCAGTCCTCGCCTAGCTCGACGCCGTCGTAGAGCACGACGTGCGGGTGCAGCACGCTGCGCGCGCCGACGCGCGCGAGGGGTCCGACCACCGCGAGCGCTCCCACGTGCACGCCCTCGCCGAGCACCGCGCTCTCGTGCACGCGCGCCGAGGCGTCGACGCCCGGCGCGGGCCGCGGCAGCGGCCGCACCAGCGCGACGGCTCGCGCGAATGCGAGGTAGGGATTGTCGGAGACGAGCGCCGGCCGGTCGCTCGCGTGCGCGGCCGGCAGCACCACGGCCGCGGCGCGCGTCGTCCCGAGCTTGCCGGCGTAGCGCGGGTTCGCGAGGAAGCTGAGGTCGCCCGGCCCGGCGTCGTCGAGCCCCGCCACGCCGCGGATCTCCACGTCGCCGTCGCCGCGCAGCTCGCAGTCGAGCCGCGCGGCCAGCTCGCGGAGCTTCACGCCCCGGGATTCTCCGGGGGCTTCGGGATCGGGGCGGCGCTCGCGGCGGCCGCGGGCGCGTGCTTGGCGGGAGGCTCGCCGGAGACGACCGGGCCCGTGAGCCAGGCGCCCTCGCGCACCACCAGCGCCTGCGCCTCGACGCGCCCCTTCACCCGCGCGCTCTCGCGCAGCGTCACGGCGCGCGCGCGCACGTCGCCCTCGAGCTGTCCCGCGATCTCGACGGCGTCCGCGCTCACGCTCGCGTGGACCTTGCCGTCCTCGCCGATCAGCAGCCGGCCCGTGAGCGCGATCTCGCCGCGCACGCGTCCGTGAACGGCCGCGTCCTTGCCCGTCAGCTTGCCTTCGAGCTGCGCCTGCGCGTCGACGAGCGTGGTCTTGTCTTCCGCCATTGGCCTGCCTTCCGCAAATCCCCGCGTCTAAGTGGCGCCGGGCGCTCGGATTCTATCAGCACCCCGGCGCCCGGCCGGTCCCGGTATGATGTCCGGATGCCGAGGCCGAGCGGGGGCAGCGCGTGAAGCGCACCGAGGAGCCGCGCCTCGTCCCCACGAAGGCCGACTCGCGCTTCGAGCTCGAGAGCGACTTCGAGCCCAAGGGCGACCAGCCGCGCGCGATCGACGAGCTCGTGAGCGGCCTCGAGCGCGGCGACAAGCACCAGGTGCTGCTGGGCGTCACGGGATCGGGCAAGACCTTCACCGTGGCGTCGGTGATCGCGAAGACCAACCGGCCGACGCTGGTGCTGGCGCACAACAAGACGCTCGCCGCGCAGCTCTACCAGGAGTTCAAGGCCTTCTTCCCGAGGAACGCCGTCGAGTACTTCGTCTCGTACTACGACTACTACCAGCCCGAGGCCTACGTCCCGCAGTCGGACACGTACATCGAGAAGGAAGCCACGATCAACGACGAGATCGACCGGCTGCGGCTCTCCGCGACGCGCAGCTTGTTCGAGCGGCGCGACGTGGTGATCGTCGCCTCGGTCTCGTGCATCTACGGCCTCGGCTCGCCCGAGGCCTACTACGGCATGCTGCTGTTCGTGCGCCAGGGCGAAACGCTCGACCGGCGCGACCTCCTGGCGCGGCTGGTCGAGGCGCGCTACGAGCGCAACGACTACGCGCTCGAGCGCGGCAGCTTCCGCGCGCGCGGCGACGTGATCGAGATCGTGCCGGCCTACGAGGAGAGCGGGATCCGCATCGAGCTGTTCGGCGACGAGGTCGAGCGCATCAGCGCCTTCGACCCGCTCACCGGCAAGACCAGCGAGCGGCTGGCGCAGGTGGCGATCTACCCGTCGAGCCACTACGTGACGCCGCAGCCGCGGCTGCAGGACGCGATCAAGACGATCGAGGCCGAGCTGATGCAGGTGAAGCCCGCGCTCGAGGGCAAGGGCCAGCTGCTCGAGGCGCAGCGGCTGTACCAGCGCACGATGTTCGACCTGGAGATGCTGCGCGAGACCGGCCACTGCCACGGCATCGAGAACTACTCGCGCCACCTCTCGGGGAGAAAGCCGGGCGAGCCGCCGCCGACGCTCATCGACTACCTGCCGAAGGACATGCTGATGGTGATCGACGAGTCGCACCAGTCGGTGCCGCAGGTGCGCGGCATGTACCACGGCGACCAGCAGCGCAAGAAGACGCTCGTCGAGTACGGCTTCCGGCTGCCGTCGGCGCTCGACAACCGTCCGCTCAACTTCGAGGAGTTCGAGGCCCGGCTCGGCCAGGTGCTCTACGTGTCGGCGACGCCCGGCCCGTACGAGCTGCAGAAGGCGGGCGGCGTCGTGGTCGAGCAGGTGATCCGCCCGACCGGGCTCAAGGACCCCGGGATCGACGTGCGCCCGGTGAAGGGGCAGGTGGACGACCTGCTCGCCGAGATCCGGGCGCGCGCGGCGAAAGGCGAGCGCGTGCTGGTCACGACGCTCACCAAGCGCATGGCCGAGGACCTGACCGAGTACTACCACGAGCTCGGCGTGCGCGTGCGCTATCTCCACTCCGACATCGAGACGCTCGAGCGCGTGCGGATCCTGCGCGACCTGAGGAAGGGCGAGTTCGACGTGCTCGTGGGCATCAACCTGCTGCGCGAGGGGCTCGACTTGCCCGAGGTGTCGCTGGTCGCGGTGCTCGACGCGGACAAGGAGGGCTTCCTGCGCTCGTCGGGCTCGCTGATCCAGACGATCGGCCGCGCGGCGCGCCACCTGTCGGGCCAGGCGATCCTGTATGCGGACAAGGAGACCGACTCGATGAAGGCGGCCATCTCGGAAACGAGCCGCCGCCGCGCCCGCCAGGAAGCGTACAACCGCGAGAACAACATCACGCCCGAGAGCATCAAGAAGTCGATCGGCGAGCTGCTGTCGTCGGTGTACGAGCACGACTACGCCGAGATCCCCGCGGTCGAGGACGAGCCCGAGTCGCGCTACCGCTCGCTGGGCGACCTCGAGGCGGAGATCAAGGCGCTCGAGAAGCAGATGCGCGACGCGGCCAAGGCGCTCGAGTTCGAGAAGGCGGCCGAGCTGCGCGACCGCCTGCGCAAGCTGCGAGCCCGCGAGTTCGGGCTCAAGTAAGGGGGCCCGGGGCTCAGGCCGCCGCGATCTCGCCCGCCTTGAGCTGCCTCAGGAACTGGCGGAAGCGGCGCGCGTGCGGGCGCGGCATGTGGATGATCTGGGTGCCGATCTCGAAGCCGCCGCGCGCGCCGATCACGCGCAGCACCTTGACGGCGCACTCGATCGGCTCGCCGGCAGGCGGCAACGCCAGCTGCAGCCTGAGCAGCGCGCCGTTCGGCAGCCGCTCCGCGCTCTGGAACAGGATCCCGCCCTCGCTGACGTTGGTCGTCGAGAACGGGTGGCGCTCGCTGGCGAGCGCGCTGTAGAAGCCGGACACGGTCGCGTCGAGCCGGGCGTGCTCGCGCCTCTCGTCCGAGAACGCTTTCACGCAGTTCTTGCCCACGCTCTTGGCGACGTAGAGCGCGCGATCGGCGCGAGCCACGAGCTCCTGCGCGCTCGAGGCGTCGCCCGGCAGGCTCGCGACGCCCACGCTCACCGTGAGCGGCTTGCCGCGCCTCGTCCCCTGCGTGCCGACGCCCGCCTTCTCGACCGCCAGGCGCAGCTTCTCCGCGAGCTTGAGCGCCTCGAGCTTGGGTGTATTGGGCAGCAGGATCGCGAACTCCTCGCCGCCGTAGCGGGCGGCCACGTCCACCTCGCGTACCGACTTGCGCAGCACCGCGGCGAGCCGGCGCAGCGCCATGTTGCCGGCCAGGTGGCCGTGCGCGTCGTTGAAGGCCTTGAAGTCGTCCGCGTCGGCCATCAGCAGCGTGAGCGGCTGGTCGTAGCGCATCGCGCGCCGCGCCTCCGACGTGACGCGGTCCTGGAAGTAGCGGTAGTTGTAGAGCCGCGTCAGCTCGTCGTAGATGGCCGAGGCCTGGGTGCGGCGCAGGATCTTGATTTCGACGATCGCAGGGTTGTGGAGCTTGCGCTGGCTGCGCAGGAAGTACTGCAGCACCGCGACGCGCAGGTCGACCTTCTCGGGCACGCGCCGGTTGAGGTCCTGCCACTGGCGCAGGATGCTGTGCCAGTGCTCGAGCGCGTCCGGGTCGTCGAAGTCGAGCTGCGTGAGCACGAAGAGCAGGGCGGGGTAGACGCCGGGCCCCGATTGCTTGGCGAGCGCGTCCATCGCCTGGCGCCAGCCGGCCGGTGTGCGCGGGCCGTCCCCGAGCATGTCGATGATGCGGTCGGCGATCGTCGAGCTCAGGATCGTCTCCGCCCGCGCCCTCTTCCGCGACCCTTCGCGACGTGGCGCCGGCGGCTGCTGCTTCACGCAGTGGCTCCTAGGCGAACGTCTCGATCGGCATCGGTCGCGCGAAGTGGTAGCCCTGCCCGAACAAGAAGCCCGCGCGCTCGCACGCCTCCGCTTCGTGCTGGTCCTCGACGCCTTCCGCGATCGTCTTGACCAGCAGCTCGCGCGC
>DATBSL010000253.1:0-12576 GCA_036559805.1 Vicinamibacteria bacterium
TCGACCGCTTCCTTGATCGTGGTGAGGAGGGCCTTCGACGGGTTGTCGAAGCCGAGCAGGTGACGGTTCTTGACGAAGAACTCGGACACCGAGATCTCGCGCTGCTTCGACGCGAGCGACTCGGCGGTGACCCGCTTCGCCTTCGGCTGCCCGGCGCGCGTCGGCAGAGCAGCCGGCGCGGCCGACGCGGCGACGGCTGGCGCCGCATCCCTGGCCGCGCTCGCGGGCGGCTTCGTCGCGGCCCGCGCGGGAAGTGGCGGCTGCGGCTCGCCCTCCTCTGCGGCGAACAGGTCGAGCTGAGGCCGGCCCGGCCCGGATCTCGCGGCCTTCACCTTCTTCTGTTGCACGAGCCCCCACTTTTTCGAAAAACGCGGCAGTCTAGCATCGCACGCACCGCGGCCAGGCCAGGTCCGGCGTGCGGGCGCGACGAACGCGTGGCCGCCGCATTAGGATGCCCGCGTGAGCGGCGCGCGCGCGGTCCTGGAACGCATCGCGGTGGCGGCGGTCTCGTGGCCGCCGTCGAGCCGCGTGTTGGGCCGTCTCTCGGACGTGCGGCTGCCGTCGCTCGTGCTCGTCCCGCTGATCCACGCATACTCCCGCGGCTACGGAGTCGACCTTTCCGAGGCCGCCCAGCCGCCTTCCGCGTACCCGAGCTTCAACGCCTTCTTCACGCGCCGGCTGCGCGAGGGGCTGCGTCCCGTCGACTCCTCCGCGGGAGTCGTGGTCTCGCCGTCGGACTCGCGGCTGAGCGCGATCGGGCCCGTGCCCGAAGGTGGACGGCTCGAGCAGGTGAAGGGCGAGACCTATGCGCTCTCGGCGCTCCTCGATTCCGCTGCGGACGCGGCGCTCTTCGCGCGCGGCGTCTACGCGACGCTCTACCTGAGCCCGGCCATGTACCACCGCGTCCACTCGCCCGTGGACGGGGAGATCGTCGCCTGGCGTTACGTGCCGGGGCGGCTCTACCCGGTGAACGCCATGGGCGCGCGTGCGGTGCCCGGGCTGCTCGCGCGCAACGAGCGCGTGGTGGTGCGGCTTCGGACCGCCGCGCACGGCAGCGTCGCCGTCGTGCTGGTCGGAGCCACCCACGTCGGGCGGATCGGCCTCGCGTTCGCCGATCTCGTCACGAACCGCGGCCACGCCGCGGGCGAGACACGGCCGGCGTCGCCCGTCCCGCTCCGGCGCGGCGACGAGCTGGGTGTCTTCAACCTCGGCTCGACGGTGGTCGTGCTCGTCGAAGCGCCGCGGCTCGAACCCGCGGCCCGGAGCGCCGCTCTCGTCCGGGTCGGCGAGGCGCTCTGGCGGCCCGGGCCCGCATCGAATCTGGCATAGGATCAGCTTCATCAGCCAACGAGTCGCGCGGAGCCGTAGCGGCCGCCGCCACGGGAGGAGTTGTCCATGGGTTCGAAGCGTCGGACGGTGAGCTGGATCGTGCTCGCGGTGCTCGGCGTGCTGGTGCTGCTGGTGTCGCTCTTGTCGGCGAGCATCGCGTATCGCGGCGACTTCGAGGTCGGGGGCGTCCCCATCGTCCAGATCGCCGCGGGCCGCGAGGCCGTGCTCGTGGGCCTGCGGGGCGCGCGCGGGACCGCGGCCGCCTGGGGCGCGGCCTGGGCCGTGCTCTTCCTTGCGATGGTGGTCGGCCCGTACCGGCACGGCGAGATCAAGTCGTGGTGGGGGATCCTGGCGTCGCTCCTGGCGCTCTGCGCCGTCGCGGGAGCGCGCGTGCCCTTCACCGGCGGCCAGCTGGGCGTCGGCACGCCGCTCATCCTCCTGGCAGTCGGAGTCCTGGCGCTGCTCATCGACGTGAAGCGACTCTCGGAGCCGCGTTGAGCCAGGGCCGGCGCGGCGCGCCGGTCGGAGCGGCCGCCGTCGCCGCGCTGCTGGCCGCCGGCGCCGGCGGCGCCGAGCCCCCGCCGTCGCTGCGTCCCGGGACACTCGTGCGCTGGCCGGGAGAGGGGATCGAGTGGTGCGCCGCCGCGGGCGAGCGCAGCGAGCCGCTCGACGGCGCGTGCCTGTTCCCGATCGACCTGCTGCACAAGGCCGGGCCGCTCGAGCTCACGCGCCAGCGGGGCGGGCGCGTCGAGCGCGCCAGCCTGCGTGTCGGACGCTTCGACTACCCGCTGCAGCGGCTCACGCTGCCGAGCCACATGGTGGACCTGTCGCCCGCGGACCTCGAACGCGTCCGCCGCGAGAACGGCGAGATGGCGCGGCTCTGGAAGAGCCGCGCCCCGCGCCGCTTCGCGCTGCCGCTTCAGGCGCCGCTCGACCCGCTGCCCGCGGCCGGCCGCTTCGGGAACCGGCGCGTGATCAACGGCAGCCCGCGCAGCCCGCACGGCGGCGCCGACTTCTCGGTCGCCGAGGGCGTGCCGGTGCGCGCCGCCGCCGACGGCACGGTCGTCATGGTCGCCGACCACTTCTTCGGCGGCAACGCGGTCTTCGTCGACCACGGCGACGGCCTCGTCTCGCAATACTTCCACCTGAGCCGCGTGGACGTCGCCCAGGGAGCCTCGCTGCGCCGCGGCGACCGCATCGGCGCCGTCGGCGCCACGGGGCGCGCCACGGGGCCGCACCTGCACTTCGGGACGCGCTTTCGCGGGGCGCGCGTCGATCCTTCGCTGCTGCTCGGAGCGCCCGAGGCGATCCCTTGCCTCGACCCGCGCGGGGCCCTAGGATGCCGCTGACATGCGCCGCTGGCTGCGCAACCAGTCGATCCAGCGCAAGCTCAACGCGATCGTGCTGGTCACGAGCGGCGTCGCCGTGGTGCTGGCCTCCGCGGCGTTCCTAGCCTACGACTACAACTCGTTCCGCGAGCGGATGGTCACGGACCTCGCGACGACGGCCGACGGGATCGGGCTGCTCGCCTACCCGGCGCTCGACGCCGAGAGCGCGGACGGCGCCGCGGGCGGGGTCGGCACCCAGGCGCGCGAAGCGCTCGCGCAGATCATGGGCTCGCTGCGCGCCTACCCGAGCATCGACCACGGCGTCGTGTTCGACGCGAACGGCCGTCCCGTGGGGGGCCACGAGCGCAACATCCTGGTGAAGCGCCCGACGCCCGCCTTCCACGTGCGCAACAGCGACGCCTTCAGCGACGACGGCCTCGTCATCTACCGCCGCGTCACGACGCCCGACGGGCGTCACGTCGGCGTCGTCTACCTGCTCGCGAACACGAGCGAGCTCCAGGCGCGCCTGGAGCGCTACCTCGGGATCCTGGCCGCGGTCACGCTGCTGTCGCTCGTCGTCTCGCTGCTGCTCGCCTCGCAGCTGCAGAAGGTAATCTCGCGGCCGATCCTGCACCTGGCGGAGCTGGAGACGCGCGTCTCGCGCGAGAAGGACTACTCGCTGCGCGCGGTCAAGGAAGGCGACGACGAGCTGGGCGTGCTGATCGACGGCTTCAACCACATGCTGGGCCAGGTCCAGTCGCGCGACGCCGAGCTGACGGTGGCCAAGGAGGTCGCCGAGCAGGCGAACCGCACCAAGAGCACCTTCCTCGCCAACATGAGCCACGAGCTGCGCACGCCGCTCAACGCGATCATCGGCTACAGCGAGATGCTCGAGGAGGAAGCGCAGGAGCGCGGCTTCCAGGAGCTGGGCCCCGACCTCGCCAAGATCCGCACGGCGGGCAGGCACCTGCTGGTGCTGATCAACGATGTGCTCGACCTGTCCAAGATCGAGGCCGGCAAGATGGAGCTCTACCTCGAGGACTTCGACCTGCGCGCGCTGGTCCAGGACGTCGAGTCGACGCTCCGGCCGCAGGTCGAGCAGGGTCAGAACCTGCTCGAGGTGAGCTGTCCGGACGACATTGGTGTGATCCACGCCGACCTGACGCGCGTGCGCCAGATCCTGTTCAACCTGGTGAGCAACGCCGCCAAGTTCACGCAGGTCGGCCGGGTCGCGCTCGCGGTGCAGGCCGTCCGCATCCAGGGCGAGCCCTGGGTCGAGCTCACGGTCGCGGACACGGGCATCGGGCTCACGCCGGAGCAGCAGCGGCGCCTGTTCCAGTCGTTCACCCAGGCCGATCCCTCCACCTCGCGCAGGTACGGCGGCACCGGCCTCGGGCTCGTGATCAGCCGGCGCTTCGCGCAGATGATGGGCGGCGACATCACGCTGCACAGCGAGTTCGGCAGCGGCTCGACGTTCACGGTGCGGCTGCCGCGCACCGCGGGCCAGGCGCGGTCGATCGCCGGCCAGTCGCCGCCGGTCGAAGCGGCCGCGCCCGCGCCGCCCTTGGTGCTGGTGGTGGACGACGAGAAGCCGACGCGGGAGCTGATCGCGCGCGGGCTCGAAAAGGAAGGCTTCCGCACGATCGCCGCGTCCGCCGGCGACGAGGCGCTGCGGCTCGCGCGCGAGAGGAAGCCCGACGTGATCAGCCTCGACGTGCTGATGCCCGGCATGGACGGCTGGACCGTGCTGCGCTCGCTCAAGGCCGACCCCGCCACGGCCTCGATCCCGGTGGTGATGGTCTCGATGCTCGACGACCGCGACGTCGGCCACGCGCTCGGCGCCGCCGACTACCTGACGAAGCCTTTCGACCGCCAGAAGCTGGCGGCCGCGCTGCGCCGCTACCGCCGCGAGGGCGTGCAGCGGCCGGTCCTGGTCGTGGAGGACGACGCGTCCACGCGCGAGGTGATCCGCCGCACGCTCGAGCGCGACGGCTGGGTCGTGAGCGAGGCGGACAACGGCCGGCGCGGCCTGCAAAGCGTTGCGCGCCAGGTGCCCGACCTGATCCTGCTCGACCTGATGATGCCCGAGATGGACGGCTTCGAGTTCGTGGCCGAGCTGCGCAAGAGCGAGAGCGGCCGCCGCATCCCGGTGGTGGTGGTGACCGCGAAGGAGATCTCGGAGGAGGACCGCCGGAGGCTCAACGGCCACGTGCGGCGCGTGCTGCACAAGGGGTCGTTCTCGCGCGAGGAGCTCTCGTCGGAGCTGCGCCGCGCGCTCGACTCGGGCAGACGCCGATAGATCAGGGCAGTCTAGACAGGATCTTGTCGATCTTGGCCGTGAGGTTCAGGAAGTCGACGGGCTTCGTGTCGTAGTCGTCGCAGCCCGCGGCCAGGGCCTTCTCGCGGTCGCCGGCCATCGCGTGGGCGGTGAGGGCCACGATCGGCACGCGCGCGGTGGCGGGCGAGGCCTTGAGGCGGCGCGCGGCCTCCCAGCCGTCGATCACGGGCAGGCTCATGTCGAGCAGGATCAGGTCGGGCGCCTCGCTCTCGGCCATCAGGATCGCCTGCATCCCGTCGGCGGCGAGCAGCACGTCGTGGCCCTTGCGCTGCAGGCGCCGCGACAGCATGTCGCGGTTCATGTCGTTGTCCTCGACGAGCAGGATCCTGGCCATCTCCGCCTTTCATCGACACGGTTATCACAGTCCCGAGTGGCGCTCAAACCGAGCGCTCCGCGGGTGGTAGGCTTCGTGCCCGGAGGTTGGGCGTGGCTCTGGTGCCTGGCTCGAATGCCGGCCCCTACCGTATCGTCGAGCAGCTCGGGCGCGGCGGGATGGCCTCCGTCTACAAAGCCTACGAGTCGAAGCTGGACCGCTACGTGGCGCTCAAGGTGCTGCCGCGCGAGTTCCTGCACGATCCCAGCTTCGCCGAGCGCTTCCGCAAGGAGGCCAAGTTCGTGGCGATGCTCGAGCACCCGAACATCGTCCCGATCTACGCCTACGGCATCGAGGAGGCCGACGGGATCCCCTGGATGGCGATGCGGCTGATCGACGCCGGCTCGCTCTCGGACCTGATCAAGCGCGAGCGGCTCTCGCTCGCGCGGTCGGTCGCGGTGCTGCGCGGCGTGGCCGACGCGCTCGACTACGCGCACTCCAAGAAGATCGTCCACCGCGACGTGAAGCCGCAGAACGTGCTGCTCGACGCGGCGGCGCGCGTCTACCTGGCCGACTTCGGCATCGGCAGGATGCTCGAGTCCTCGGCCGGCCTCACGGGTACCGGGATGATCATTGGGACGCCGCAGTACATGGCGCCCGAGCAGGCGACCAGCCCCAACGTGGGCCCGACCGCCGACGTCTACGCGCTCGGCATCGTGGCGTACGAGCTGTTCACCGGCCGCGTGCCGTTCTCGGCCGACACGCCGCTCGCGGTGATGATGAAGCACGTCCAGGAGCCGCTGCCGCTGCCGCCGCCGGAGGTGGTTCCCGAGCCGCTCCTGCGCGCGCTGCTGAAGGCGACCACGAAGAAGCCGGAGGACCGCTGGCCTACGGCCGGCGCGTTCGTGGACGCGCTCGCCGCCGGGCTCGCGGCGCCCGAGGCCGTAAGCACCTCGTCCGCGACGGCGACGCTCCAGCGCCCGCGCACGGCCGCCGCCGCGCCGACGGTCGTCTCGCCGGAGGCGACGCGGCCCGCCCCGGGAACCGCGCCCCCGCTGCCGCCCCGAGCGCCGGTGATGCGGCCGCCGCGCCACGACGCCGAGGCGCCCCGTGCGCCCGTGCGCCGCACGGGAGCCGTGCTGGCGGCGTTGGGCGGCCTGGGCCTGCTGGCCGTGCTGGCCGCGGGAGCGCTCGGCCTGTGGCTGGGGCGTGGTCCGAGCGGCTCGCCCGCGCCGCCGCCGACCGTGGCAGAGGCACCGGCGGCCGCCGCGAGCCCCGGCCCTCCGGCGCCCACGCGTCCACCCGCGCAGCCGTCCGTCCAGCCTCCCGTGACCGCCGTGCCAGCGCCGGCTCGCACGAGTCCCACGACGACGCTCGGCTCCGCGGCGTCGCCGTCGCCGAGGCCGCTGCCCACGATCCCGGCCACGCCACTGCCGACGGCGGCCCCGGTCGCGGTCCCGCCGCCCACGCCGCTGCCCACGCCCGCTGCAGCGGCCGTCGACCCGGAGATCGAGCGCCTGACGAACGAGCTGGCCGACCGCGACGCCGCGACGCGCCGGCGGGCCGCGCAGGAGCTGGCGGCCCGCGGTCCGCGCGCCGCGCCCGCGTCGCCGGCGCTCGCGGCCGCGCTCTCGGACCGCAGCCCCGACGTGCGGCTGCGCGCCGCGGAAGCCCTGGGCCGGATCGGGCCGGCCGCGGGCGCCTCGGCCGACGCGCTCGCCGCGGCGCTGCGCGACACGGACGCCCTGGTGTCGGCCGAGGCCGCGAAGGCGCTCGGAATGCTGGGCGACGCCGCCGCCCCGGCGGCCGGCGCGCTCGGAGCGGCGCTCGGCCACAAGGACGTCGCGGTGCGCCGCGAGGCCGCGCGCTCGCTCGCGCGGCTGGGCCGCCGCGCCGAGCCCGCGCTCGATGCGCTCGTCGCCGCGCTCTCCGACAAGGACAAGACGGTCTGCTCCCAGGCGGCGCGCGCCCTCGGGCGCATAGGCGCTCCGGCGCGCCCCGCGTTGCCGAGGCTGACGCAGCTGAGCCGCGACGCCGACGTGCTCGTGTCCCGCGAGGCGCAGGGCGCGCTCGACAGCATCGGACGCGACCAGCCGTGATGCGGATCACGGGCGTTTTCCGCGGAGGGCCCGGGACCGGGCGTATCCTTTCTTGACGGAACCCCGGAAGCGGGGTTTCGTCGGTAGTGAAGGGGGAGAGCGATGAGGGGTCCGCTGCGACGGGCGCTGCTGCTGGGGGCCGGCCTCGCGTTGTGCGCTTCGGGCCTGCGCGCGCAGGACGAGGGCGAGGGCGGACGCGGCGAGAAGGTCGACGGCTACCTCGAGTGGCGCGCGGGTGCCTGCCTGATCGCCGACGCCCAGCGCGTCTGCCCGGCGCCGAAGCTCAAGTTCAAGGGCGAGGGCGACGCGAAGAGCTACGCCGCGATACCGCTCGGCTACGAGCTCAAGGCCAAGGGCAAGCGCCAGCGGGACGGCTCGCTCGTCGCGAGCGAGATCGAAGCCAAGCCCAACGGCTCGGCGATGTTCGAGGGCGAGGTCCGCGGGGCCACCGACCAGGCCGAGACCCAGGCGCGCCAGCAGGGCCGCTTCGGCGACCCCAAGTCCCCGGTCGGCAAGCTGATCGAGAGCGGGCCGCGCGTCGAGCGCGTGCGCCGCATCGTCGACAACCTCCTGCCCTCATACATCCCGCCCGAGAACGTGCGCGTCTACGTGATCGAGAACAAGGAGTGGAACGCCTTCGCGATGGGCAACTACTCGATCTACGTGTTCTCGGGCCTGCTCGACGACCTGGACGACGACGAGGTGGCGATCGTGCTCGGGCACGAGCTGGTGCACGCGAGCCACGAGCACTCGCGCAAGCAGTTCAAGAAGGACATGTGGATCCAGATCGCGATGCTCGGCGCGCTCGGGGCGGCCTCCACGATCGACAGCGACACGCAGCAGGCTCTCCTCGGGCTCGCGGTCGTCGCGGCGGGCAGCGCCTGGAAGAACGGCTATGGCCGCGGCATGGAGGACCAGGCCGACCGCGTCGGCCTGCGCTACGCGTACGAGGCCGGCTACGACATCACGAAGGGCCCGCGGCTCTGGAACCGCTTCGCCAAGAAGTACGGCGAGGGCAACAAGGTCGCGAACTTCTTCTTCAGCGACCACTCGCTGTCCGCGGCGCGCGCCACCAAGCTCGAGAAGGAGATCGCGTACAACTACCCCGACGGACCCAAGCCGGACGGGCCCGCCCGGGCGGGCCGGCCTTCGGCCGAGGCGGCCCCGGCCAGCGTGGCGTCCGCGCCCGTCGCGGTTCCGGCCGGCGCGCAGGCGCTCGTGGCGCCGGCCTCCGCACCCGCCGCCGCGAAGGGGAGCTCGACGCGGACCGAGATCAAGCCCGGGATGACGAGCGACGAGGTTCGCCGCGCGCTCGGCGCGCCCGAGGCCGAGATCGTCTTCGGCGGAAAGACCCGCTGGACCTACAAGGGGATGGCGGTCGTGTTCGTCGAGGGGAAGGTCACGGACGTCCAGTTCTGACGCGCGGGCCGCGCCGCTTCAGGCGCCCGTCTTCGTCCGCTTCGGTATCCCGAGCTCGACGAGCTTCGCGGCGACGTCCGCGCCCGCGGAGTCGACCTTGACGTCCTTGTCCACGAAGAGCACGCGGCCGTCCTTGCCGATGTAGAAGGTCCAGCGCTTGGCGAGCCGCACGGCCGGGATCAGCACGCCGTAGGGGCCGGCGGCTTTGCGGTCGGGATCGCCCAGGAACGGGTAGTCGGCCCCGAGCGATTCCGCGAACTCCTTGTTCTTCTGCGGCGTGTCCGTGCTGATCGCGAAGTAGGCGACCTCGAACTCCCGCAGCTTCGTGCCGCTCTCACGGAGCGACCGGCATTCCTTCGTTCAGCCGCTGGTGAAGGCCTTCGGGAACCAGGCGAGCACCACGGCCTGACGGCCCCTGTAGTCGGCGAGACGGTGAGTCCGCCCGTCCGATCCCTCGAGCGAGAAGTCGGGCGCCGGATCGCCCGGCTTGAGCTCGGCTGCGGGCTGGAAGGCGCACGAGACGAAAGCGCCGGCGGCCGCGAGCATGGCCCTGAGCTTCATGAGGACAAAACGATTATTGGAGCGGCCGTGCCACCGGTCAACCGCGTCTTTAACGGATTTAGAATGCCCGGGCCTTGCGGCGCCTGCTCTCGTTCGTCTCGCGCGTGGCGTTCTCCGTGACGCTCGGCCTCGTGCTGCTCGCGCTGCTGCGCCTGTCACCGATCGCGGCCGAGCCGCCGCTCGACGTGCGAGCCCTGCGCCTGGCGCTGCCGCTCGTCGCATTCGCGGTCGCGACCGCGCTCCTGGGCGGCGCCCGCCGGCCGCGCCGTCTGGCGCCGGTCGCCACGGCGTTCCTCGCCGCCGCGATTCTGCTCGCATTGGTCGTGCTCTGGCGCGGTCCGGCCGGCATCGCGGGCGACGTGAGCGACGGCGCCTCCAGCCTCGGCCGCACGCGGGCGGGCAGCGTCGAGGTCACGGGCCGCGACCTGGCGGAGCTGCCGCTCGGACGCCGGACCTCGCTGCGCTTCAGCGGCGAGCTTCGAGCGCCCGCGTCGGGGCGCTACGCGCTGTGGGTGGAAGGCCGCGGCAAGGTCCGCGTCTCGATGGGCGGGCGTACGCTACTGCAGGCAGAAGGCGACCCGCTGCGCGCGGAAGCGGCGGTCGGCCTCGCCGCGGGAGGAGCCCCGCTCGACGTCGTCTTTGACCACACGGGCCAGGGCCCGCGGCTGCGCCTCGGTTGGACCCGTCCCGACGGGCGCCGCGAGGTGATTCCGGCGCGCTACCTGGGCGCGGCGCGCCCGGCGTGGGTGTGGCGGCTCACCGACGGCATGGCCCTCGTGGCCGCGGCGCTCGCGGGGCTCCTGGCTTTCCTGCTTCCGTGGGACGCGCCGCGCGCGCCGCCTCTTTCCCGACCGATCTCGCGCGGCGAGATCGGCTGGAGCGCGCTCGGTTACATCGTCCTGCTGGCGCTCATGAGCTGGCCCCTCGTCCTGGACCTCGCGCACACGGGTCCAATGGACCGTCCCGACGGGCGGCTCAACGCCTGGATCCTCGCGTGGGCGGGGACGACACTCTTCGAGGATCCCGCACGGCTCTTCGACGCCCCCGCATTCCACCCGCTGAAGGACGCGCTCGCGTTCTCCGAGAACTTGCTGCTGCCGGCGGCGTTCGTCGCCCCGCTGCAGCGCGCGTCCGGTCCCGTGCTCGCCTACAACGTGGCTCTCCTCGGCAGCTTGCTGCTGTCGGGGCTGGCGGTCCAGCTGCTGGTGCGGCGGGCGACCGGCGACCGCGTCGCGGCGTTCGTGGCCGGCGCGTTCTTCGCGGCGGGCCCCCACCGCTGGACGCGGCTCGCGCACCTGCACGCGCAGGTGACGGTGTTCTTCCCGCTCGCGCTCCTGGCGCTCGACCGCTTCTGGGAAAGACGCACGCTGAAGCGCGCGCTCGTGGTGGGCCTGATGCTGGCGCTGCAGGGGCTCTCCTCGGTCTACCTGGGCGCCATCACCGCCACTGCCCTGGGCGTCGCCGTGCTGGTGGCGCTCTTCGGGGGACTGCGCGTGCCCGAGCTGGGGCGGCTCGCCGCCGGCATGCTGCTCGCGGCGGCGCTCTTGTGGCCCGTCACCGCTCCCTATCTGCGGATGCGCGCGTTCCAGGGGCAGGAGTTCACGCTCGAGACCGTCTCGACCTACGCCGCCACGCTTCCGTCCTACGTCGCGGCGGGAACGCAGCTCTGGGGGCCGCTCTCGCAGCGGTTGCTCGACCCCACGACGATCCGCGACACGCTGTTCCCGGGCGTGTGCGTCCTGGTCCTGGGCATCGCGGGCCTGGCGTCGGCGCCGAAACGCTATCGGGCGGTCGCCGTCGCGGCCTCCGCCGTGGCGGTGCTGTTCTCGCTGGGTCCCGAGACGGCGTTCTACCGCTTCCTGCACGAGCAGCTCGTGCTCGTGCGCGGCGTCCGCGCGCTCGCGCGCTTCGCGCTCGTGCCCACGCTCGCGCTCTCCGTGCTGGCGGGCCTCGCGCTCGCGGGCCGGCGCCGCCTCGCGGTGCTCGCGGCGCTCGGGCTGATGCTGCTCGAATCGGCCAACCTGCCGCTGCGGCTCGAGCGCTACGACGGCCCGGGCGAGGCGTCGCGCTGGCTCGCGGGGCAGAAGGGCGCGGTCCTGGTGCTGCCGCTCGCGGAGAACGACACGCTCGCGATGCTCGACGGCCTCGCGCACGGGCGGCCGCTGGTGAACGGCGACTCGGGCTTCATTCCGCGTCCCTTCGACCGCGCGATGGAGCTCTTCGAGCACGGGCTCGCCGCCGAGGGGCTGCGCTTCCTGCGCGCCGTCGGCGTACGCCACGTGGTCACGCCGGCCGCCGCCGCGGATCCGCCCGCCGGGACTCGGACGGTGGCAGGCTTCGCGCGCGAGCGCGTGCTCGAAGTCGAGCCGGGACCGGCGGCCGACACCGTGGCGGCGGGCGAGCCCACGCCGACGCGCTTCTCCCCGGACGGCACGCTGCTGGCGCTCCCCGAGCGGCGCCGCGTCGGCCGCGTCGCCTTCGAGCTTTCGGACGGGCCCTGGCTCGCGCAGCCGAGCGTCGAGGCCTCGCTCGACGGGATGTCGTGGGAAAGGCTCGCGGCCCGCGCCAGCCTCGCCGACGCGACGCTGTCGCTCTACCGCGACCCGAGGCACGCGCGCGGCGAGCTCCGCTTCGACGCGCGCGAGGCCGTCTTCCTGCGGCTCGACGCGCGCCTGCCCGCGCGCGGCTCCGCGTTCGAGGTGGGGGAGTAGGCTAGAGCGGCGAACGGGATGTCGGCTCGGTCGTGGCGAGGTCGACCACGTGACGCACGACGCCGATGCGGAGCCGTTTGAGCTTCTCGCAGAGCGTGCTCGGGAGGACGCCGAGCGCCAGGGCGGCCTTCTGCTGGTTTCCACCGCTTCGTTCGAGCTCGGCTCTGATCAGGCGGCGCTCGAAGGCCTCGACGCGGCTCTTTAGCGTGCGTGCGCGCTTTTCGGCCGATGTAGCCATCCCTCTCCGAGTCGCCTCTATCCTCTGGCATCGCCTGCGCTCTTGCTTTGGATCCCACTTGGACCTGGCTTGGATCTGCATTGGACCGGCTTCCCACGCACGCATTCCCTTGCGAGGCACGCGCCGGTCTGCTAAACGGTGATTGTCGCGGCCTGTCGTCAGCGGCCGCAGCGGGACCTGACGTGACGCGTGATCGCTTCGCTCGAGGGGGGGTTCTCGCCGAGCCCGAGGGTATGCAAC
>DATBSL010000254.1:0-3520 GCA_036559805.1 Vicinamibacteria bacterium
GGCGTCGCCTCCGGATGGCGGCGGCGCACCGCGTGCAGCAGCGTGTGCTCCAGGAAGCCGCCGTTCGGCAGGCTCGGCAGCCCGCGCGGCTTGGCGACGGCGAGCAGGTGCTCGTCGCGGAACAGCACCGCGAAGCCGGCCGGCACCGCGGGCTCTTCCCACGGCGGCCGCCGCCAGCTGAGCGCCTGGCCGGCGCGCAGCGCATCCCCGGCGCGGGCCATGGCACCGTCGACGCTCACCTCTCCCGCGGTGATCCGCGCGAGCCAGACCGGCTCGCTCGAGTGGCGGTGCCGCGTCGCGAGCCAGGCGAGCACGCTCTGGCCCGTCGCCTCGCGCCCGATCGTCTCGCGATACTCGAAGCCGCCGTTCACCGTGAGAGGATCATCGCATGGCCCTCCCCGCGCGCGTCGAGCCTCACCGCGTTGGCTGAGCTGCTCGTCTCCTGCCAGGAGCTCTCCAAGGCCTTCGGCGCGGCGCCGCTCTTCGAGGGCCTGGCGCTCGGGGTCTGCGAGGGCGACCACGTGGGCCTCGTGGGGCCCAACGGCTCGGGCAAGTCGACGTTGCTGAAGATCCTGGCCGGTCTCGAGCCGCCCTCGTCCGGGACGCGCGCCGCGCGCAAGCGGCTGCGCATCGGCTACGTCCCGCAGGATCCCGTGTTCGGCGCGGGCTCGAGCGTCGGCTCCGTCCTGCGCGAGGCGCTCGACGACGCGCACCTCGACCCGCACGTTCGCGACGGTCGCGTGGCGGTCGCGATGGGACGCGCCGGCTTCGCGGACGAGGCTCAGGACACCGCGACGCTTTCCGGCGGCTGGAAGAAGCGGCTCGCGATCGCGCGCGAGCTCGTGAAGGAGCCCGAGCTGCTGCTGCTCGACGAGCCCACCAACCACCTCGACGTCGACGGCATCCTCTGGCTCGAGGCGCTCCTGCCGCGCGAGCCCGAAGCCTTCGTCGCCGTGAGCCACGACCGCTACTTCCTGGAGGCCGTCGCCGGCCGATTGATCGAGCTCAACCGTGCGTTCGCCGCCGGCCTCTTCGACGTGCGCGGGCGCTACAGCCGCTACCTCGAGAAGAAGGACGAGCTGCTCGCCGGACAGGCGGCCTACCAGGAATCGCTGCGCAACCGAGTGCGCGGCGAGCTCGACTGGCTGTCGCGCAAGGCCCGCGCCCGCACGCGCAAGGCCCAGGCGCGCATCGACGAAGCGCAGCGGCTCCAGGACGAGCTCGGCGACCTCGACGCGCGCTCACGATCCGCCGCCGCCTCTCTCGACTTCGCGGCGACCGAGCGGCGCACGAAGCGGCTGCTGGTCGCCGAGCAGCTGGCGCACGGCTACGGCGAGCGGGAGGTCGTGAGCGGCCTCGACCTCGTGCTGGGGCCGGGAACGCGGCTGGGCCTGCTCGGCCCGAACGGCAGCGGAAAGAGCACGCTCCTGCGCCTGCTCGCGCGGCAGGAGGAACCCCTCGCGGGGAAGGTCGAGCACGCGCCCGGGCTCAAGGTCGTGGTCTTCGACCAGCACCGCACGCGCCTCGATCCCGCCGTCTCGCTGCAGCGCACGCTCAGCCCCTACGGGGACTCGGTGGTGTTCCAGGGCCGCTCGATCCACGTCGCGGGCTGGGCGAAGCGCTTCCTGTTCCGCTCGGAGCAGCTCGAGACGCCAGTCGGCCGCCTCTCGGGCGGCGAGCAGGCGCGGGTCGTGCTGGCGCGGCTGATGCTCGAGCCCGCCGACCTGCTGCTGCTCGACGAGCCCACGAACGACCTCGACATCCCGACGCTCGAAGTGCTCGAGGAGAGCCTGCTGGAGTTCCCCGGCGCGCTGGTGCTGGTCACCCACGACCGCTACCTGCTCGACCGCGTCTCGACACGCGTCCTCGCCCTCGACGGCCGCGGCTCGGCGGTGGCCTACGCGGGCTACGAGCAGTGGGAAGCCGCCCGGGACGTCGAGGCCGAGCTTGCGAAGGCGAAGCCGTCCGCGGGCAAGCGCTCCGCCAGCGCCCTGAGCGCGGGCGCTCCAGGCCGGCCGCGCAAGCTCGGCTACCTCGAGCAGCGCGAGTGGGACGAGATGGAGTCCCGTATCCTCGAGGCGGAGGCACGCCTCGAGGCCGCGCGGGCCGCGGCGGCGGACCCGGCCGTGGCGACGGACCACCAGGCGCTGCGGGCGCGGCTCGACGAGCTCGCCGCCGCGCAGGCCGACGTCGAGCGGCTCTACGCGCGCTGGGCCGAGCTCGAGGCGAAGGCGCGGGCGTAGAATCGGCGCGTGGCTGCCCCCCCGTCGCCCGCCCAGATCGCCAAGGCGCTCGAGAAGCGCGTGATCGGCCAGAAGGACGCCGTGCGCGAGATGTCCGTGGCGCTCGCCAAGAAGCTGGCCGGGCTCAAGGTCGGCAACGTCCTGCTGATCGGCTCGTCCGGCTCGGGCAAGACGACACTGATGCGCGCGGTCGAGGAGCTGCTGGCGGCGAACCCGGCGCTGTGGACGCGCTCGACGCTCGTGAGGATCCACGCCAACGTGCTCGGCGAGGAGGCCGAGCAGGGCCACCCCGGCGAGAAGCTTCTGCGCCGGCTGCTGGAGCGGGCGCGCGAGCAGCTCGGCGACCAGGCGCCCGTCGAGCGCCTGCTGGAGCAGGCGACGCACGGGCTCGTGTTCGTGGACGAGGTGGACAAGATCCGCAGCCAGGTCGGCGGCGAGCCGAACGTCTCGGGGATACGGGCGCAGGAGGCGCTCCTGACCCTGATCGAGAACGAGGCGGTCGGCTTCACGCTGCCGCAGTGGGCCGGCGGCGCCACCGTGAACGTCGACTCGAGCGGCCTGCTCTTCGTCTGCGCCGGCGCCTTCGAGGGCCTCTACGACGCCGTCTACCACCGCGTCACGGCGGGCAGGGACCAGGGCGCGCTCAAGCCGGTCACGGTGGTGGACGAGAACGGACGCGCGCGCGAGGAGCTGCAGTTCGCGCTGCGCGACTGGCTCAAGACCGAGGACCTGTTCGAGTACGGGATGAGCCCGCAGTTCCTGTCGCGCTTCGACGCGGTCGTGCTGCTCGAGGCGCTCTCCGAGGAAGCGCTCGCGAAGATCTTCGCCGAGGGCGGCGACTCGGGCCTGCGCCAGTCGCAGGCCTACTTCCAGGCCTTCGGCTGCAAGCTCGAGATGACGGCGGAAGCCGCCCAGCGTGTGGTGCTCGAGGCGGCGCGTAAGCCGCGGCTCGGCGCCCGGGCTCTCAAGGAAGTGTTCCGCCGCGTCGTCTCATCGCTCGAGTTCGACCCGCAGTCCGCCGCCGGCCCCGGCGGCGTGATCCGCATCGATCTCGAGCGCGTGCGCAAGGCGCTCGCGACCGACCGCCACAGCGAGGCCGCAGCCACCACTGCCGGCTGGGATCAGAGCTTCAAGGGATAGCTGCGTCTGCTAGGACGTCAGTCGTTACTAACATCGCTCCGTACCCACTGCGAGCGACAGCGGATACTTGCGTCGGCGACACTCAACTCGTTCCGGAACGAGTTACGACTCGTAACAGCTGCCGCCGAACGAGACTA
>DATBSL010000255.1:0-3427 GCA_036559805.1 Vicinamibacteria bacterium
GCTGCCCGACGGGCCGATG
Source organism: Vicinamibacteria bacterium (assembly GCA_036559805.1). Taxonomy (GTDB): domain Bacteria; phylum Acidobacteriota; class Vicinamibacteria; order Fen-336; family Fen-336; genus DATBSL01. Next base: position 20 of record DATBSL010000255.1, read on the forward strand.
CCCTACGCCGACGTGGGCGCGGCGCTCTCGCAGTCGGTCGTGTGCTGGAAGGACCTGAGCTGGCTGCGGGAGGCCTGGAACGGGCCGATCGTGGTCAAGGGCGTGCACACCGCCGACGACGCACGGCGTGCGATGGACGCCGGGGCCGACGCGCTCGTCATCTCGAACCACGGCGGCCGGCAGCTCGACGGCGTCGCGGCGACGCTGCGCGTGCTGCCCGAGGTGGTGGCGGCGGTCAACGGCAGCGTCGAGGTGCTGCTCGACGGAGGGATCCGCCGCGGCAGCGACGTGGTCAAGGCGCTCTGCCTCGGCGCGCGCGCCGTGCTCGTGGGCCGTGCCTACGCCTACGGGCTCGGCGCGGGCGGCGAAGCCGGCGTCACACGCGCGATCGAGATCCTGCGCGCCGACGTCGTCCGAACCCTGAAGCTGCTCGGCTGCCCGTCGGTCGCCGAGCTCGACGCGTCGTACGTCCAGGTGCCGGCGAGCTGGCGGAGCTGATCAGCCGCCGTCGCGGGTGAGCGCCAGCAGCTTCTGCATCGTGGCCCAGTTGCGGGCCGTGGCCGCGTCGCCCAGCAACCGCCCGACGGCCTCGGGCAGCTTGCTCTTCAGGATCCCGGGCGGGCACCAGCAGTAGGCCACGCGCGTGCCGAGGCCGAGCGCCTCCTTGCCCCAGTCCTCCTCGAGGAGCGGCTTCAGGCGACTCCTGTCCGCGGGGTTGGTGAGGACCACGAGCAGCAGGCGCGAGGGGTCCGTGGCCACCTTCAGCAGCGGGTTCTTCTCGATCGCTTCCGCGAGCTCGGCCACCGTGAGCACGGTGACCCGCGACGTCAGACCGAGCGTCGCTTCGATCGCTTTTTCGATCCGCGGTGCGGGGTCGCCACCGCGCCCGCCAGTCGCGGTGAACACGACGTTGCCGCTGTTGAGCAGCGTCCTGACGTCGCGGTAGCCGAGCTTCTCGACGAGCGCGCGCAGGTCGGACATGGCGACGCGCTTGGCGCGGCCCACGTTGATCCCCCGCAGCAGGGCTACGTGCGTCGCGCTCACCGCTGCTTCTTCTCGGGAGGCGCCTCGGCGCTCATGCCGTAGTGCTCGCTGCCCAGGAAGTGGAGCGACACGTACTCCTGGTCCCCGACGACCCAGCTGTCGTGCGGCACCGGCGGCACCCAGAAGAGCGACCCGGGAACGAGCTCGACGACGGGCTTGTCGTCGAAGGCGACCGTCGCCGTCCCGGCGATCACCATCCCGACGTGCGCGACGCTGCAGCGCGTCGCCCCGACACCCGGGCCGACGTGCGTCGACCACTTCCAGCCCGGCTCGTAGATCGCGCGCCCGATCACGAGCGAGGCGAGCCGGACGATCTCGAAGCGGCCCTTCTCGAAGAGCCGCACCTCGTCCGGCTTCTCGAACCGCTTCAGGAGCACACCGACGTCTTCAGGAGCCATGGGCGCCTCCGGGGCGGCATCATACGCCCCGGGGTCAGGTCTTGAATCTAGAAGCGCGCGTCGTCGGCCGAGGGTCCGTAGACGGACGGAACCTTTGCGCCCAGCAGGCGCAGGTACACGGTGAGCTGCCCGCGGTGGTGCGCGAGGTGCGTGAAGGTGTCGGCGATGACGACGTGCCGCGGCTGCTCGAGGACGACGCGGCCGCCGGCCAGGAGCTTCCACGGCGTCGCCAGAAACGTGTCCGTGGTGCCGCGCAGCGCGGCGAGCGCCGCGGCGACGGCCTCCTCGTGGGCCGCGAGCAGCTTGGCCGTGGTCTCTGTCTTCGGGGCCGCGTACTTCTGGCCGCCGGGAGGGTTGAGGTCGAGCTCGTCCTGCTTCACGGCCATCGTGAGCCAGCTCGGCATGGTCGCGACCAGGTTCGACAGGTAGCCGAACGGCATCGACTTCTCGTGCGGCTTCCAGTCCGGCTTGCCCTCGGGGACCTGCTCGAGCGCCCGCTTCGATATCGGCGCTTCCCGCTCCAGCTGCTCCGCGAAGAAACCGTTCAGCGTCATGCCTGCCTCCTCACCATGGTCCAACGGCCGCACGAACAGAAGATATGCCGGATACATGCCAGACCTGTCGCTGCTGCCGCTCGTGCAGGAAGCTCAGGCCAGCGTCAGGCGGTTCACGAGCCGGCGCCGGCCCGCCGCAGCGTGGCCGCGATCTCGGCGTGGCCGCGGCGCGTGGCCCAGGCGAGCGGCCTCGCCCACGGCTCGTCGTCCGGGAGGCTCGTCGGCGAGCCCCGCGCGACGAGCAGGTCGACCATGTCGGCGAGGCCGGAGCGCGCCGCGAGAGCGAGGGGCGTCGAACGGTAGTCCTCGTCGCGCGCGGTGAGGCTCGCGCCCGCGTCGAGCAGGATAGAGGCGCACTCGACGCGGTGGGGGTTCGCGCGACCGCGGCGGTCGCGCCAGCAGAGGTCGTGGAGCGGCGTCGCGCGCTGCCAGTTCGGGAGGTCGGGGTCCATGCCGCTCGCGAGCAGCAGGCGCAGCGTCTCCGGCTCGCTCATCAGGTAGGAGCGGCAACCCGTCAGCACGGGCGGCACACGCGCGCCCGCGTCGAGCAGCTTCACCACCAGGTCGCGCTTCTTCTGCGTGCACGCCGCGGCGAGAACGCCGCCGCAGCCCTGGTTGGCCGCGGCGGGATCCGCCACCACGCGGCGCAGCGCCTCCTCGTCTTCGTCCAGGAAGACGAGGTCGTAGGGGTCGAGGCGGCCGCCCCGCGCTTCGAGCATCCGCCGCAGCTCGGGAGTGCGGGCCGCAGCGTAGGTCGCGCTGCCGGACGAGTCGATCGTCGCGTTCGGGTCGGCCCCATGGTCGAGCAGCAGCTCCACGAGGCCTCGGTGCCCGTTCCAGGCCGCCTTGTAGAGGGCCATGCCGCGCGGTGCCTCGGCGCCTTCGGGGGCGTTCGGGTCGGCGCCCCGTTCGATCAGCAGGCGCACCACGGGCTCGTGCCCGCGGCCGGCTGCGAGCGACAGCGGCCGCCTGCCGGAGCGGCTCTCGGCGTGAATCGAGCGCGGGTCGGCGTCGACGAGCGTCCGCACCTGCGCGAGGTCGCCCGTTTCCGCGGCCGCCAGGATCGGATGCTCGGCCTTCGGTTCGGCTTCCGGGGCGGAAGGCCGTCGTGCGCGCTCCTGCTCGAGCAGTTCCACGACGGCGATGTGGCCCCGATCGCGCGCCAGCGTCACGAGGTCCTCGCCGCTCAGCTCCACGAGCGAGGGGTCGGCGCCGGCCTCGAGCAGCATGCGCACCGCCTCCAGCTCGCCCTCGCGCACTGCGAAGTGGATCGGCTGCGTGTACCAGTACTCGGCGCGGTAGAGGTTCGGGTCGCGCGCCAGGACGTCGCGCAGCGTCGCCGCGTCGCCGTCCGCGGCGGCGCAGAACGCGTCCCAGATGTCGCGGCCGCGGCAGGACCACGGCCCGTGGGG